>JAAWON010000013.1 GCA_022799495.1 Erysipelotrichaceae bacterium | reverse complement strand
CTTGGGAATCAAAGAAAGCGCCAAGAATCATGCCAGTAGCATCGTCAATCGCCCAATGTAGGTGAGAGATGGTATCGCCAAACCAGAGATTAGGAGAGGCATCCATTTGAACCAATTCACCCATATAAGCACACCTGGGACGTCTAGGATGGGCCTTACAGCGATTAAGCAGTTCCAACTTGTCTTCAATGACAGATTTGTGTTTAAGCGAACTAGCGTCCTTTTTACGTTTTCTCAGGTCAGCCTCAAGGAGTCTTTTCTTTTTTTTCTGGCCTTGGGAGATAAGATATCAATATCACGAAGACAATGATGAATAGTAGAATCACTGATAGTAATATCTTCATACTTGGAAAGGAGTTAAGTGAAATGGGAGAGATTAGCGCCAAAGTATTTGGATTTGTATAAATCAATCACAGTCGCTTTGATATCATCAGAGAAAGCAGCGGCAGGTTTTCTGCCTCTGTTTTTATGAATAAAGCCTTGTTTACCTTCTAACTTATACTTGGTAATCAATCTATTAATAGTGCGTACAGAGCACTTGAGTTTAATCGTAGCCTGTTTCTTATTGCCGTTAGAATCCACAAGTTTTTTGATAATGTCATACTTTGATTGTTCATTCTAAGATCCACCTTCCGCATAATTACCTCACTTCCTTATGAGGTCTTATTTTAATCAATCTTTAAGACAAAATCAATTTCGTTTCATTATGATATTATCATTTTCAAATCATACTCGTATCTTTCACTTTTGCAAGAATGATGGCAATTCCTCGCCATTTATTGTATAATTGTTTCGATTTAATAAGTGAGGTGTTTTGCACATGCAAAAAGATGATAAAAAAGTGTCGACACAAAAGGGCACATCCAAGACCACAGTTAAAAATGGCTCTAAAACTACTGTGAAAAGTACTTCAAAAAATACAGGAAAGAATCCGGTAAAGCATGCAAGTAGTACGAAAAAAGAGTGGTATAAAGATCCTCGTTTTTATTTTCTGGGCGTATTGTATTGCTTAATGGCTTTTCTTTTTATCCAATTGGTCATGATTGGTGTTATCCCTATGAAATATACGGCAGTTGCAGTTGTCCTGCTAGCATTATGCGCATGGGCTCTGTGGTGGCTCCAATACGGTAAAAAAGTGAATCGCGTAAATCAAACTTTGGGAAAAATACTGATTGTTGTATTAAGTATTTTACTGATTGTAGGGAATCTTTATTTGAATAAAACAAGCAATATCATCGGTAAAATTACCGATGTTGCGTATGAAACAGATACGGTATCGGTGATCGTGTTAAATGAGAGCGGCTATGAGAATTTATATGATCTGGAAAATGGAGCGTTTGGCGCATATGAAAGCGCTGATGCAGAAAACACGACGGCGACTTTAAATGATATTAGAGATGCAATCGGTGATGGATTTAATTATCATGCATATAACAGTTATGATGATGAGGCAAAGGCGCTTTATGAGGGAGAAATTGATGCCCTTATTCTGAATGAGGCGTATCGTGGTTTAATGGAGAACTCTTATCCTACTTTTGATCAGGATACTAAGGTGATTTATAGCCATGAAATAAAGCGGGAAGTCAATGATTTCAGTAAGGATGTCGATGTGACAAATACCCCTTTCAATGTATATATTACCGGAATTGATACCTATGGATCGGTTGCGACAAGATCACGTTCCGATGTGAATATGATTGCCACTGTGAATCCCAATACGCATCAAATCCTTTTGACAAGCATCCCCAGAGATTTCTATGTGCCGCAGACCTGCCAAGGTGGAGCACAAGATAAACTAACGCATACCGGTATCTTTGGAGTCGAATGCACGGTGAATACGGCGGAACAATTCTTTGGAATTGAAATCAACTATTACGCTCGTGTCAACTTCACCTCCTTGATCAGCATTGTAGATGCATTAGGCGGGATTACAGTGGACAATCCGAATTACTTTACCGCACAGGGTTATACCTTTGATGTAGGATCTATCTATTTGGATGGGGATCAGGCACTTGCATTCTCCAGAGAGCGTTACTCTTTTGCGGATGGTGATAGGGAACGTGGCCGCAATCAAATGCGCGTCATCACCGGAATGATCAATAAAGCTATCTCTCCGGCAATCATTTACAACTACACCGGCATCATGGATGCAATTGGTGGTAGTTTTCAAACCAACATGGGTTCCTCTGCAATCACTTCGTTTATCAATAAACAGATTGATACAATGAATGGTTGGGAGATTGAGCAACAATCCGTCACCGGCTATGGCGATACCCTATATTCTCCTGCCAACGGCTTTTATTCCTATATGATGGTTCCAGACATGGATAGTGTAAATGCGGCAGTGGCACGAATCAATGAAGTTCTTTATGCGGAATAGATAAAATAAAGTCAGCTTGATAAGGATCAACTGGCTTCTTTTATTATGTCTTGATAATTTTGCTTTTCATAAACTGTATCTTTATAACGACTTTCTCGTCAAACTCCTTTCATTTGCATTCGTATCTTTTTCATACTAACGCAATTCATGTTCTTATGGACTTTTTACATAACGCGATGATGTTGCCTTTTGATTTGCCTTCATATGTGTGTATACTTTGTATTCGATTCAAAAGTAATATTGCCATACTTAGTGTAGAGAAAAATGGAATGATGGAAATATTAATATTGCGACAATTACGATCTGAATATTTAACTAAAAATTATTCTTAAATAAACAAAAGCTAATAAACAGTTATATAAAACTTATATTATAAATTTATATTTTTTTTATTATTGTTTGAACTAATAGTAGAATAGTAATCTGAATTATATTACAATATAGATGGGTGGCTCACCCAAAAAGTGCCCTTCTTCTTTATTTTTTATCTCCGAAACCTTAAGGGATTGACGGCCATCATACTCTTGAGGGGTGATAGGATGAACAGTCTGAAATCGAAAAGAAAACAATTGGGATTAACATCGCATGATGTTGCGACAGAACTCGATTTGCCTTGGCTTTTGTATGTTTACTATGAACTGCGAATAAATAAAATGCCTTTGCATGTCTATATCGATTTATATCAGTTGCTGAATAAAAAATGAATTAAGGAGATGTTTGGCACTTTTCTAATGATTTACAATAATGTGAAAATCATTCATTTTATGATATATGCACTGTCAATACCAACATTAAGGAAAATAAAAAATACTAACCTTGACAATGAAAGTATTACTTTCATAAATACTTGGTAGTATTTTATTTGTTATTTATGCAACTTGCGGGCATAGAATTGAATACTGTTGGCAACCCAATCCGCAAATTCATCTTTTTCCGTATCGCTCAACCGGTCTGCATCATAACCGCCATAAGCTGCGATATTTGGATGTTCCAGCACAATACGCATGGCATCTACAAGGGAATGGATATGATCAAAAGATTCCTCTTGCGGCATAATGGATTCTGCATATCCACTCTTGCTCCTCATGCCAGTCTCAATATCTTCATAAATAAGCGTATTGACATCCACCTGAAAAATTTCTGCTAACTCTTTCACCATACCCATGGTCGGCGAACGCTTATCGGTTTCCCATAATTGAATGGTTGGCTGCGAACGCCTTGTCTTGCTTGCCAGCTCTTCTTGGCCCCATCCACGTTTTTTTCTAAGATATCGTAGATTCTTACTAAAAATTGTCGTCATGTTACCACCTCAGCGCAGTTTAATTATAACATACAGGTGTAAAAAGTAAACCCGAACATTATTATATGTAATAACATGGTTGACATATTACATTTAGCAATGTATGATTAAGAAGGAGGTGATGATTGTATGCAGTATACATTGGCGCAACTGCGTAGACAGAGACAATTATCAATAGAAGAAATGGCATTCATCTTAGGAATATCCTACGAATCATACCGGAAAATAGAAAACGAGCCGCTACAGGCAAACTTTGATGTCATATTGAAAATTGCCAACATCCTGAAAGTGGAAATTACCGATATTTTTTTATCGTCTAATATTGCAAATAGCAATGTTGTTTTAGGGTGTAAATCTCATTCATGATGCTACATTGATAATCACAAAAAGAGCGAAAGGAGTTGACAGGATGAATTGGCGAAGGGAAAGTGTACCGATCATGAATCGCAAGGCACAGCTAAAGAATTATGTAAAAAGTGAATTGATGAACTACTATTTTTATTTGCAAAAGAAGCAGCAATTGGAAGAGCAGATACGAGTATATGAACAAATGCAAAATGATCCAGTTGCTGGCGGCAGTGTGATACAAGTAGCCAATCATGCGTATAATGGCATGAGTGCTCAGGCGCGACTCTTTTATCGCAAGGCAGATGCTGAGAATAACCTGAAATACTATGAAGATAAACTTACAGCATTGGATATGTGGATGAACCTATTGACTCCAGCCCAACATGATATTGTGAAAACTTATGTAATGAAATATCAGTGTGAACGAATTGAGCGAGCAGCAGATGAGTTGCATTATCGCTCTGATACGATCAATAAGAATACGCGCAGGGCGATTGAGAAAATCATTGCAAAGCTGGAAGAAAAGAACTAGTAATGTCCCATCATGGGGTATCATCAGCGTGCTATAATGATATTGCGAAAGTATAGGCAGAGGCTTCTATCGATACTTTCGCTCACTAGACCTCTTTGTTTTTCTCTTATGAGATTGACTGCGCAACTGCAAAAAAAACGATATCAGAAAAGTGTTACTGTCGATCCATTACTTGATGTATCATGATGAATACAAGCAAAGTCGTAATATCGTACCGATCTGATTCGAGATGGCGATGACACCTTTTGTCAAGCAGTTGGATCATCTCAAGAAAGAGAACAGATAAAACATGCACAGGCATGTTTTTTTCTGAGCCCAAAGGTAAATGAAGGGATTATTACTTCCTATGGGAGTAATCTGATAGAAAGGAATGATGCTATGAAAGATCCACCGCATGCAAAGAACACGTAGTCGCATGGCGCTGGCATCTAATTGAATGTGATGCACAAGCAACACCAGATGCGATAAGGACGAAACAGGAGGTCAGCTTAGCATAATGCGCTTGTAGAACGATAGCGCAAAATAAAATAGCTTTGCTTTCGATGAGTGATTGTCATAGAGGTTTGACAGGCAAATCGGATGAAGCAAAGTTTATGAAGTAACATGGAAAGAGAGGAAATTATCATGTCAATTGCAACTAGAAATGAATTATTATCTTATATGAACACAGGAACCAAAGAAGTACCGGTATGGTCACTCATCGGAGAGGGCTTTTCGGATTTGACAGAGAATCTGAATCCAAAAACCAAAGACAGTCATTATATCCATCAGAAAAACGGTTCCAGTTCCGTTGTGGCTTATGCGCCTACTTTTGATTTTACTGCCGAATTAGACAAAGATGATCCGGTAGCGACCTTTATCGCAGGAATTGGACGAGAGCGCAAAGTTGGCGCTGAGTGCGAAACGGAAATTATCAATTGCTACACATGGATGAAAGGCAAAACGGAAGGAGCTTGTATCGCATACAAACAGCGCGTAGCAATTCGCGTTGACAACAGCGGTTCCGGTGTCGGCGGTGAAGCAATGTCTTTGACCGGTGCCTTGTTGTACAAAGGTGATCCGCAGAAAGGTGAATTTGTGAGTGATACATTAACCTTTAATGAGGCGGATTAAAAGCAAGTAAGGAAAATGTATTAGCAGGAGGAAACCACATGGAAAACTATACATTTGATAAACAAGCGACACAAACTATACCTATTTGTATCGATGAGCACATCTATCATGCGAATATCAATCTGAACACATATCGTGCAATACTTAGTGTCATTGATCAATTTCAGCCATTGTTTGAAAGTGTTCATAATGAAATGAACGCTCAGGAAGTCAATCAAATCTTGCTAAAGGTCGTACAAGCCAGTGAAGCATTTCTTGATACAGTGTTTGAACAAGGGGTATATCAACAATTATTTGGCTATCGCATGCCCAATGTAAAGGAACATTGTGACTTGCTGCTCTTTATATTTCATCAGTTAAAGGAAGCATTTACATGAATGTTTTGCTTGATCAAGTACCAGTTAGTGTTCCAATCAACGGCACGCAAGTAAAGATTCAATCAGATTTTCGCATAGGACTGCGCTTTGAATTATTGATGACATTAAAGTTATCTCAGCGCGAAAAAGTGCATCAAGCTTTAAAACTGTATTATCAACAGATTCCATCCCCTCTGGAACAAGCGGTTGAACAAATGCTATGGTTTTTTCAATGTGGTGAAAGAATAAACAATCAAAAACAAAGCGGTAGGAATAAGCAGATATATTCTTATGAATATGATCAGTATCTTATTTATACCGCTTTTCTCTTTTATTATCACATTGATTTAAATGAAATTGCGTATTTGCATTGGTGGAAATTTCGTAAGTTATTTTTGGAGCTTCCCGATGATTCACAAATGAAAAAGGTAATGATGTATCGTAGTGTCAGCCTAAATTCAAATATGACGAAAGAACAACGGCAGTATTACGCAAGAATGAAGCGTTTATATGCATTGCCTGATGAACGAAGTGAGCAAATGAAGGCAAATGAATATGCTGGTATACTGGCAAAAGGTATGCGGCTGGAAAAAGATGAGGTGGAACTATGAAAGAGCAATCACGATCAGAAAAAGATAACACTAGTGAAACTAAGAAAGAACAATCACAATCAGCAAATGATAACACTGGTGGAACTAAGAAGGATCAGTCACAATCAGCAAAAGATAACACTAGTGGAACTAAGAAGGATCAATCACAATCAGCAAAAGATATCATTATAGGAATGGAGCCTATTTTAGAATTGTTTCTCAAGACTTTTAAAAATTTGCCGTTTGATGCAATTGGAATGGGAATCAGCGCTGTGTTCACCGGGTTGGAATACTTGTATGAAACCTTCAAAAAAACGGATCAGGAAATGCTGCGTCTGCAAACGACATTAGAAGAATCGCGCAAGCAGTGGTCAAGTTTAGGGGAAACACAGAAAAGCCAGCTAGGCAGCAGCCTCAGCCAAATTGAACATACACAGCACTTGCGTGATGAATTACGGTTGTTGGCAGATGAAAGTGGAAGAATAAAAAAAGAAGATGAAGGAAGAGCAAATGTAATTATAAACTTGTTAAATGAAGCACTAGGTACGGAGTTTAGTATCGTTGATGGCATCATTCAGGATTATGATAAAATGAATCAATCCGTAGATCAATTGATTCAACGAAAACGGGTAGAAGCGATTTTGGATTCTCAAAGATCGATATATCAAGAAGCGCTGAACAAGCAAATGCAGGAAAGCATTGAAATTGGTAAACTGAAAGTCGACATTCAAGATAAGCAAAATAAGATGCAGCAACTGGAAAATGAGTTGATTGCTCAATACGGCGAAAATTGGGAAGAAGAAGCACTGAAAGCTAACGATGCAAGGGCAAAAGATCGTGCGGGATTACATATAAGTATTGTTGAAAAAGAAGGTATGTTAAAGGGATACGAAGAACAATATGAAGAGCATACTGCGGCAATTGCTGCCTTTGAAAACAATTTAAGACTTGCGGAAAGTGAAAATGCGGCGGACTGGATGTTGTTACAATACGATATTCAGGCAACCACAGCGCAGACATTTGAAGAAAAAAAACTTATGCGGCAACAGGAATTGGAATCTGCCAAATTTGAGTATGAAGCTTTGTTAGAACAAAGTAAGAATAGCGAATTAAATATAACGCAAGAACAGATCAATGCGGCAAAACAGCGCTATGACGCTAAGCAACAGGAATTTGATCAATGGATTGCCCAAGCAAATGCACAAGGTCCGAATGTTCAGGCAGTTTATGGTTATTTAGAAAGTGTAGGATATGAGGCATTAAAGGGAGAGAGTGAGAAGTATTTCGGTATATCAAGTGATGAGATGGATGAACTGATTGCCGGAATCACAAGTAAAGATCCGGAAGTGCGTGCCAAATCAATAAAAACGGCAGAAGAAATGTTGACAAATCTGAAATCGAATGACGATGAATATTCCCAAATTGGCTCGGATGTAATTGACGGACTGATTAACGGTATCCATGCAAGATCATTTTCACTGGATAATGTAATGACAGGTATTTCCAAAGGATTGGGAAAGATTATGCGTGATGTACTTCAAATCAATTCACCGTCAAAGGTATTTGCGCAAATCGGTCAAGCTATTCCAGAAGGATTAGCGAAAGGAATAGAAGATCAAAGTGAACTTGCGCTGCAATCAGTGTCAGATTTATCCAATGATCTGCAATCTGAATTTGACCAAGTTGATTATGGCGCATTGACTGAACAAATGCAAGGCGCTATTCACGCTGCACATTTACAAACAAGTGCAAGTGTAAATGCGAGCGTAGAACATGAGTTGTTACAAGCATATCGTGACGCAAAAGAGCCGCAACCACTCTATGCACGAATCGAAGGTCAAATTCTCAATAAAACGGAGTTGGATGGCAGAGAAATGGCATACGCTATTACCCCGTTTATCAGTGAAGAGTTTGCTTTGCGTTCAGGAGGTACACTATGAAATTAAATCAGTATGACATTCAAACGCATTTCAATGGAGAAGTATGCGCGTTCCCCTATCAGTCATTGAATAGTGAATCGGAATTTTTCTTTCCTGATACCAGCATATTCGCTATTCGCCTATCCAATCGCTTACGACCACAAGAGCGTACATTGGAAATGGAATTTTGGGATGAAGCAGATATCAGTCGTTTCAGTGCTGAATTGTTAAAACATCCAACCAATACATTAGACTTAGACGATGGCTTCCTTTACGATATTGTATATCGCGGTGGCAATGTATCAACAACACAGGTATGGAATCATTATTATACGGTTTCCTATCCTGTATATGCGATTCAAAAGGGTACTTTGATCACCACTCGACTCACAAAGCAAACCTCCGTGCTGCGGATTTTGGGTACATGGGAAACCTCCTGCCGCATCACGATCCTACCTAAACACGATTTAAACGAATTCACAATCAATGATATGACAGTAAGGAACTTGAAACAAGATGTGCCATTTGTGATTGACGGTATACGCAAACTGGTGGAAGCAGAGGGAGTGAATCGTTTTATGGACACGAACATCATAAAATTTCCATCATTTCAGCCGGGTACACATGTGGTACGCTTAAGTGAACCAATGGATGTGGTAATTGACTATTACCCCATATATATGTAGGAGGTAATTATGATCAAAATATGCATGCAGGGTGAGTGGCTTTTGTTAGATGAATATCAGAACTATTTCATTGAAGTGGATGAGGAAGGAAATCAGTCCATGCAGTTTGAAATACCGCTATCTGTACTATATGGCGGATATACCGTAGAAACACAGGTAGAGGATGCTTATGGCCGTTGGCTGATTAAAAAGATCAATCAGTTGAATAAAAGCGCAGTAATTATATGTGAACCGGATCTCGATGATTGGAAAACCGGTTTTTATTTGGACTCATCGCAAGATCCTCATTTACAGTCAAAAACAATAGTAGAAGCTTTAACTTACTTAAAGCCTAGGGATTGGCGCATTGTCTGTCAAGGTACGTTTATCAATCGTAAGACCTTGGCTTTGGAAAAGTGTACCGCTTATGAATTGTTAATGGAAGCGAAGTCATTGTATGATGTTCAGTATGATATTGATACATTGCATAAAATGGTGAGAGTGGTTGACCCATATGAGGTGATTGACTCCGGTGTTTATATCACTCCGGAGTTGAATCAAAAATCATTCAATTTTAAAGGAGACAGTTCTCAACTCGTCACTCGTTTATACTGTTATGGGGCAGATGAAATGACCTTTGCGGATATCAACGAGGGGAAGCCTTATATCGAGGATTTCACTTTTAGTGACAGAGTGATCAGTGCATATTGGAGTGACACCCATTATACCAATATGGAAGATCTTTTGGCAGCCGGCAGAAAAAAACTGAAGGAGTTGGGGCAGCCAAAGGTATCTTATACGGTCGAGGTTGTGGATCTTCAGGCGATGGATGATACTTATCGAAATCTTGAACTGCGCTTGCGAGAGGTTGTTCATTGTATTGTGGATACGCAGCGAAATATGGAACTTGTACAGCGGATTGTGAAAAAGAAGTTTTATCCTAATCAGCCGGCTGCGAATGTGATCACGCTTTCCAATCAGCCCAGAGTGATTGAACAGGTGTGGGAGGGATTGCGAGAAGAGGTCAGGAGTACAAAAAAGGACGGCTATCGCTATGAAACACAAATCAGTCAGACCACCAAAGAAATCAACACGATTGTTAAGAAAACGGATGAGAATACGAAGAATTTGCAGGCAGTAGAGCAAAAAATCTCCCCGGAGCAATTGCTCATCAGTGTTTCTGAAAGTATTAAGGCAGGTAATCAATTGGATGCCATGCAGGTTATGATTGATCTGTTTGGATTAACCATTACAAATGGTGGGATCAAAGTTTACGATGGCGAAAATGAGTTGGTGATGTATGTAGATGAAAAAACAAAAAAATTGGTGTTTAAAGGTGATATTCATGGGTCTAATATTTCCACCGATAAGGATCTAGTCATAGGCAATCGACTCATTATAGGGGAGCAAGAAGACAACGGTTTTAGAAATTATAAGTCCATTGATTTCAGTAATACTGCGCATATTTTGGGGACAAGGGATGGTGTTGAATATTGTCAACTTTTATTAAACGCTATGGATAATGTCACAATGTCAACCGGATTGCTTGAAGGGGGACAGGACTTTTTTGCGTCTGTTTCTGTATTATACAATACAGCGTCGATGGCGGCATCTTATCGTGCATCTATCCGCGCGCCAATCATTGAAATGAATGTGAACCCTACCATTACATCAGATCAAAGAATGAAAAGTGATATTCATGAAATTGATACTGCATGGATTGATGATTTGCATATTGTTGGTTTTCACTATCAAGAAGATCCACATAAACAAATCGGGCTAGTGGCTCAAACATGTCTGGAAAATCCTTATGCGGATTATTTCATTGATCAGAATGATGAGGGATTTTACAGTATTCGTTATGGTAATATTTTGAACGCTTTGATTAAATATTGTCAAGATTTACAAAAACGATTAAACAAAATGGAGGCAGAAATGTATGGAAATCATAGTCACAACGATTAAACAAATTGGTAGAGAGATTATCCTTGCCGATACCAGCGTGATTGGTTATCAGCATTCAGCGAATCTTTATGTTCGATTGTTAATGGAGGAAGGAAAAGATCATCCGTTTGCCGGAATGGTATTATCTGCCTATTGTAAGCATCGAGATTCTGACAGGGTGATCAGTTGCCCGCTTGAAGAACGGGAGGATGGCATTTACATATTATTGAATCATCAGATATTTGAGCAATCGGGAGATGTGTATCTTTCGATTGGTGGAATCAATGAACATAAAGTAGTCGTAACTTCTAATCTTCTTGCGCTACACGTTGATGAATCCAATTGTATCATTTCCAGTACTACGCCAGCTGAGAAATATTGGCAAATTGAAGTTTTGCATGCGATGCGAATATGGTATGCGAATGCGGTGGAGCCTATGTTTCAAGAAAGTAAGGAGAAATTCAATCAGTTGATTCAGCAAACGGAGGAACATGAAGCAAAGGCGAAAGATCTGCAAGCAAAGGCAGAACAGCAGCAAGAACAGGTTGATGCATTACTATCAGAGGTAAATACCGCAATACAGCACGCAGAAGATGCAGCAACACAAGCCAATGATGCGACTCAGGCAGCTGCAACCGCTGCTGATCATGCCAATACTGCCGCAGCACAAGCGAATGATTCCGCTCAAGCAGCGAACACAGCAAAGACAAATGCGGAGACAGCGACAACCAATGCGAATGAAGCGGCACAGGCTGCGAATGATCTTGTAAAAGAGATTGCACAAAAACTGATTGATGGTGAACTTAGCAAAGATACTCCAATCGGTGTCATTCATGAGTATGCAGGAGAGAGCGCTCCGGCAGGTTATTTGTTGTGTGATGGACAAGCAGTAAGCCGTAATGAATATGCAAATCTTTATGCAGTTATTGGAGAGCGTTATGGGGTGGGAGATGGTGCTAACACATTTCATCTGCCTGATCTGCGAGGTCGTGTTGCGGTTGGCTGCCGGATGGATGATACTGATTTTGATACATTGGGTAAACAAGGCGGCAGTAAGACGCATACTCTTACGAGCGATGAAATGCCATCCCATACCCATGTGCAAAATGCACATAAACACAGTGCAACAGGATCAAGCAATGAGGCTGGTGCTCACATCCATGGCGCTTCCAGTAATTCTACAGGCGCACATACACATACGGTAAGTGGTACTGCCGCAAGTGCGGGGAATCATACACATATCATATCTGCAATGTGTGCATACCCTTTGGGAGGAACACCTGCTAAGGTACCAAATGGTAGTTACTATAACCTGTATAGCGGTCATGTAGAGTGTGATACAACAGGGGCACATACGCACACAGTAAGTGGTAATGCCACAAGTGCAGGTGCTCACAGCCATACGGTGACGGTTAATTCCGGAGGTGCTCATAGTCATACAATCACTGTTAATGTGAACGAAGCAACTGCTGTTAATCAAAACGCTGGCAGAGGTTTAGCACATAACAATATGCAGCCGTATCTTGTACTGAATTACATTATTAAATATTAATTAGTGAATAAGAGTTAAAAGAAGGTAAACATCTTATACCATTTATCAGGGAGGAACATGATGAATTTATTTATCTATACACAGGATCAAATGAAATTGGTCCTTTTTGAGTATGACATCGAAGTAAAAGGGAGAAGTTTATATCATGGAAATAGATTATTAGGAACGTATTTAAGCCAAAAAGAGGCGATGCAGGTACTTAGGCAAATAAACGCGCTGTTAAAACAGAGTGTGCATGAATATTGCGACACTGAAGGCAATATCGTTTTTGCTTTTGCAAGCACATGTGAAATATTTGAAATGCCTCAGGCTGGATTAGATCTTGAAAATGACTAAGAACGAAAGAAAAGGAGGAGGGAATTATATATGGATATCATAGCGACCCAGATCAGACAGATTGGCAGAGAGATTGTTTTAGAGGGCAATAGCATCATCGGTTATCAGCATTCTGCTAATCTTTATGTTAAGTTGATCAAGGATGAATCACATGATAACCCGTTTGCGGGTATGGTACTGTCTGCCTATTGCAGTACATTATCAGAACAAATGCCGATTGCTTGTCCACTCGAAGAGCGTGAAGATGGGACTTATATTCTCTTAAATCATAAGGTATTTGAACAACACGGTGATGTGTATTTATCCTTAGGTGGTATGAATGAAGAAGCAGTAGTTGTGACATCAAACAATCTTGTATTACAAGTTGATGAATCAAACAACATCATTGCGTATGTATCTCCTGAGGAGGAATATTGGCAGATAGAAGTACTAAATGCGATGAAAGCATGGTATGCCAGTGTGGTGGATCCTGTATTTTGTGAGAATAAAGAGAAGTTAAACCAGTTAATTCAGCAAACAGAGGAACATGAAGAAAAAGTAGAAGAATTGCAAACAAAGGCCGAACAGCAACAAGAACAGGTCGATACGCTGCTTACGGAAGCAAATACTGCGATACAACACGCAGAAAATGCAGCAACACAAGCAAATAATGCGGCGCATGCAGCGAATACAGCAAAGACAAATGCAGAAGCGGCGGCAACCAAGGCAAATGATGCGGCTGAGGCTTCCAATGATATCACAGAAGAAATCAATCGAAAGTTACAAAATGGCGAGTTGAAAGGAGATCCAGGGGATCGTGGGGCGGATGGGATTACTCCTTCGATTGGAAACAATGGCAATTGGTTTATAGGGAATATAGACACAGGTCTACCATCAAGGGGCGAAAAGGGAGAAACCGGAGATAAAGGAGATCCAGGGACAACATCATGGGATGGTATTAAAGATAAACCAACTTCATTTACTCCAAGTATCCATAATCATAATTATAGTGTATGGTCTGCTTCTCAATTACAAGCCAATGGTTATATGGGATTTTACGGAGCATCAGGTAGCACCACAAGAAAGGGATGGATTGGGCATAACGGGGGGAATACTTTAATCATAGCAAATGAAGCAGATGAGGCGGTTCGCATACAATCAAATGGAGGGAGAGGGGGAGGTCTTGGAATTAACTTATATGCGACAAAAAATGATGGTTGTTTTAATCACATGGCGGATGATGCGTTGCCTAAGCATTGGTTTAATAATACAGTATCTGCAATTGCGTGGGAAACCAGATCAACAGAAAACATTAAAACCAATATAATTCCATTTGAAGCTTTACAAGTGAGTAAGCAAGCATCTGAAGAAGGCTCAAAAGAAGCAGTTTGTTCTGCGTTAGAAATAGTATTAAACTCGCAGATTTATCAATATGATTTAATTGATGAAATAGACAAAGGAATAGATTTAAATAAGCATTATGGGTTTGTAATAGGAAGAGAAGCCCCAAAAGAATTGCTTACCTATAATACAGTTTCAAAAGAGCCTACAGGAATAGATTTATATTCAATGAGTGCTATCGTTTGGCAGGCAGTGAAAGAATTGTTGTTATATGTTGAGATGCTAGAAAAACGTATTCGAGAAGATTAGGATAGATATTGAAATTTGTATTCAAAGTAAATACTAGGAGGATAAGCAAAATGAAACAGTACAATTCGAAACAATGGTTAAAAGCCGCAGGCATAAGAGCGATTAAGACAATGGCACAAACAGCGATTGGCTTGATTGGCACATCACTTGTAGTCAGTGATGTCAGTTGGTCTGTCGTCTTATCCGCATCGCTATTGGCAGGTGTTACATCCATGTTGACCTCAGTCGCGGGATTACCCGAATTGGAACATCAGGAGTAACGCAGTATGAAAGAGTTTTTAATGACATCCTATACGATCGCATTGCCGATTGTATTAGGATATATTGTATGGCTCTTGAAGGAACAAAAACAGATTCGCAGTGCCAACAGCGAGGGAACAAAGTGCTTGTTGCGAGTGAAACTGATTGAGTACCATGATCAATATATGGGGAAGAAAGCAATTCCTTCCTATGCGTTACGAAATTGGGTGGAGATGTTCAATGCCTATAAACGATTGGGTGGGAACGGCATGATCGATGGAATGGATCGGGAAGTAAGAGCCTTGAAAATTGATTAAAGGCTGCTTATGTGTGAAGGAGGACAACGAAATGAGAATCATGATATTATGTGGGCATGGCAAAGATGGAGACAGTTATGATCCCGGAGCATCCGGATGTGGGTATCGTGAGGCAGAGGAGACCATCCGTTATGGTAATCTGATTGCGAAGCATCTGAGAGCGTTCGCTGAGGTGAATGTATATGAAGGCAATCTATATCATTACTTATTTGAGGCAGGGGGAACGTTTGATTTCACCGGTTATGACTATGTACTGGAATGTCATTTAAACGCAGCCGCTAACCCGTCAGGGCATGGTACGGAGATCTTCGTCACCACCTATGAAAAAGAAATCACAGTAGAACAGGCGATCATGAAACGCTTATCCAAATATTTCACCTTGCGTGACAATGATGCTGTAATGGATGGTGTAAAGCGTTATAACTGGGGTGTGATTCATGCGATCAAGACACAGGATAAGGTATCCGGTGCATTATTAGAACTATGTTTCATCACCAATCAAGCAGATATGGATACATACGAACAACATCTTGAAGCAATCTGCCAAGATATCGCACAAGGTATTGCCGAGGGATTCCAGTTGTCGCAGAAGGATCCGGTGAAAGTATCTGACAATGCGCCTGAATCTAAACCTGTCACAGACACGAAGAAAAGCATTGAGCAGATTGCACGTGAGGTAATGAATGGTGCATGGGGAAATGGCTCTGATAGGGCAAACAGGCTCGCGGCTGCGGGTTATGACTATCAGGCAGTACAGACTGAGGTAAATAAATTATACGGTATGAATACATTATCTGGTTCTGTAAGTAAACCACACAGACAGATCGTTACCCTTCCGGCGAGCGCTGCTTCTTGGCGCGTCTACAAGACCAATGTTGCGCCGGTTGTGGGAAATGAATGCGGCAAACTAAATCCTGCTTTATTTGGCGGACTTACCTATGAAATTCTTGCCAGCCCAATGCCCCAAGTGGTGACCATCCAAACTCAGGACTTTGGTAGGGTTAATATTTATGTCGGTACGGAAACCGGCGCTATTATACGATAAACAAACTATGTCTACCTCTTATGCAAGGGGTAGACATTTTTTATATAACTGCCATAAGACATTAGTCAGCTAAATTAAAAAATACACCTGCACGAAGTGCACAGATGCAGTAATTAGAACCTAAAATAAATAAACGGATTATACGTCGAACTTACTAAAAACATGATACATATGATGAAGATACCCATTAATGTTCCCTTTCGGAGCAGTTGATACCATACTTGATCCTGATAATACTGGTGTATTTTATGTCCTAAATCCGTCATAAAGCATGGCGCTACAAAAAAGAAGAATAGTGCAAAGATCACTGCTGGATTTTCATTGCATAGACCTGTAATTCCTATTTCACCATGATTTAACATAACTCCTTTCAACATTGTTCCTACATCGGTTAAGTGATTTACTCTGAATAACAACCATCCGATATTTACAAAAGCAAAGGTTATGATATACTTCACAATAAGCGGCAATTTTTCCAATAGTTCTTTTAATACCGTTTTCTCTAAATATAACAATATAAAATAATATAAACCCCATAAGAGAAAATTCCATGCCGCCCCATGCCATAATCCTGTTAACAGCCATACGATCAACATATTCCGAATCCATTTTCCTTTTGACACGCGATTGCCACCTAATGGTATATATAAATATTCTCTGAAAAAAGTCGTCAAGCTAATATGCCATCTTCGCCAAAAATCCGTTACACTGTTAGCTATATATGGATAGTTAAAATTTTCAAAAAACTCAAATCCAAATATTTTTCCTAAACCAATTGCCATATCACTGTAGCCAGAGAAATCAAAATAAATTTGAAATGTATAGGCAAGTATTCCTACAATATACACTAGTGAAGAATAATTGCTTAATGTTGAACTGTTATAAATTGCATCAGCAATTACCGCAGTTTGGTTTGCAAGGATGACCTTTTTACCCAAGCCTATTATAAAACGCTCTAAACCGTTAATTATTTTATCGAATGACTCCTTTCGGTTCATTAATTGATCCTCAATTGTTTCATACTGTACGATTGGTCCAGCGATCAATTGAGGAAAGAACGAAATATACAAAGCCAAATGAAAGAAGTTTTTTTGTACTTTTAATTTTCCTCGATATAGGTCAATTAAATAAGATAATATCTGAAATGTATAGAAACTGATACCAATGGGCAATACAGCGTCAATAGTTTTAAAATCAAACGGAAGTAAAAGGGTCATATTCTCTAGGATGAAATTCATATACTTAAAAAAGGTAAGACTATTCAAGATTGTAATAACAGAAAGGACAAAAACAAATCGCTGCTTTTTCAGTTGTTCTTTTTCACCATAGGAATGAATTGCCAAACCAAATAAATAACTGACAAATACTGTTCCTAACATCAATAGGATATACTTGGGCTCTCCTCATGCATAAAAGCATAATGAAAAGACAAGAAGAAGTAAGTTTTTAAGTTTAATATATTGCTTCGGTATAATGAAATAAAGAAATAGCAGACATGGTAAAAAAGAGAATAAAAATGTTAAACTGCTGAATAACATTTAGTTTCCTCCTTTCAAATTAAATTCTTCCATTACATAGTAATCAATATTTCCAATCAATAAAATACGATGAATTGAATGTTCTTTCACAAATGCATCAAGATGAAACGGTTTACCATTTTCACGTTCATAATTACGCAAATCTACATTATAAGTATGATTGAAATGACTTGCTAGCAATTCATTGATTGCATTATCATAAGATTCACCGATGATTAGTAAATTCTCTTTATTTTCTTGATGAAAATCGAATTCTAGAAGACCGTCATCACCACCATAAAATTCGCCATAACTTCCTGTTTCCTTCCCTTGTTCAAAATAATCTTTGTAATTTCCATAGCGATCAGTTGCTAATCCATTGATAAAAATATCATGAGGTTTTAAATCGAACTGGTATGCACAAAGTTGCTCCTTTAACACTAGATTTCCACCAAAACTCGCAGCTTTAGAACCGCTAATCGTTGTGTTCATACAAATTTCTTCTGGTTTTGGAATTGGATCTCCAACATCCAACCAACGTACAATTTCTTCGTATGCTTTATAGGAGCCTTTATGATTCCAATGATGATCTGTTTGGTAAAAAAACCTTTGAAACTCATCTAGACTATTGATAGCGTATTTTGTAGAAACAATTCGCTGATCCAACTGGCTATTCATATATTCGTATGCCTGTAGACGTTGGCCTGTTTCAAAATTCATATCGGTATCTTTTTCAATATAGTATAGATTAAATTTAATTTCTGGTAATCGTTTGACTGTTTTATTAAAATTCCTAATTTTTTGATCCAGATTTTCTTTTATATCATTGAAATCGCGAGGACCATAAATCAAGTAATTATCTTTAAATAATAATCCAGCACTGATTTTATGAAACTGAGAGTTATCTATTTGAAAATAAGTTAACTTTGCGAGAAGTTCCAGTGTTTTTTTCAACTTTTTTCATTTTTGATGATAAAGGTAATTGATCTGCGAACGCTTTTTCATACTGATCCTGAAAACTTTTGTCCCAAAAAGTAGAAATACTAAAAGTTGGGATTGCAATTGCTGTACGGTTTTCAGCATAATTTATTATAATAGGTTTTACTAATGGTTTTAATAGACCTGTATAGATTATCAATAAAAATACTCCAAGAAAACATATATTAATGACTTTATTGCATTTCATCCCAGACACATCCTTCAAAATCATATGTAATACACTGAAAGGCCATAATTTCTTCTTTAGTTTATCACAAATATTGTAAATATAAAAGATTTTTATGAATATGATAGGACTCACTGAGGTGAGTCTGAAGCGAGAATTGTGTGCGTCATTTATGATTGAAGGCCTTGAAAAGATAAAAAGGAAAAAAACTTTGTATAACCTGCTGCTTTGATCAATTTTGTCAGTAAGAACTGAAATCAAGGAAAGAGATATTTATTAAATTAGACAATAATAATGTTAAACAACCGATATTATCCTAAAGACTATGTTATAATGACAATCAATCACCCTACTTCACAAAAGAAAGGAAACCAATCATGAAACAAGTTCTATGCATACAGGATCTCTCCTGTTTTGGCAAATGTTCCTTAACGATTACATTACCGGTACTCTCCTGTGCCGGAATTAGTGCGATTCCTTTGCCCACCTCCCTGTTATCCACACACACCGGTGGCTTGGGGAAGCCTTTTATCCTGCCGCTACATGAGGAAATGAAACAAATTCGCAATCACTGGCAAACTTTGTCTTTGCCTATGGATGCACTATACAGCGGCTATGTGTCAGAACTTGCTCAAATAGAGGAAATCCATACCTTGTTTCAACAGTATCCCAAGGCAGTGCGTCTCGTGGATCCGGTGATGGGGGATCATGGCATCATTTATGCATCATTGCCCAAAGACTTACCAAGTGCCATGCTTTCCCTATGTCAAACAGCCGATATCATCACCCCTAACATGACCGAAGCCTATAGCCTGTTACAGCGCCCTTACCATTCTGCGCCCTATTCAACCGAGGAAATACAAGAACTGTTGGAGAGCCTTCATGAAGTAACAGGAGCGAAAATAGTGCTAAAAGGTATGATGAAGGATACAAAGTATACCCATTGTGCCGTTTATGACAATGGAAACATTGTGTATCTAAGTGAACCTTATCTACCTTATGCATACCATGGCAGCGGCGATTTATTTGCGTCGGCTTTATTGGGGGCGCTGATGCAGGATCATTCACTCACAGATGCAGTGACCATCGCCATGCGCTTTTGTACCATCTGTATGAAATACACCAAACAAATGCAAACAGATGAGCGCTATGGCCTTTGTTTTGAACCATGCCTTGCGCGATATTTGGAATTATTACAAAATGGATTGGATGGAAATGAAAGTAATACTTGCATGCAGGGACAAACTACTTTACAATTAGAAATAGAAAAGGAGTGATGAGGATGGAATATAAGCAAATGGCCGCATGGGATGTAAAACCATCATTGTTGGGTTTTGGATGTATGCGTTTCCCAACCTTGGCAGATGGATCAATTGATGAGAGCGAGGCAGAAGCCATGATTGATGCGGCAATGCAGGCAGGAGTAAACTATATTGATACTGCTTATCCGTATCACAATGGCGATAGTGAACCTCTTGTTGGCCGAGTATTAAAAAAATATCCACGAGATAGTTTTTATCTGGCGACGAAACTGCCGATTTGGAAGGCGGAGAGTCCCCAAGCCGCAAGAGCGATTTTTTATGATCAATTAGAGCGGTTACAGACTGATTATTTTGATTTCTATCTTGTCCATGCGTTGGATGCTGCACGCTGGCAAAAGGTTTTAGATTTTGATATTCTGAGTTTTTTGGATCAGATGAAAGCAGAGGGCAAAATCCGTCATCTGGGATTTAGTTTTCATGATGAGTATCCGGCATTTGAACAGATTCTACTTTATCGCAAATGGGATTTCTGTCAGATTCAGCTGAACTATATGGATACAAATATACAGGCCGGATTAAAGGGGTATGCGCTGGCTGAGCAACAGGGTGTTCCGATTATCGTGATGGAGCCGATCAAAGGCGGTCGTTTGACCACTTTACCAAAGGACCTTACTGCGGCACTCCATGAACAAAACGCATCCTATTCTTTAGCCGCATGGGCACTGCGTTATGTGGCGAGTTTGCCCAATGTAGCTGTGGTATTGAGTGGCATGAGCTCAATGGCGCAGGTACAGGATAATTTGCACACCTTTGCACCGTTTGTTCCTTTCAGCGAAACAGAGTTTAAACAGATTGATGAACTCGCCGCCCGCTTACGTAAGCAAGTGAGAAACGGTTGTACCGGGTGTGAATACTGTATGCCTTGTCCCTTTGGCGTAGATATACCTAAGAACTTTAAAATTTGGAATGAAGAAGCGATGTACCATGATAAACAGGCATCGGCCCTTCTGTATCGTGATTTGGGTGATGCACAGGCAAGCAAGTGTCAAGCGTGTGGCAAGTGTGAAACAGTATGTCCTCAGCACATTGCGATTCGCAAAGATTTAGCCGCCTTGGCTGCGTATTTTGAACAGGTAAAGGCATAATCATCCACAAATAAAAAAACTGTGAAACAATGATTCTATCAAATAGTGATCTGCCTCGTTTCACAGTTTTTGTTTTTTACTTGAAATACCTGATTTTCGCAGGATCAAAGCGATCCTGTTTTGTTTTGACTTCATCCCCATAACCGACAGCCACAACACCGATTGGCAACTCATCCTGCGCAAGTGAATAATACTGTCGAAATGCGGCGATACGCTCCGCATTGGGGGCTATGGCGCACCAACAAGTACCCAATCCTTGATGCACAGCCTCGATTAACATATTTTCAATTGCGGCTGCCGCATTCACATATAAATAGGCATCGTTTTCTTCTGCGGTGCGATCGCCCAAGACAATGATTGCACAGGGAGCACTTTTCATCATGCCGGTATAGGGCTGTAATTCAACCATGGAATCCAGTGCAGCACGATTTGTGACCACAAGGAAGCGCCATGATTGCGTATTACGGGCACTCGGTGCCTGCATGGCCGCACGAAGCAGTTGTTCTATTTTCTCCTCTTCTACCGGCTTTGCTTGATATTTGCGAATACTTTGGCGCTCATACAATTCTTGTAACATCATTTTCGCCCTCCTTTCCATATAGTTCTTCTTCCTTATTATAACAGATTTCCCAAAGCAGGGATACATGCGGATATGAGACTTGCGCACTTTCATACAATATAAGGGATTAGCGATACAGGAGGTTATCACATGAACAATATTCCACTCATCAATATTCAAGCATACCGCACCCAGTACGCAAATCAAAATCGCAATACCCAAGTGCCAATCATCATTACCAATGAAAATATTCACAATCAGCGCAACATCGGCACCCATATCGCACTCAGTCAGGAAAGCAGAGAAAGTGGTTCGATCAACGAAGAATACGGGTGTTACCAATCCAACGCCTGTGCGCGCCATACGATTTATAGCCCGCCTTATTTCAATTCGATGCGGGGACTACAAGGTGAAAATGAATGGTTTTGGTAGGTGAAAGGCAACACAGGCTGTACGAATCAGGCAAAAGTCTCTTTACCCAATGTATTCTTCCATCCATACAAAAAAAGACGGTATGTGCACCATCATTTCTTTCGCATGATCCATGAAGTGATCATCAACGCAAGAGTAAAACAAGCTGATGCACTCACCATCTTTTTATACTCTTAGCGGTTATGTTAATATAGCGTAAGGATGCTTATTGTTTCGTCTCCTCTTCAAACTCATGAAAGAAGGCATCCTGCAAAGCGGTAAATGTGACAGGATCACGCAGTGCGATCGCTTCCTTATCCAATTCAAAAGCACGGACGCATTGTTTGGTTGTACTTGTCACGATAACTTCATCCGCCTGTTTCAATTCCTCCAGCGTAAAAGGTGCTTCTACCACCGCAATGCCAAGGCGTTTGGCGCAGGCAATCAGTCGTGCACGCGTAATTCCCGGTAAAATCAAATGATTCAGTGGAGCGGTATAGAGAACTTGATCTTTCAAATAAAACAGATTGCTGTGAGCACACTCACTTACGATACCGTTACGATGTAGGACTGCTTCATCACAACCTGCCTCTTTGGCAGCCTGTGAAGCCAATACATTGGGCAAAAGATTTAATGATTTGATATCACAGCGCAAAAAGCGAATATCCGGTAAAGTGATCAGTTTATAGAGCATATCTTTACGTGGCAGATTCAACTGATCCACCATGATCATCAGATTGGCATTTACACTTGGATCAGGAAAGACATGGCTTCGTTTGGCAGTTCCGCGTGACACCTGCCAATATAGCGACAAAGACGTTCCCTCGACTCGCTCCACCATATCCTGTAACAACGCTTTCAACGCTTGCTTGGAATACGTAAAGTGAATTTGGACCTTATCCAAATTGTCATAAAAACGATTCAAATGATCTTCCAAAGCGAAAATTACACCATTGGCCACTAAACAAACCTCATAAATCCCATCTCCGAAATAATTACTGCGATCATTCATCGGAATACGCATCGCGTCAATTTGATCAATGACCCCATTATAATAACCCAAGTTTTTCATCGTTTTTCCTTCATTCTGATGATCGGGCGCATGACTTTCATCCATTTTATAAGTTAATCTATCCTATGCATCCGTTACAGGAATCATGAATCTCGATCCAACGCTGTGATGATTCTTCCTCTAGCGATGATCATTCCTTGCATACAAATTTGATAAAAAGCGGTTATAGCCCGGTCTTATCCCCTTTGTATTTGAATAGATCTGATACACTGACTAACTGAAATCCCTGTCCTTGTAAATACGGGACCAATTCTTTGACTGCTTCCAAGGAGGAGGGATACAAATCATGAAACAGAATGATCGCCCCATCAAATGCGCCGGCTTTTGCTCGTTCTAGTGTTACGGCGGCATCACGGTTGCGCCAATCTTCGGTATCGACATTCCACAGGGTAATATTTACATCATTGCCATTGGCAACTGTATAACTCAGATCATTCACAGCCCCATAAGGGGGACGCATTCTCGTCGGCTCATGGCCACTCATCCGATAGATCGTATCCTGTGTATCGAATATTTCCGCAAGGATGGCATCCTTATCATCAGTGGCAATGCTTTTGTGACTCCATGAGTGATTACAGATTTCAAAGCCGTTTTCAATCATACGCTTTAGCGTATCCGGGTAATGCTCGATATTGGAGCCAAGCATAAAGAAAGAGGCAGTCGCATTATATTGTTCAAATACTTGTAGGAATTGATCTGTATAGGGGGAAGGGCCATCATCAAAGGTCAGGGCAATCATTGGTTTATTTGGGTCAATCGGTACTTGTCGCTTTATGGTGAATGGCGTAATATCCTTGGCAATACCTTTACTATGGATGCGCAAATAAGGCTCATTTCCTTGATAGGGGAGGGTAATGTTGGCATCGGCTGTGGTGAGGATCATATCCTGTTCACGTAGCGCAAAGCCAAATGTGGTATCATCTGTGTAATCTAAATTCGCTTGCTTTTTGAATTCTTTGCTTAATACATCTGTGTAATTACGGCGCAATACATCTTGTATAGCCAGTAGTTCACCACTTTCTTTCGCAAAACTCATACCATGGTAACTTTCATTTTGAAGTTGGTGGTCAAGGTTAAAGTTTTGATAATGAAATAAAACACCGATGAAGCCATCTGTCAACTCATAACTCTCATAATCCAGAAAACTGATTCCCTCCACATCCGGGAGTTGTTCGATGTAGGCTAAGATGGCTTGATCCGCTGTCGCTATGCCTAATTCGGGATAATGAAGAAAATGTAATTCAGTTTCACTGATTTCCTCGTCGATTCGCTGTTGTTCACCTACGGTTTTCAGTTGGGTTGATATATCTTTATATTGTTTATACGGATCAGGACGGGCTAAAATTCTTGTGAATGCAAAAATGGCAAAGATCAGACATGCGATCACAAAGATAAAGCGGTTGATTCGTAAATGTTTTCTTTTCATGACGGAACCTTCTTTCTTATGTAATCACTTTATCATTTCAGTTGGAAAAGCGTTGATAAAATGATTACCTGTATATTATGACATGAAATGCGAAATTCTAAAAGGATAAAACCCGAAAACATTTGTAAAATTTATCGAGTTTGTGTGATTTGATATAGATATCACCACAAAAGAAAGGCGATAAACCATACAATAAGAAGCGATAAATAAAGGCGATAGAAGGTTATGAAACAAGCGACGTCATCAATTTATTTTCGATAATATGGAATGAATGACAAGCACACAAAAATGGTTGACAGTATATTGCAGAGAAGATAGAATAGGTTTGGTTTTGAACATACCATAATATAGTGGCTATCTGGTACGATTTATCAATCAATTTCAAGAAGGATGAAATAGATGATAACTAAGCACTTCCCACTTATAAATGTAAGAAAGATAAACTGATAAAGGGAAAGGGGTGGCTTTATGGATACAAAGGCAGAACATGTATTGTCTGTAATAAGGAATCGTCAATCGCTACGGATATTCGATACGAAAGCGATTTGTGAGGAGGAAGAAAATGCATTGATTGAGGCGGCAATGCGTGCCCCAACTGCGGGCAATCAAATGCTTTACAGTATGATCATCATTCGTGATCAAGCGAAAAAAGAGCGTTTGTCGCAGTTATGTGATCATCAACCATTTATGGCAAAGGCGCCTTTGATGATCGTATTTGTGGCTGATTTTCAAAAGTGGATGGATTATTATGTGCGCAATGATGTAAAACAATTCTGTGAAGGAAAAGCGTTTCAGTTTGAAGCGCCACAGGAAAGTGATTTGATGTTGGCAACTGCCGATGCACTGATCGCTGCTCAAAACAGCGTGATCGCTGCGGAGGCTATGGGAATCGGTTCTTGTTATATCGGAGATATTGTAGAACATGGTGAACAGATCAAAGAATTGCTGAACTTGCCTCAATATACGATGCCAGTGGCACTTTTGGTTTATGGCCATTATCCCAAGGATCTGCCCAGAGTGAAGCGATCCCGTTATGATCGTCGCTTTGTTGTATTTGAAGATGCGTATCAGCGCTTAGATGGTGAACAGATTGATGCGATGTTTGCGCAAGAGGATCAAAAGTTCAATCCCCAAAATTCTGTCGGCGCAGAAAACTTTGCCCAGCAGTTCTATGCCCGCAAGACCGGTGCTCCTTTTAGTAAAGAGATGGCCCGTAGTGTGCGCTTTTGGCTGAAACAATGGGATGGGCGATTATTGTAATCGTAAAGTGTTTATAGGAAATAGACGATGATATAAGCGATGATTGAATCGTTCTATTTCCCAAAATCAATAATTTTTCATTTTTGGGAAATAGAAACGTATATGGATCTTGATTTTCCCAACACAAAAGGAAGCCGATAAAAACCTTATAGAAAGGTTATATCAAGGCCTCCTTTTTTTTGGCAAATATATTCGCTTAACAGCACAAACATGCCTAAGACTGTGCTGTAATCAAGCGAATCTGTAATTCATCACAGACAGGATAAATCGGACTGCACACGGTAAAATTTAATGCGCCTCCCCATAATAGCGCGCACACATAATGACGATGCGTGCCTTCCTCCATGAGCACCACTGAGCCGGAATCACCGTGATCACTAAAGGCCGCATCCAAATCGGCAACGATCAACTGATCTTTTTTATCATCCGCATCCGCATGAAGATAGGCAATCGTACCAATCCGCACACCTGTTGTTCGACCACTCTTAATCACTTGCTTGCCGATATCGGAAAGTTCTACCGCATAAAGACCCAAAGGCTCCCCAATTCCGATGATTTCATTTACTTTTGCCTGTGAACTATCCATCATTTCAGCGATTCCTCCATCCACAAGTGTTGAATTGACAATGCGGGTGGCATATGCGATACGATCCTGCGGCTCCTGTGACTCCGGCTGAAAAATGACTTGATCGCTGCGTGGAAAACAATGAGCATTTGCCAATAGATACAAGGCTTGCGGATCATCTGTGGAACGGGTGGAACGACAATACATTCCCAGTGTACACAATCCGCCGCTGAATGGACTGTTGGGCATATAAATCTCGGCTCCACCGGGAATCGGTCGCAGTTTTTCTCGATTGATCGGTACGCTATCCTGATCATAAAAGGCAAAGCGTGGGACTTCCACAACATCGGTAGGAATTCCTTCTAAAAAAGCAGGAATTTGCTCTTTTGCGCTTAGTTCACGCGGTGCTTTTTTTCGTGTGGTAAAGATTGTGATGGCCAGTTTACTTTGTATGGTCCCATTGCGTCGCTTCGCTCCAATCGCAACGCTATGCACATCACGCAGGGCCAGCAGTCGCTTCGCATGACGTGATTTCACTTGGCAGATCTGTGTATGATCATCTTTCATCGTACTTGACATATATCCCTCACCCTTTAAGGTATGTTATGCCTGATTATGCCAATGGGTGAATCCTGAAAAACACGCAGGAGACATAATACACAAATGGGGAAACAACACATTCACAAACCATTGGAAATATACTATAATGAAATCACAGATGATCGCATGACTGTATGCGAATGGGGAAGAATCGAAGTCAGGAGTGATGACAATGAATCAGGCAAAGATACAAGCGATTCTACATGCATTGCCCAAAGATGTGGCTTTAATTACCGTTACGAAACAGCACACCAAGCAAGAGATTGATGAAGCCTATCGCTGTGGTTGTCGGATCTTTGGTGAAAATAAAGTACAGGAGTTATGTGAAAAATATGATCCGCGTTATGAATGGCATATGATCGGCCATTTACAGCGCAATAAAGTAAAGGCAGTGGTGGATCGTGTGAGCATGATTCAAAGTTTGGATTCTTATGCATTGGCATTGGAGATTGAAAAGCAATGCGCCAAACGCGATCGTATCATGCCGGTATTGATCGAAGTGAACATTGCCAAAGAGGAGCGCAAAAGCGGGATCGCTGCGGAGGTATTGATGGACTTTGTGAAACAATGCGACAAGTTGTCTCATGTGGATGTACAAGGATTGATGTGCATTGGGGCGCATGTGGCGGATCGCGAGGTAATCGCCGCGAACTTTGCGCAGATGCATACTTATTTTCTGCAATTACAGAAGATCTATGGCACAGAAAAGATCCGCTATTTATCCATGGGGATGAGCGACGATTATGAGATCGCATTGGCGCATGGCTCCAATATGATTCGTTTGGGTAGTATCCTGATGGGCAATCGCAGTTAATGCGTGTTGTATCCGGTTCCAACCAAAAACAAGCACAGCGAAAACGATAGAAAAAAAGAAATGAAATTTTGCTAAATCTGCAATTAGCACTTGCGCAGAAACAGGAAAGCGAGTAAAATGATATTGTATTTCCATAATACAGGTTTGCTTGTATAAATGCCGTAATATGGTCGGCAAGTCTCTACCCGATAACCGTAAATCATCGGACTACAAGTAAATGTTTGCCCCACTTTTTTCTATGGCGCAAGTATTTACTTTGTCGGTAGATACTTGCGCTTTTCATTTGAGGAGGTCAAACGGATGATCTTTCGTCAAACAGCTTCCCAAGCAGCACGCAGACAATCAGCACAGAGGATTGTGTTCTTTTTGCACAGTACGCTGTGTTTTTTTCTTTGTGTGAATATGGGGTAAAGGAGGAAACAGCGATGACAAAAGCAGTACAGGTTTGTGTGGTTATGGGCAGTAAAAGTGATTTGCCGGTGATGGAACATGTGACAAAGACATTGAAAGAATTTGAAGTGGGCTACGAGGTACGCGTCTTATCCGCCCATCGTACACCGGATGCGGTGTTGGAATTAAGCAGAAGCGCAAAAGAGCGGGGGATTCGCGTATTGATTGCGGGGGCCGGCGGCGCTGCTCACTTAGCCGGAGTGATCGCATCTTCCACAACGTTGCCGGTGCTTGGGGTACCGATTGGTGGGGGTGCTTTATCAGGCATGGATGCTTTATTAAGCACGGTACAGATGCCCGGTGGGGTACCGGTGGCTACTTTGGCAATCGGCAATGCCGGTGCGAAAAATGCGGCTTTATTGGCGGTACAAATATTGGCATTAAGCGATGAGGAATTGGCACAGCGCCTAACTGATTTCAAACAAAAACAAGCGGAGAAAATCATCAGTGAATCCATCCTTGATCTATAAATAAAATCCCTTTCATACATAAGGGATTCAGCGATAGGAAACGATAAGGAATCATAAACGGTAAGAAAAAGGAGATCAGAATGAACAAACGACTATTTGTACGAAAAAAAGAAGCGTTTCAAGTGGAAGCAAACGCACTGTATCAAGAATTGTACGCTAGTTTAAATTTACCTCATATGCAGGGGCTTACATTGTTCAATGTATATGATATCTTTCATTGTGATGCGCATGATTTAAAACTGTTGAAAACAAAAGTATTGGCGGAGCCGGTAACGGATGAGGTGCTGGAGGAAGTTGATTTGCAGGATCGTTGCTATATTGCTTATGAATGTCTGGATGGTCAGTATGATCAAAGAGCAGACAGTGCTCAACAGTGTCTGATGTTACTGAATAATAAGCAAGATGTCATCATAAAAAGCGGTCGTTTGTTGGTTTTTGAGGGGATGCTCAATGATCAGGAAAAAGCGGCAGTAGAACAGTATTTGATCAATCCGGTAGAGATGCAAAAGAAAGATCTCAGTCGTTTGTGTCGCGAGGAGAATGTCGAAATCGAGGGTGTGCAGCGGATTGAGGATTTCATGACAATGGATGAGGCCGCTTTAAAAGCGTTGATGGTACGTGAGGGATTGGCGATGAGCTTTGCGGATCTATGTCATATCCAACGCTATTTCCAACAGGAGGAACAGCGCCCCATCACAATGAGTGAACTGAAGGTGCTGGATACCTATTGGTCGGATCACTGTCGCCATACAACCTTCGAGACAATGATCAGCGATGTGGTGATTGAGGCAGGTTCCTTACAGAAACAGTTGGAAAGCGCCTATGCGCAATATGTGGCTCTGCGCAAACAAGTACATAATGAACAAAAGCCGATGACGTTGATGGACATGGCAACCATTGGCGCTAAGGCACTGCGACAGGAAGGTAAATTAGCAGACTTGGAAATCAGCGATGAAATCAATGCGTGCAGTATTGAAATCAAAGTGGATGTGGATGGGGAAATGCAGGATTGGTTGTTAATGTTTAAAAATGAAACGCACAATCATCCCACAGAAATCGAACCATTTGGCGGTGCATCTACCTGTATCGGGGGTGCGATACGTGATCCGCTTTCGGGCCGCAGTTATGTCTATCAGGCAATGCGCATCACCGGGGCCGGAGATATTACGAAACCACTGTCCGATACATTGGCGCATAAACTGCCACAAAGCAAGATTTCCAAAGGCGCAGCGGCCGGTTATTCCTCCTATGGCAATCAAATCGGTTTGGCTACGACATATGTCAAAGAATTATATGATGATGGATATGTCGCAAAGCGCATGGAGGTCGGTGCGGTAGTCGGTGCGGCGCCCAAAGCGAATGTGATGCGTAAAAAGCCGGAACCGGGTGATATCGTCGTATTGTTAGGGGGCGCAACCGGCAGAGATGGTGTCGGTGGTGCGACCGGCTCCAGTAAGGAACATAATGATACTTCCTTAAGTAAGTGCTCCAGTGAAGTACAAAAGGGCAATGCGCCGATGGAGCGTAAATTACAGCGTTTATTTCGTAATCCAAACGCAGCCCGTTTGATTAAAAAAGCAAATGATTTCGGTGCCGGCGGGGTAAGCGTCGCTATTGGTGAACTGGCGGATGGCTTATGTATCGAATTGGATAAAGTGCCGGTAAAATACAAAGGACTCAGTGCCACGGAATTAGCCATCTCCGAATCACAGGAGCGGATGGCGGTTGTATTGGCACCGCAAGATGTAGATGCCTTTTTGGCCTTGGCAGATGAGGAAAACTTGGAAGCGATCGTAGTGGCGAAGGTCAGTGAAACCCCACGTTTGATCATGCGCTTTCAGGGATGTGAGGTGGTCAATTTATCACGTGCATTCCTTGACACCAATGGTGTTCGCGGGAAACAAAGCGTGCGCATTTGTGAAGAACAAGCGGTATCACATCCATTCCGCAATGAGATCAAGCAGACAAAGGAAGCCGGCTTTTTAAAGATGTTAAAACTACCCAATGTCGCAAGTCAGATCGGATTATCCGAACTATTTGATGCTTCGATTGGAAAATCTACGGTACTCATGCCATGGGGTGGTAAATACCAACTCAGCGAACAGGAAGGCTCTGTGCAGAAACTGCCGGTACTTGGCTATACGAATACATGTTCCCTCATGAGTTATGGCTTTGATCCACATATCGCACAATACTCCCCATACTTGGCCGCTGCCTATTCTGTGGTGGAAGCCTTGGCTAGAATCAGCGCAATGGGTGGCGATTATCGCAAGGCGCGTTTAAGCAATCAGGAATACTTTGAGCGATTGGGTGATGATCCCAACAAATGGGGCAAGCCGATGCAGGCAATGCTTGGTTTAATTGAAGCACAGCGAGCGTTTGGCACACCTTCCATTGGCGGTAAAGATTCTATGTCAGGCACCTTCAATCACATCCATGTGCCACCAACCCTTATCACGTTTGCGCTGACAACCCAGCATCAGGATCATATCATTTCAACTGAATTTAAACAGGCGGATCATTTTATCTATTTGTTAAAGCATCCGATTCATGCGGATTTCACTCCTGATTATGCGGCTTGTAAAAAGAACTTCGCAAAGTTGTATCAATATAATCAAGCGGGTATTATTTGTGCCGCATGTACGATAAAAAGCGGGGGCTTAGGCGAAGCCATTGCGAAAATGAGTTTTGGTAATCGCATTGGTGCGATGATTCAAACAAGTGAACCGTTATATGATCGCTCAATCGGATCCATTGTCGTGGAATCCGCTGTGGAAATCAGCGATTCTTCCTTTATCTATTTGGGCAAAACAACACAGAAGCCAACGCTAGCGATCAATGATTTCAACATCTCCATCATGGCGGCGCAAGATGCATGGAGTGAGCGTTATCATGCGCTGTATCCGGCTTATGTCAATGCGGATCAGCCGAAACTCACAACTACCCCGCTGTATCAAGCGAAAAAGCGTATCGCTCCAAGCAAGCGTATAGAGAAGCCAAAGGTGATCATTCCGGTATTCCCCGGGCAAAACTGTGAATATGACACACTCCAACAATTTCAGCGTGCGGGAGCGGATGCTTCTATCTATGTGTTCAATAATTTGAGTGTTGCGGCGATTGAGCGCAGTTTAAAAGAATTGAGCGAGCAGATTGCACAGGCGCAGATATTGATGTTATGCGGTGGATTCTCGGCCGGTGATGAACCGGATGGCAGCGGTAAATTCATTGCGAATGTGTTAAGTAATGCACAGGTCAATCAAGCGGTACAAACCCTATTACATAATGATGGTTTGATCTTGGGAATCTGTAATGGTTTTCAGGCGTTGATCAAGTCAGGATTACTGCCTTATGGGGATATCACAAAACTGAATGAAACATCGCCGACGCTGTTTCGCAATGACATCAACCGCCATGTTTCTCATATCGCTTATACACGAGTCACCTCAAATCGTTCACCATGGCTGTCCTCATTTACTCCGGGACAACAGCACAGTATTGCGATGAGTCATGGTGAGGGCAAATTTGTCTGCGATGAGGCAACTGCCAAAGCACTGTTTGAAAACGGTCAGGTAGCGACACAGTATGTAGACTTAGATGGTGATCCAACGATGAATGGCATGTATAATCTCAATGGCAGTTGTTTTGCGATTGAAGGAATTACCAGCGCAGATGGACGCATTTTAGGTAAAATGGGGCACAGTGAACGATATGAGGATGGCTTATTCCAAAATATCTGGGGAGATAAGGAACAAAATATCTTCGAAAACGGTGTTAATTATTTCAAAAATAAATAGGCTGAATGATAAAATAAATGTTTGATCAAAAAGGAGAACGAGAACTATGAGTGAAGCACGAATGTTTTGGGAGAATAAAATCAATGAGGAATGCGGTGTATTTGGAATCTACAATACCGCAGATGCGGCATCGCTATCTTATTTTGGCCTGCATGCGCTCCAGCATCGCGGTCAGGAGGCAGCCGGGATTGCGGCTTCTGATGGTGAGACAATTCGCTGTTATAAGGGGAAAGGACTGCTTGCGGAAGTTTTCAATCCCGGTATTATCAATCAGTTAAGTGGTTGCCATGCGATCGGCCATGTACGATACTCCAAAGCGGATGCCAATCAGATTGAGAATGCCCAACCGATTATGGTACGGGCACATATGGGCGATTTTGCGGTGGCGCATAACGGTCAGATTGTGAATGGGAAAGAATTGAAACAGGAATTGGAAGATATGGGCAGTATTTTCCAAGGTGAGAGTGATTCGGAGATGCTGGCACACTGGATTCAGCGAGAAGAAGGCAGTTTCGTTGAAAAGATCATGAAAGCTTGTCAGCGCTTTGAAGGCGCATTTGCGTTTCTGGTTATGACAAAAGACTGCATGTATGCCATTCGTGATCATAACGGACTGCGGCCGCTTGCGATTGCGCAGATGCCGGATGGCGGCTATTGTGTGAGTTCTGAAACGTGTGCCTTTGATATCGTCGGGGCACGTTATATTCGCGATGTGGAGCCGGGTGAAATCGTGCGTATTGCGCAGGAAGAAGAACCGCTGAAAAGTTTCTTTTATACAACCAAAACGCAAAAGAAAATGTGTGCAATGGAGTATATTTATTTTGCCCGTCCTGATTCCGATATCGACGGCATCAATGTGCACACAGCACGCCGTTTGTCGGGACGTGCTTTGGCAAAGGTGGAGGATCATGAAGGTGATATCATCATCGGTGTTCCGGATTCTTCCCTTTCTGCGGCCATCGGTTTTGCGGAGGAAATTGGCTTGCCATATGAAATCGGTTTGATCAAAAACCGCTATGTGGGCAGAACCTTCATTCAGCCAACACAGAAGCAACGAGAGCGCGGAGTACGGATGAAACTTTCCGCCGTGCGCAGTATTGTGAATGGGAAACGCGTCTTTATGATTGATGATTCCATCGTGCGAGGAACTACCTCTAAGCGCATCGTGCAGCTGTTAAAGGAGGCAGGGGCAATAGAGGTTCATGTGCGTATCGCTTCACCGGGTTTTTGTAGTCCATGTTTCTATGGTGTGGATACTTCTACATATGATGAGTTAATCGCAGCCCGTTTGGATTGTGATGCGGTATGTGAGTTTATACAGGCAGATTCTTTGCGCTTCTTAACGATTGAACAGATGAAGGAAGCATTTGGCACACCGGATTTATGTGTATCCTGCTTTGATGGAGTGTACCCAACTTCACTATATAGTTATGGTAACATTTTGCATCCGGCAAACGCAACAGATAAGGAAAGCGTTTGAGGATTCAAACATAGGTAGGAACAGGTTGCGTATAGGATGCGTAATGGCTGAGATGTCGATACAAAAGTTGACAGAAAGCATAGTAAAGGTGAAAGATACGCTGGATGCGAAAACAGCACAAGGAGAAAGAGGAGGCAGTTATGAGTGAGCGATATAAGGAAGCCGGTGTGAATTTAGAGGCCGGATATGAAAGTGTACGATTGATTCAAAGTCATGTCGCACGGACAAGGGTGAAAGGAATGGTAGATTCTATCGGCGCTTTTGGCGGAATGTTTGATTTGAGTGCTTTGCATTTAAAGGAACCGGTGTTGGTTTCAGGAACCGATGGTGTCGGCACAAAACTGATGATTGCCTTTGCGATGGATCGACATGACACCGTGGGAATTGATGCGGTCGCAATGTGTGTGAATGATGTATTGGTTCAAGGAGCGATGCCTATTTTCTTTTTGGATTATTTGGCCGTTGGTAAAAATAAGCCGAAACAAATTGAACAGTTGGTAAAAGGCGTTGCCGATGGCTGTGTCATGGCTGAATGCGCCCTAATTGGGGGAGAGACAGCGGAGATGCCGGATATGTATCGTGAGGATCATTATGATATTGCCGGATTCTGCGTCGGCGCAGTGGAGAAAGCGCGCTTGTTAGATGGTAGAGCGATCGCACCCGGACAGGTGTTGATCGGCTTGGCAAGCAGCGGCTGTCATTCCAATGGCTTTTCACTGATCCGTAAAATTTTGTTTAAGGATCACCATCTTGATCTGCACGCGCGTTATGCCCAGTTAAAGGATCAGGTGCTTGGTGATGTATTGCTTACGCCGACGCGTATCTATGTCAAGGCGGTTAAACAGGTGTTGGCACAGGTGGCAGTTAAGGGCATGTGCCATATCACCGGTGGCGGGTTCTTTGAGAATGTGCCACGTATGTTGGGCAAGGGGATGGGTGCGCGTATTGCGATGAATGCTTTCCCAATGCCTGATATATTCACGCTGTTGGAAGAAGTGGGGGAGTTGTCGCGCACGGAAATGGCCAATGTATTCAATATGGGAATCGGCTTTATCATGGCAGTAGATCCTGATGATGTCGATCAAACCTTGGCGATATTAAACGATATGCAAGAGGATGCCTATGTGATTGGTGAAGTAAGCGATCAAGCGGGTGTGGAACTCATATGGTAAAGATTGCCGTATTTGCCAGCGGCAATGGTTCAAACTTTGAACATATTGTACGCGCGATTGAAAACGGCAGTCTGTGTTATACGCAGTGCGTACTGCTGGTTGTGGATCATGAGGATGCCTTAGCGATTGAGCGAGCGAAGCGCCTTCATATTCCATGGCTTTATGTGAATCCCAAAGCGTTTGCGAATAAAGCGGCATATGAAACGCTGATCCATGAAAAACTAAGGGAATATGGGGTGGAATTGATTGTATTAGCCGGATATATGCGTTATATCGGTGAAGTGCTGTTAACTCATTATCCCAATCGCATCATCAATCTTCACCCGGCCTATCTGCCTAACTTCCCCGGCGCCCACAGCATTCAGGATGCCTATGAAGCGAAAGCAGAGTTTACCGGTGTAACCGTGCATTATGTGGATGAAGGAGTGGACAGCGGTGAAATCATCCATCAGGAAAAAATCATCATAGACCCTGCATGGTCACTGGCTGAATTGGAAGCGCACGTTCATGCGTTGGAATATGATCTGTTTTATCGGGTGATTCAAATGGTAGTGAAGCAAATCGAGGAGGAAAAGCAATGAAACGAGCATTGATCAGTGTATCAAATAAGTGCGGATTGAATGAGTTTGCCAAAGGACTGCATGCGCTTGGTTATGAAATTATCTCCACCGGCGGGACAAAGCGTGCATTGGATGAGGCGGGCATCCCCACCATCGGTATTTCTGAGGTGACAAAGTTTCCCGAGATTATGGATGGTCGTGTAAAGACGCTACATCCCGCTGTGCATGGGGCATTGTTATGTGTGCGTGACAATCCCGAACATGTACGCCAGTTGAGCGAATTGGGCATTGATTGGATTGACCTTGTTTGTGTGAATCTCTATCCTTTCAAGGAAACGCTTCAAAAAGAAGGGGTATCACATGCGGAAATCATTGAGAATATTGATATTGGCGGGCCAAGTATGTTACGAAGCGCAGCGAAGAACTATCGTTTTATTCCGGTACTTTGCGATCCCAACGATTATGAAACAGTACTTCATGAATTGCAGGAACAAGGGGAAACAACGTTGGCGACACGTGAATTGCTTGGGGCGAAGGTATTTCGGCATACGGCTCGCTATGATGCGATGATTGCGGATTACTTAACCAAACAAACGCAAACGAAATTCCCGGAAAGCATCACTTTGACTTTTGATAAAGTGCAAGATTTGCGCTATGGTGAAAATCCTCATCAACAGGCAGCGTTTTATCAGAATATGAATCCGCAGTATTCCTTAGCCAATGCGAAGCAGTTACATGGTAAGGAATTGTCCTATAATAATATTCAAGATGGGAATGCGGCACTGGAAATCTTGAAGGATTTTGAAGGTCAGTGTGCAGCAGTCGGATTGAAACATATGAATCCTTGCGGAGTTGGCGTAGGTGATACGATCGAAGCGGCTTGGGATAAAGCATATGCGGCGGATCCGGTTTCCATCTTCGGTGGTATTGTCGCAATGAATGGAACAGTGGAGGCATCATTGGCTGAGAAACTGGCAGCGATTTTTCTGGAGATTATCATCGCCCCTGCGTTCAGTGAAGAAGCACTTGCGATTTTGACAAAGAAAAAGAATATCCGTTTGATGACGCTGGATCCTTCCTTAACGCCAAGTAATACGATGAAACTAACCAATGTCAATGATGGAATCCTCCTACAGGACAGCGATGTAAAACTACTTGAAGAAAGTGATCTGTGCTGTGTTACCAAACAAATACCGAGCGCTGCGGAAATGAAAGATTTAATATTCGCATGGAAAGTAGTAAAACATGTGAAATCCAATGCGATCGTATTGGTAAAAGATTCTCAGACCGTCGGTGTGGGGGCCGGACAGATGAATCGTGTCGGTGCGGCGAAAATTGCCATTGAACAAGCAAAGGATCAGGCCAAAGGTTCCGTGATGGGATCTGATGCATTCTTTCCAATGAGTGATACAATCGAGGCCGCAGCGGCGGCAGGGGTTACGGCGATCATTCAACCGGGCGGATCTATCAAGGATCAAGCCTCCATTGATGCATGTAATGCGCATGGTATCGCCATGATCTTTACCGGTATTCGTCATTTTAAGCATTGATTCAGATAAAAGTCGATCTTGTGCACTTCGCAAGGAGCGGCTTTTTTTAAACAAGGGATCAACAAATTTCAAACATGGCAAAAACAAAGAGACTGCCCCGGTTTAGGCAGAAAATGGAAAAATATGTCAAAAATTGCTTGCGCTAATAGGTAGGCAGGGGTATAATGCCTTTAAAAGGAGATACTGTATAC
>JAAWON010000068.1 GCA_022799495.1 Erysipelotrichaceae bacterium | reverse complement strand
GAGCTAAGTCGGCATAAAAAATGGTGGAGGTTGAGGGACTCGAACCCCCGACCCTCTGCTTGTAAGGCAGACGCTCTCCCAACTGAGCTAAACCTCCATCCGGGTTGCTGTGCGCTCCATCTTTCAGCGAATCCATTTGCTTTATTTCCTTAGCGCTTTATTATAATACCATTTCACTTTTTATCTGTCAATCCTTTTTTTCATTTTTTTAAGGTAAATTCTTGTAGGTTCCTATCCTACTATATGAACAAACAAAAAAGCACGCTCGGCTCCCTTTTTACCATATTATTCTTATCTGTGCAGCCATGAATCTATTCAAAATCATACACATTTATATGATAAAAAACAACTGTTTGTTTATTGAAACAATATTTTTCATGTCGTACAATGAAGACAGGTCATAATATTTGATGCGGAGGAGATATTAGGCTAATATCTAACGGAAAGGGGAGATCGGCTTTGATAGAACGCTATCGTGATTTGCGCATATTGGAGCAAATAGAAAAAGATTTGAAGGCTTATATTGAAACAAAGGATTCCGAATCAGTGCTGTGGATGATTGATACGGCGAATCATCAAGGCTGCCTTCATTATGAATTAAGTACAATTGATCATATCATAACCTTATTCCATCACATCCATGGTGCCGCAATCGCCATATACGATGATATGTTTCCACTATATGGTGAAGAAGCGAGCCGTATTTCCAAAGCTCGTCGCAAAGCAATAAAAGAAATGGGTTTTTATTTCTAACATTATGTGCTCCTCCTATGCTGATGATACGTTGACCGTTCTATGAAAGGCAAACAAACAGGCGGTGAACATCCCTTATGGATGAATTACCGCCTGTTTTATCTTCTAAAAAACCATGCGCCTAAATGGGATTCGACACTATTTGAAGTAGCACATTCGCAAATACAGAAGTCAGTGGATACTTACCTAAATGATGGTAAACAAAAACAATTAACATAGCATATTACCTTCTGTCTTTCTGCTAAACATAGCAATGATAAAACTTCAATATCGTTTCACATGGCTTGAAATGAGCGCCCTGCATGTTTGCATACGAATACAAGCATAGAATTCCTCGCACACCGCTTTTCCCTTGCCGATCATTGTTGCTGCATGGGCCGCTTCTTCACTTTCCCACAACACAAAATCAGTCCAGATATTGCCCTGCTTATAATGATCCCATGCAATAAAACCATCTGCCTGAGAAATTACCTCATCATGCAGTTTTTGGGTACAGGCAATAAATTCCTCATCGCTTACGCCTTTTCTTAACTGATAAGAAAATATCCATGCAGTTTGTGCCATATTAGTTCCTCCAATCCTGTCCATTGAGATCACTTCATTTTATCATGATGTACGTATTCGTATGATTCAGCATTACGCTTCCTCACGCATGGCTCGCTGAATGACCAAGGAGATCATATCGGCAGCCAGTTGCGGGTCTTCGTTGCAAATGACATATTTATAATCCTTCGCTAATTTCATCTCATTTGCAGCCTTGGCAAGACGCTGTTGCACGATTTCCTCCGGCTCACTGCGTCTTCCTCTGATGCGTTTTTCCAATTCCTCCATAGTTGGCGGTACGATAAAGATCGAAAGTGCATCCGGGCACTTTTCCCGCACTTGTGTAGCACCTTGTACCTCAATCTCCAGCAATACATTTCGGCCCTGATTGCGCAAATCTTCAACCACTGATAACGGTGTCCCATAATAGTTGCCGACAAATTCTGCCCACTCCAACATTTCTCCATTTTTCACTGCCTGCTCAAATTGTTCCTTTGTGGTAAACAGATAATCCTTACCATCTACCTCACCCACTCGTGGTGCACGCGTTGTCATCGAAGTTGAATAGGACAGGCGCAGCGATTCATCATTGATGAAGCAATTACGCACTGTACCTTTGCCCACACCACTGGGACCGCTGATAATGATCAACAAGCCTTTTTTCATAATTGTTTGCTCCCTTTTCTCTGTTATCATTTTACTAGTCAAAACACCGCTTGTCAAATTACTTTTCTGAAATTATTGGAAAAGGTACATTTTTTGATGAACAACAGCATATGAATGATTCTGTTTCCTGATTGTATGTCCCTATATTGCATTTCTACAAAGTTCAAGTAATATATCTTAAGTGTCTTTTACACTATATATGCAAGCCCAAAAACACCGTTGAATACAATCGTCCCCCACCATTTACTTATCCTGATGATAGTTCCTTATCCTATTTCCTTATGATATAATAAAGTCATGATTCAAAGTTTCTGAATCATATGCTCTGAATCATATGACATAACCGGAAAGGATGTGATTTTATGGCGTTAGATGGTATCGTTTTACGACAGATCACAAAAGAATTACAAGCATACTTGCCTGCGAAAATCAATAAGATACAGCAGTTATCCGATACGGAAATTATTCTACAGCTCCACAGCACAAAAGGAAGCATAAAACTATTGATATCCACCCACAGTGTCTATAATCGCATTCATATCACCCAAATGCCCTACACAACACTGGATACTCCGGGTAATTTTGTCATGGTGCTGCGCAAACAGATGGATGGAGCATGGATCCAATCTTTGACACAGCTCGGTTTGGATCGCATCCTCCATATGGAAGTGAGTGCCCGTGATGAACTCGGCGATATTCATCTAAAACATATCTACATTGAGTTAATGGGGAAATACGCGAACATGGTGCTTGTCGGAGAAGATAATCGCATTATGGATGCCTGTAAACGCATCCCTCCCTTTGAAAACAACAAGCGAACCATTCATCCCGGGGCGATTTACACGCTCCCGGCCGCCCATCTACATAAACAAGATCCATTTCATTCCCCACAAATTGACCCGTCCCTTTCCTTAAGTAAACAACTTCATGGCTTTTCTCCGCTGTTATCTGATGAAGTGTATTACCGCATGGATCAAGGCCAATCATTTGCAAGTATACTAGATGAAATCGAATCCTCCAAGCAACTGTATATCAGTGATCTTCCAAATACACAAGCCTTTCATATCCTGCCCTTAACGCATTTACAGGCAAAGTGGCACGCATATACAATCATGGAAGGATTGGATCTGCTATTTCATGAAAAGGAGGAACAAGTGCGCATCAAGCAGCAATCCGGTGATGTCGCAAAAATTGTCAGACAGGAATATCAACGAAGTAGCGCAAAATTACCTAAACTGAAATCAGCTTTGACACAGGCGATGGATTGTGAAACCTATCGCATCTGCGGCGATCTATTATTCGCTTATATGAACAGCATTCAGCGTCAAAGTAGCGTTACCCTGCCAACTTTTGAAGATGGCAAAGAGATCACCATCGCTATAGATATGCGTTATGATATTAAACAAAATGCCAATCGGTACTATCAAAAATACCATAAAGCAAAGCGGGCACAGCATTTTTTACAGGAACAAATTCGCTTATGTGAAAAAGAAATTCATTATTTTGAAGCACTTAAACTTCAATTAGAACAAGCAAATGTACAAGATGCGATGGAAATTCGGGAGGAATTGATTCGGCTGCATTATATGAAGCCGGGACGAGTGAGTATGAAGCGAAAAAAGAAAAATCAACCACCTCACTATGAATGCTTTGTCTTTGATGAGGGAAACATCTATGTGGGCAAGAATAATGTACAAAATGATTATGTGACTTGGAAATTGGCGCATAAGCAAGATATATGGCTACATGTGAAAGATATGCATGGAGCGCATGTAGTGATCGCTTGCGAGCATCCCAGCGAGGCTCTACTGCGTGATGGTGCGATGTTGGCAGCATGGTACAGCGAAGCAAGAGATTCCTCCAGCGTCGCTGTCAATTACTGCCATATTCGGCAATTGAAAAAGATACCGGCACACCACGGTAGTTTTGTCTCTTTATCCAATTATAAGACCATTTATATGGATCCTGATTCTGAACATATTCATGATTTGTTAGAGCATCATTTACGCAAATAGAATAATGGATCACTGTTATGGATTCTTTCCTACGCATTTTTGTTTTTTAACGGTAAAGCTTGTTAAAGTCTGGCACATGCCAGATTTTTTATCGTTCAAAAGAACGGATAAAGAAGTAGGATAGTGATTCAATAATTCTCCATACTATCTCCATAAGGGGGTTTTGATATGATTATAAAACTATGCTTAACGATGTCACTATGTCTGTTTCCATATCAGCCTATCGCAAAGGTTTCAGCACAAAAGGAAGTACTGCTTGTATATGGGGATCAATTATCTATGGTATTTCTACTAGAGATCCATGATCACCATATTAGTATTTATACACTGCCGATGTCCCTGCTTTTGCCTAATAAATGTGCAAATGATTACCCTGCGCCACTTGCTTATTTTAGTGATTCTACATGTTTGATTGAGACAATTGAAGCTGTCTTGCACCTTCACATACAAGAACAGATCTATTTGCATACAGAGGTAATTGAACAAGACATGAAATTTACGAAACAAGCCAAAGACATTCGTGATTTTACGGATATCCAAAATTATTTTGATGAGTTGGCGCAACAGGTGGATATCGGAACATTGTGGCATATTCACGAATATGTGGACTGTGATTGTTCACTGGCGCATCTTTGGGACTATTATCATATTTATCAAGCAGATGATTTAGTTTTAGATTACTATTTTTTGCATTTATTTATGCTGGATTCGCAGCACTCGATCGCATTGGAAACACAATTCTATGAAAGAAAAGATATATAACGGTAATATTGGAATAGTGTTAAAACTAAAACAATCATTCCCTATCCTAACCGTCATTCTTATGGCTTATCACCATTTGTTCTTGCATGTGACAGCACTATCCATAATCAGCGAAAAAACATGAATACATTGATGAATCCATGTTTTTCGCTTTCATGATATCGTTGTCAGTTTGAACGTATATTGTTTCGATTAGTTGCTTTTCCTGTTACACTTGTACAATAGGAAGAACAATAGACTAAGTGAACTGAATCCAATACCCATATATAGGAGTGGATTGCTTGTATCCCCGGTCAGCGCGCCTCCCACACTGTTGCCCGGATAGTAACTGCCTTGTACTTCTTTGTCCGGATTCTTTTTGTCTGCGATGATTGCGACGATGCCTAACTCGTCACTTTCATATACTAGATAACCATTTTCGATGGAAGCATTTAGTTTCTCATACGTTCCATCTTTGTTTTGTCTCACTAGGATCGCATTGATCATTCCTTCGGTGATTGGGATTTTGAT
>JAAWON010000067.1 GCA_022799495.1 Erysipelotrichaceae bacterium | reverse complement strand
ATTCTATTTTGATTTTCACTGGGAATGGGAGCATATCATCGGCTGTGTTATAAATGATCCGTTGGCAATGGCATTTTTCATACAACCGCAGATTTGTACTGGGTTTGATGCCTTTGTAGAGATTGCAACCGAAGGTGCTGCACGAGGACAGTCCATCGTTGATGAATATGGTTTTTATAGAAAAAAAGCAAATGCATTTGTATATCATCAAGTAGACATTTTTGCTTTTTATCATATCTTTTTTGAACGATTATTCCAATGCTCAAAAGATGAGATTGCCTATCTTGATAAACTAATTGTAAAGGAGTGAAGTTTTATGAAACATTCATTAAGTGTATATCAAATATGCCTGATCGCGTTTGCAATCGTCTTAAATCTGGTCGGAGCACAAATTGCTTTATTCATGCAATTGCCAATTTATTTAGATAGCATCGGCACTTGTTTGCTTGCTTACGCACTAGGGCCTTATTATGCTGTACTCCCCAGCTTATTCAGTTCTGTAATTAACGCTATATTGGGGGATGCCTACGCACTTTATTACGCACCGGTTGGAATCATACTAGGACTCTTATATGGATATTCATGGAATCATTTTCTTAAAGAAAAGGCACGATTGCTCATCGCCGCTTTATTCATAAGTATTCCTACCTCTCTTTTAAGTGCATGTATTACTGCTTACTTATTTGGTGGAATTACTTCTTCTGGTTCAACATTCATCGTTCAGTTATTAGCGCAAACACCGTTAGGTTTAACAATCAGTTGTTTTATTGTTCAATATATCACCGACTATTTGGATCGTTTACTTGCTCTTGTGCTAGTAAGACAATTTAAAGAGCGAATAAAACTATCAAAATAATTTTTACTTATAATATGGATAAAGTATTTTCATACTATTCTGTTGATAAGAAGGCTAGTTAATTAACCGGGATTCCTGCATCTACAACGATTACGAGACTGTTTATCGGTGAATTCTGCGTTTGCACAAGCACTTGGTTTTGCATATTTGCATCAAATAGGAAATAAAATAGATAAATATTGCCGTGCTTGTTGACAAAAGGAAGGGGAATACGCTATCATTTATGGCAAAGCAAAGGAGTGGGAAGATGAGACTTAGATAATACATGAACCAACCGATGAAAGAACGCTTGCTTTACTTTTTCGTCATGTCATTATCTAACGCCGATACTTTCGATCATTCAAAAGAACTGGCAACGGTTCTTTTCTTCATGAAAGGAAGTGTTATCCCATGCTGAATATTCAACATTTAACCATCATAAAACAAAATAATTATCGTTTGATTGAGGATTTTTCCTTTACTTTAGGCGATGGCGACCGTGTGGCGCTGATCGGCGAGGAAGGGAATGGAAAGTCTACGCTTTTAAAGGCAATTTATCAGCCTGATGAGATTATTGAGTATACGAGTATCAGCGGTACGATTGACATGGATTATCAGCGCATTGGCTATTTGCCGCAGCGCTTAGATAGCGATTGGGAACAGAGTACATGCATGGAATATTTATTAAAGCCTGCACCGCATGCGGAAATCCCTTATGAGGCCTATAATGAACTGGCCCATATTCAACGCATTGGCGCGATGATGGGAATATGTGATGATCTGATTCTCTCCTCGCAACCGCTTTGTACCTTGAGCGGTGGAGAAAAAGTAAAGTTACAGTTGTTAAAATTGAAATTGCAGGAATGTGACTTATATTTGCTGGATGAGCCGACCAATGATTTGGATTTGGCGACATTGGAATGGCTGGAGCGCTTTCTGTTATCGCTCCATGTGCCTTTATTGTTTGTATCACATGATGAAACACTGCTTGCCCATTGTGCCAACCGCATTTTGCATCTGGAACAACGCAATAAAAAAAGCAAGGCGGTGATCAGTGATGTGCGCAGTGACTATGAAAGTTATATGCGCCAGCGAAACAATTCGCGACAACGAGAACTCCAATGTGCTCGTAAGGAAAAGCAGGAATATGAAAAGAAAAAAGCACGACTCAACGACATTATGAATGCGGTTCACGATGCCCAAAACCAAGTCTCCCGCCAAGCACCACATACAGCACAGATGCTGAAACGTAAAATGCACAGTGTCAAGGCCATGCATCATCGACTTGAACAGAGTGGCTATCATAAGCCCGATACATTGGAGGATACGATTGATCTTCACTTTGGACAGATAAAAGGCATTCGTGATAAGGTGATATTAAAAGGGAGTTTCACGGTCAAATTTGCGCAGCGAGTGCTGATTGAACCTTTTGAACTGGATGTGCGCGGACGGGATAAACTGGCTGTCATTGGCAGAAACGGATGTGGCAAAACGCAGTTGATGAAACAGTTTTATGATACATTACGCCGGCGAAGTGATATTTGCGTTGGATATATGCCACAACATTACTATGATGAATTTGCGCCGGATCAAATTGCCTATACATTCCTTTTGGAGAAAGCGGATCAAGAAGATATTACCGCATGTCGAGAATTGCTTGGACGGATGAAATTCACACCGGAGGAAATGCTTCAGCCGATGTATGCGCTCAGTGAGGGCCAAAAGGCCAAATTGTACATTGCCCGTTTTATCAAGATGTGCTGTGATGTACTGCTTTTGGATGAGCCCACTCGTAATTTATCACCGCTTAGTGCGCCGGCAGTTCGTCAGTTGTTAAAGGAATTTGATGGCTGTATCATTGCCGTTACCCACGATCGTAAACTGCTGCGTGAGGTATTTACGTACATTCGCGAAGTAAGAGATCGGCGGCTTATTCAAACACAGGAGACAGAATCATAATCAAACGGATGTACAGTTTGGATAGCGTAAACGTTGTCTTTACTCCAGCCCTCTTCCGGTATGCAGATGCTATATGATAACTTTCATGATAACAATAATAATAGTTATTCATGATTACAATTTACAATTACAATTTTTAAACAATACGATGATGAGATATTTCAATTACGGTGCTCTAGCAATGTGATTGGAATATCTTTTTTCTGTTCCATTGTTTGATTGCTTTCTATATAGATGATAATGGTTATCAAAACAATTGACATAAAATAATATTATACTAGGCAAAATATATAAAATACAATAATTTTGTTAAAAAAATGAATAAAATTAAATTTTTATTATTGACATAAAAATAAGGATAAGCTATCCTATTGTTAAAGGATAGGTGTGATCATATGGAGACAATGGCATTGAATGAGTTGATTGAGCAGGTCAAGCAGAAGAATGAACATGCATTTCAGGAACTGTATCAGCGCTTTTATAAAAAGGCTTATTATGCAGCATTGAAGATCAGCGGAAATCAGGCAGATGCCAAGGATATCGTACAGGAGAGTTTTTTGCAAATATACAAATCCATTGCATCTTTACAGGACAATGCATTGTTTGTGCAATGGTTCAATCGCATCATTGCCAGCAAGGCGAGTGATCTGTTTCGCAAAAACAAGACAACTTCTTTGCCGGATGATCATGTGGTTTTTTTATTGCAGGAGGAGAAGGATATTACTTTCATTCCTGAAGCGCATATGCATTTTTCCAGTGATCATGAATTGTTAAATTATTTCATTCAGCATTTGGATGAACGCTATCGTACAGTGATCGTGCTTCGCTATTTTTCACAGATGAGTGTTGCGGAGATTGCGGAGGCTTTGCAGATACCGGATGGAACGGTGAAAACAAGGCTGAAGCGAGCACGGGAGATGTTAAAGCAAGTAGTTGCGCATTATCAAAGGGCGGAAGGAATTTCGCTGGATTTTCGCAGTGCCGATATGGCAGTGGTGCTGAGCGCTTTCTTTATGAGCGAATGTGCGACTATGGTGATTCCAATTCCGGCATCTTTTTCACTTGGGTTCCTCTATCGCATGAAGCATTTGTCTTATCAGGGAGTGATTGGTTTCTCTGTTTGTGCATTCACCGCTATCTGCGTGGCTGCCGGTTTGGCCTATCCGCATGTACAAAGTTTATTTGAAGCACAGGCACCATATTCGCTGCCCAAAAATCTCTATGGGCCGATCATGTATCAGGGGGAAGAAGTGGATCGCTGTGAAGATGCTTATTACGCGTTGACGCTGTTTGCGCATTGTGAGGTTGAAATGAGCCGGAAAAGCTCGGATGAACTCGCTGCGATTAAGCCACTGTATGATGAATTGAAACGCTGTCAGGGAGTTTATTGGCAACTGCTCAAACTACGTGGTTGGGATGAGAAGTTTGAACAGTTGTTCTCATAAAAAGGCATTTTTGGGGTATCAGTTATCGCTTCAATCACTGTTTTTATATTACTTTTTTCATTTCCATTAAAAAAATGAATTTTGTGAAACCGATTTGTTTTTCATTCCGTCAGATTGATATAAAAGAACGGCAATGAGTAGGCAACATGTGATTTTTGCATGGATTTTATGCAATATGGTAGTTCGTAGTGATATTTGTTTGATTGGCAAGGGAAAAGAGGTAAGGATTATGTGGAAGAAAGTTGCGATTTTGTGCTTGGCATTGGCGGGCAGTCTATCAGCGGGGATTGCGTTTTTTAGTACGCATATGGCTGCGGCAGGCAATTTAGATAAACTATCGGAATGGGATGAAGTCATTGTCGGAATCGGCGGTGATGGAAATGAAATCGTATGGACTATTAATAAGGATAATAGTGGATTTTATGCGATGTTTCATAATGCCGGTATGGCGCGAGTTTGTAATGGTAATACGAATAATATATTCACTGCATCAGGCTCAGGAAAAGAGATCGCAGGCTGTGATTTCTACACTACGGAAAGTGGAAAAAATCATTCTCCAAGTTATCTGTTGGCGAAGTCTTATGATGATGCCTACACCAATGCGATTAAAGGGAATGATTTTGAAAAAAAAGCGGTTCAACTTGTCAGTGGTACAGTTGGTGGGTTTCAACACGCTTATGTCCCGACAATTGCGCAATTGCTGTCCACAGACTTGAATATCAATGCGATGCCCGGCTTATTCCTTTTGGCAGATAATGGCTATGTAAAAAACAATGGAAATTACAAGCAAAATGCGGTTTTTTTTCTAGCAAGTCCTGATAAGAGTGGAACAGTTTACCCTTCACCTACTGCCACAACCCCTTATCCTGTTTATATACGCTATACATGGGGATATTTAGCTACTAAGGGTTGGTTGGAAAGAGAAACCGTCTTATTTTCGCACTTAAACAATGGCGATATCTCGTATGTGTTAGATTCAGGTATAAAAAAAGACACTTTAGTCTCAAATCCAAGAGCGAATGTATTAAAAATTCGATATACGGATCCATCTTATCATGTGAGTTTTCATGATATAAAATACAAAGATGTGTCCATTGTAGGA
>JAAWON010000066.1 GCA_022799495.1 Erysipelotrichaceae bacterium | reverse complement strand
GAATGGCAAGGTGGCAGAGTTTGATGCATTGCGATACAGTGGCAGCACAGAGATCACAATCACCATAACCCGAACGGCAGATGGAGAGTTACCACTCACCAAGAAAGTGAAGATCAAGGTATTGCCAAAGCCAATTGAAATAGAGATCGAGGACAAGGAAAAGGAACGTCTAGAGGATAATCCAGAACTGACTTACAAGGATTTCAAAGATCAGTTGGTAGAATGGAATGGAGTAAGAGATACCATCAATGAGAGTGTGATCAAGTTAAGCACAACGGCAGGGAAATACAGTCCGGTAGGGACCTATCCAATCAGCGCAAAGGATGCGCAGAAACAGTTGAATGATAATTATCCAAACTACACCTTTACGATTAAGGAAGGGAAGTTGAACATCAAGGACAATGGAGACAAGAACTTCTGGGATACAGACAATGATGGCTGTCCTGACTTGAACATAGAACTGACAGATGACAATGGAGACACAATCCTAATCAATGGCGATAAGAATGAGGATGGCATTCCGGACTATAACATTGATACCAATGGAGATGGAAAACCGGACTTAAACATTGACACAGACAATGACGGAAAACCTGATTTGAACCTAGTTCAATTAAAGAGTTGGAAACCAAGTAGATGTGTGACAGTGAATGGAGTAGATTATGCGAGTGGCATAACTGCCAAACCAGAGATCAACATTGACTTAGACAATGATGGTATCCCCGATATCAACATTGATAACAAGGGTGATTTCAAACCACACATCAATATCTCCAAAGATGGCAAAACACCACATATCAATATTGTGGAGATCCATGATTGGAATCCGGGTAAAGACTACAAACCGGGAAACTTCTTATATGATACAATCGGCCCTGATGATGTAAAACCAGAGATCAATATTGACACAGATGGAGATGACTGCCCTGACATCAACTTGGATTTGGACAATGATGGCATTCCTGATTTAAACATAGATTGGGATGATGATTGGATTCCAGATACACAAATAGACAGTACGGGAGATGGTAAAGCAGATACAAATATAGATGTAGATGGCAATGGCATACCGGATGAAAATATCAAAGAGATCACCGAGTGGAAACCGACAGGCAAGGCAGGAGAGGTTTGCACAATGATTCCAAGCGATCCAAATGATCCCGATGATCAAGATGACAGCGATCCAAGCGGAAAACCAAATGGCGAAGTACAGGGCAGTTACTACCCGGGCGATAACGTAGGTGGTGCACTGACCGGGGATACAAGCAACTCACTACTCTATATGAGTATAACCTTTGCTTCGTTTGGCATTCTCTGTTTTCTATGGTATAAACATAAAAATATAAAATCAAAATAAGCATTCCTTGGATACAGGCAACCCCTGTATCCTTTTCACTGTTTCGAGGAATCTTTCAGTTTATCTTGTAATATTCATTTGCCTGCATTATAATAATAGCGTCAAGACAGGGGTGCTGGAAACAGCTGAGATGATACCCTTTGACCTGACCTAGGTAATACTAGCGTAGGGAGTCATTCTATGATTTTTTAGATTGGTTCACTTGCGCCTTCCGATGGAGGTGTTTTTATTTTTAATCGAGGTAAAAAGTTACAACAAGCACAAATCATGCGTATCACCATGCCGCTATTGTCAATGGGTACGGTATTGCTTATATGGGAACTGAGTGTACGGCTATTTGATATCAGTCTGTATGTTTTGCCGGCCCCAAGCATGATCATAAGCGCAATATTGGAAAATGGCTCATTGCTGTGGATGCATTCCCTTGTCACCCTTCAAGAGGCATTGCTGGGACTGTTTTTGGCAGTGCTTTTTGCGGTGCTGATTGCCATCCTCATGGATCTTTCTAAACCATTTCGCCTGAGTGTATTTCCACATTTGGTCGTTACCCAAACGGTTCCGATCATGATACTGGGACCTTTATTTGCGATATGGCTTGGATTTGGTATGGCACCGAAAGTAGTGATGGTGGTGTTTATGTGCTTTTTCCCGATTGCGATTGCCTTTGCGGATGCATTGGCGCAAGTGGATGTCAATCAGATCAATCTGTTAAAAAGCTTTGGCGCAAACAAACGGCAGATCTATCGGTATGTAAAAATACCTGCGGCAATGGGCGCATTGATCTCCGGGACAAAGGTAGCGGCCACCTATTGTATGGGTGGTGCGATTGTTGGTGAATGGCTGAGTGCCTCCGCAGGACTTGGCTATTATATGATTCGCTTAAAAAACGGCTATATGTTGGATCAAGTATTTGCATGTGTCGTTGTAATTATCCTTTGGAGTTTGCTGCTGCATTTGGCTTTGAGTGGATTGGAACGCTTGGTATTTCCTTATCGCACAAAAAGGAAAGGAAACGAAACATGAAACGATGGAATGGATGGTTAATGGCAGTTAGTCTTTGTATCGGTATGAGCGCTTGTACATCAACACAAGATCATGAAAATGGGGGAAAGGAAGTTACCTTGATTTTGGATTATGTACCCAACACGAATCATACCGGGATTTACGTTGCGCAGGCAAAGGGATATTTTGAAGATGCAGGCCTGCAAGTAAAGATCATCGAGCCGGGGGCGCATGAAACAAGTGCGACCTTGGTGGCAGTTGGCAAAGGGCAGTTTGGTGTGAGTTATCAAGAGGATGTGACTTATGCAAGAACTGCATCTGAACCGCTGCCTATCCGTGCAATTGCGACCATAATTCAACATAATACAAGCGGTTTTGTATCGCTTGCAAATGCGAACATAGAAACCCCGAAAGATTTTGAGGGCAAGGTATATGCTGGTTGGCAATCGCCCAGTGAAGAAGCATTGATCCGTGCGGTGATGAAACAGGCTGGTGCGGACTTTAGTAAACTGACCATGGTAGGCGCAGATGGCAGTGGTTTTGCGGCATTTGGCAAAGGGGTGGATATTCAGTGGGACTTTGCAGGATGGGCGTTGATCAAAGGACGAATGGATGGTTATGATTTGAACTATATGCCTTTGCGAGATTTAGATGAGCGTCTGGATTATTACACACCGGTGCTGATCACCAATGAAGATATGATTGCGCATGATCCGCAGACCGTCCGTGCCTTTTTAGGGGCAGTGAAACAAGGATATGAATTTGCGATTGCGCATCCTGAAGAAGCGGCTAGAATCTTGTCTGACATTATACCGGATACTGATTTTACCTTTCTTGAGGCATCACAGGCTTATCTCTCTAAGGCGTACCAAGGCGATGCGGCTGAATGGGGGCGAATGAGCGATGAAGTATGGGATAGATATACGCAGTTCATGGTAGAATACGGTTTGATTGATCATTATATATCCGCTGATGCACAGTACACCAATGAATTTTTATACTGAAATAAGAATGATACTGATATGCTGCCAAGAATGAATCCAAAACAGGAGTGAAATTATGAAACTTGAAGTACAAGATCTTGCCATTGCCTTTGATACACATCAAGTATTGAAACAGATAAATTTTAAGGTAAAAGATGGTGAATTTGTCAGTTTGATCGGCGCAAGCGGTTGTGGCAAGTCGACCCTGTTCAATGCGCTGGCCGGCATCCTCTCACCGCAGGTAGGCAGTATTTATGTGGATGGTGAAGCAGTTCAGGGTATTTCTGCCCATTTTGCCTATATGCCGCAGAATGATCTGTTACTGCCATGGAAAACCATCTTGGATAATGTGACTATGTATGCTAGGATTCATCATAATTTAAAGGAAGCAAAGACAAAGGCGATGCAGGAAATGGCGGTGTTTGGCTTACAAGGTTATGAATACTCTTATCCTGATGAATTATCAGGTGGAATGCGTCAGCGCGCAGCTTTTTTACGCACGGCTTTATGTGGGGCAAAGATCATGTTGCTGGATGAACCATTCGGTGCACTGGATGTAATCACCCGTAATGAAATGCAGGACTGGCTGTTAAAGCTTAGAAATGAGATGAACAAAACAGCCCTGCTGGTTACCCATGATATTGATGAAGCACTGTACTTATCCGATCGTATTTTCATATTAGGAGAGAGACCGGCCACAATCATAAAGGAGATTGATGTAAGCAAATGCGAAAAAACGCGCGATTGGTTGTTTCAACAAGGCGCTTTGCGTAAGGAAATCTTTACCATCTTACAGGAGCAAGCACATGCTGCATGACGCCCATTTTCATTTACACACGCAAGCCATGGCACAACTGATAAAAGAACAGGCAATCCAAGGCATTGTCAATGTCCAAAATAAAAAGGAATATGAACTGGTGAAACAATGCTTTCCCCATCTCAATCAACATGATATTTATTTCAGCACAGGCATCCATCCATGGCAGGCTGATGTCAACGCTTGGCAGGACATGGAACCGATTATGAGTGAAGCGCTGTTCATTGGCGAAATCGGTTTGGATTGTGTTTGGAGTGATCAACCGTTAGAGAAACAGCGGGAAGTATTTATCCGTTCATTGGCCTATGCCCATGCCCATCATAAGCCTGTCATTCTGCATACAAAGGGGATGGAATACGAAGTTCTCACGCATATTCAGCGATACCCGAATCATTATTTGGTACATTGGTATTCCTGTGATCAATATATAAAGGAATATCAAAGGCTAGATTGTTATTTTACGATAGGCCCTTCTGTTTTGAATGATCCAGCGGTACGCCAAATTGCCAGAATGATTCCACTGAATCGCTTGTTGGTGGAAAGTGATGGCTTGGAGGCACTATCATGGTGTGAAAACAAGGTGATTTCATTGTCAGAGTATCCTTCTTATTTACAGCGTACGATAAAAGAAATTGCCGCTATCAAGTGTTTAGATGAGCGCTTTGTCGCAAACCAATTGGCTCAAACATTCGCTGATTGGCTGTACAAGGCAACGCATTCAGATACTTTAAATAAATGATATCTTCCTTCAAGGTGTAAAATGTCTGCTTATCGTAAGCGGGCATTTTCTTTTCATCTATCTTTCTCATGAACAACATATAAGATTGTATATTAAGTATATATACTATATAGGAAAGATATCCGGCATCAACCTACATCTATCCTGCAAATCCATGGGAAACCAAGCGTCATCCGCTACATAAATTACGCCTCTATCCTAAAGAAAAAGTAAAAACGCAAATACCAAAATTTATGCTTGTAATTCCTTATTCATTATGATAAAATATTTCCACGACCGCGTGGACATGCGAGGTTGCCGACACACTGATAAGCGTTGTCATGAATGCAATGTGTCGGGGAATTCGCATCGAGCGAGTCTATCATGATATAGACGAAAGGAGCAAAATTCATGGCAAAAAATAGCGTAAGAATTCGCTTAAAAGCTTATGAACACAGAATCTTAGATGCATCCGCAGAAAAGATCGTTCAGGCTGCACAATCTCACGGTGCAAAGAAAATC
>JAAWON010000065.1 GCA_022799495.1 Erysipelotrichaceae bacterium | reverse complement strand
GGTATCAACAAGTTTTTTGATAATGTCATACTTTGCTTGTTCATTCATTCTAAGATCCACCTTTCGCATAATGACCTCACTTTCTCATGAGGTCTTATTATAATCCTTCTTTAGGACATAATCAATTTCGTTTCATTAAGACATTATCATTTTCGAATCATAATATAGGAAAACAAATGATACATGTACTTTAAAAAAAATAAATAGCGTATTATAATATGGTTGTATGGTTTCATACGATGATTCTTATGCTTGAATTGTTTTAGTTCTAATCTACCGCTAGAAAGTGAGGGACATTTATGGAGCCTTTCATCGCCGATTTGATCAATCATCCCAAGGTGCCTAAGTTGATACGATATGGTATCGTGATTATATTATGTTTATTTATCGCTGTGATAGGTATAGGTTGTGCTGTTCAAAGCCCTCTTGTTTGGGGAAAACTATTTGGTCTTTCATTGACAATCGTAATCTTTGGAATTGGGATATATTTATGTTTGAAAATATCTAAAAGTTAAGAAGAATGATGGTTATCAAAAAGCCGAAAGGTATAGAAAAACTGCCGATCTGGTATTGTCCATAGCAGCAGTTTTTTTATGATCTTTTTGTCTTAAAAGGACAGTGATTTTACAAGTTCGCTTGGTAGGATGCATTTGTCCAAAATTCTTCCATTATCTTATTGAATTCCTGTGGTACATCCATATTTACACAGTGTCCGGCATGTTCAAATATCACAACCCTGCAAGTTGGCTCGTTTATTTTCCATTGTTTGATCGCTGCTAATTCCATTGGAATATCATGTTGCCCGCATCCAATCATCAAGGGGTAATTGCGTTTCTTGCCTTCATATTTGTTTACCATACGGTTGAGCGTGGCCAGATACCTGAATGACTTTTTGGAAAACTGGATGTTCATAGCAAAAAACTCCTCTTGTGCCTGTATGGTATAGGCAGAGATTTTTTTATTGTCTTTTGCGAACCATTTGATCGAAAAGAAGGCTTTTAACATCATCCGCATTTGCTTCATTCCATTGTTCTTTTGCAAATTCCTATCAAAATGATTGATGTCATATCCGCCGAAGCAAGCCAATGAGTGTACGGAATTTGGGTAGTGATTCGCAAAATCCTGTGCCAATACGGCCCCTAATGAAACACCGACAATATGTATTTTTTCAATACTTTCAGCATTTAAAATATCAAATATCCATTTTGACATCAGATCAATGCGATCACCTTTTTGAGTATGCGTTGACTGACCATGACCGATGAGATCAATCGCTAGAATATTATATTTGCTTTGAAAATAGGCATACTGTGTTTTAAACATCGTATGATTGACAAAAGCAGCATGAAGGAAAAGGAGCCATTCACTATGTCCTGTTTTACTGACATAATAGGTAATTGGCGAATGTGATAACTGCATGGATTTCATAATGCTTCACCTCTAATTTCATCGAGAAATCTTTCATACCATTGGATATTAAATTTCATAAAATCTCTGCCATATCGAGCAGCCGCAAACTGATAATAGAGAATATCCTTGTTTTTATCAGAAACGATGATATTCGCCATTTCCTCACAAATCATATTTAATCCTTCATACTGTTGTTTTAACTGCGATATACACGCTTGTATCCCTGCCTGACGGTTTTGTTTAGGTGCGAAGCCCATAAAATACAATTTTGCCAATTCGGGATTCTTGATACCTTGAACAGACAATGGGGTGGTGATCCATGTAGCAAAATGTTGCCTGCCACTTTTTGTTATAGCGTAAATCTTTTTATATTTACCGTTTTCAATAACTTCTTCATACTGAATGAAGCCACGATTTAGTAATTTCTGAATCGCTGCCTGGATACTTCCCATACTACTGCTATACATCATATGAAGCCCTTTCTCTATTCTTTCACGCAATTGATAAATGGTTCGATCGCTCAATAACAAAAGACCGAGTATAATATGATCCATGCTTTCCTCCTCTTTATATTACTATTAGTAACATATGTATTATATTTCGTTTCTATCGTGATGTCAACAGATCCTAATGCAGCGGATACCTAGAAAAGTCATCTGAATCACAAAATAGAGAAGGAGATCATCATCCCTTTTATGAAACGAAGTGAAAAGATTTGCTATATTGAGCAAGTTTCGCTACAATAATACAAGAAATGAAATGAGGGATTGGGATGCGTAAGGTGGAATTGCTGGCACCGGCAGGATCGATGGAAGCGTTGATTGCGGCGGTTCAAAATGGTTGTGATGCGGTATATCTAGGTGGTACGATGTTTGGCGCAAGAGCTTTTGCGGCAAACTTTGATGAAGATGGAATGATTCAGGCGATTCGATATGCCCATGGTTATGGAGTAAAGGTGTATGTGACCATGAATACATTGTTATATGAAACGGAAATGGAAGCGGCTATCCGATATGCTCAATTTTTATATGAACATGGTGCAGATGCCTTGATTATCCAAGATTTGGGATTGTTTGATGTCGTTCATCAGTGCTTGCCGGATATGGAATTACATGCTTCCACGCAGATGCATTTGCACAATGAGGCAGGGATAAAATTGATGCATGAGGCGGGGATGAAACGTATTGTGTTGCCGCGTGAGACAACCATTGATGAAATACGGGAATTGGCAAAACTAAATGTAGATTTAGAGGTGTTTGTGCAAGGTGCTATGTGTGTATCTTATAGCGGCCAATGCTTGATGAGTGCCAAGAAGTTGGGGCGCAGCGGTAATCGCGGGGAATGTGCGCAGATGTGCCGCATGAAATATCGTCTAATCAGGTTGGAGCAGCAAGGTCATTGTGAAATCCATCAGCCGGGAGAATATCTGTTAAGTCCCAAGGATCTGAACACGTTGGCACATGTGCCGGAATTGATTGGAGCCGGAATTGCTTCCTTTAAAATCGAGGGCAGAATGAAAAGCAGTGAATATGTGGCCGTAATGGTGTCATTGTATCGTCAGGCCATTGATGCGTATGAACAGAAGCAATCCTTTGATCTTGCGGCAGCACAATTGGAGATGCGCAAAATATTCAATCGTGGATTCAGCGCCGGCTATCTTTTTACATCAGACAAGCGCGACCTGATGAATCCTCAGCGCCCCAACCACATGGGAATCCCAATCGGCAAAGTATTGCGCAGACAGGGAAAGCGTGTGACGATCGCCTTGCATGAGCGGCTGCATCAATTTGATGGGATTCGCTTTCTATGTTCAGGAAAAGATATCGGCTGTATGGTTCAGCGTTTATATGTCGATGGGCTATTGGTGAATGAGGCAAATGCAGGCACATTAGCACAAATTGAATTGAATGATCCTATTCCTAAGGGAAGCGTAGTGTTAAAAACAAATGATTATGTACAGCACGAACGTCTGCGCAATAACTCTGTATCACGAAAGGTTAAGATAACGATGGCTTTTGTGATGCGCAAAGGTAATGCGGCTACGCTTACTTTGAGCGATGATGCGGGAAATTCTTGTACGATTACGGCAAAGTCTATGCCACTGATTGCCCAAACGCCGATCCGTAAAGAACGCATTCAGGAACAATTGATGAAATGTGGAGGAACGATATTCACCGTACACTCGATCACCTGTGATGTGGATCATGATCTCATGATGCCAATCAAGGAACTCAACGCCCTGCGGCGGGAAGGCTTAGCACAATTATATGAACAGCGTGTTGCCTGTTTGCCACGACGACTTGCATCTTATGAGCGCCACCTGTCACTTTCGCCATTACAGGGATTATATGTATCGCTACGTACACAGGCACAATACGATGCCGCCAAACAAATGGGAATAAAGCACATTTTTGTCCATTCACCGCTCTTTCATCGTGTAAAATCACAAGCAGCAATTGGTTACAGCGCTAAGCGCATCATGAAAGAGTCTTATCCTAATGCGCCTATTTTATTTTGTGAAAACAGTGGCATGATAGAGCCTGACGCTATCGCTGAGCACTATGTGAATATTACCAATTCCTATGCGGCGGCATTCCTATTTGCACATGGTGTAAAAGGAATTATCTGTTCCAGTGAATGTAGCAGTGAACAGCGTCATCAGTTGATGCATGCCTTTGCACAGCGTTATGGTACAAAGGGCAGTTTTCTACATTATGCTTATGGCAGAGAGGAATTGATGGTGATGGAATACTGTCCCATCCATACTTGTATCAGTACCCAAGGGAAACAAAATTGCCGATTATGTAAGAGTGCACGCTATGCATTGAAAGATTTGAAGCAGCGTTGTTATCCTTTATATGGGGATGAGGACTGCCGTATGCATGTTATGGATGATCACGTTTATGAAGAATGGGAACAGGCCTGCGCTTTGTATGTTTCTTTCTTTGATGAGGATGAGGAAACGTGTAAGCATGTACTGGCGACCGCTATGCAGTATGTGACATCAAATGAGTATGAAACAAAGGTTTAACATTCGCTGACAGGGGATATCTGTTCTGAAAAAAAAAGAACTTGAAATAAAGAAAATAATGTATTTTTGCTCGCATAAAAACATCGTTTCATGGTATACTTATAAGCGAGGATGTGGTCGGATGCGAGGGAAAAGCGTATTATGGACCTTAGCGGTTCTTTTTGTTTTGCAGTCGGATATGGCTCTGTTGGAGCAGTTCGATTTTCGCTTTTCATTGGCTCAGGATGAAGTACATGTAGAGGTAGGTTCGATTGAGCAGTTTACACCGTATGCCTATCTGTTACAGAATCGTCATCCGTTGGAGGAGACATATCAACAGCGCTTTCCTGCGGTGGGTGAGGTAGATGTCGCAACGATTGGCGAATATAGTGTTAGTTATCATCGTGATATGACCCTGCGTGTGATAGTGGAAGATACTACCCCTCCACAATTATCATTGAATGATTTAAATTTAGCGTATAATGCCGCTTTTTCATGGAATGATGAGACCAAAGCGCAGATTGTTGCGGCGCTAAGTGATAATGAAACGGAATTATCCGTTTTACAGGATAATTTGGAATGCGAGGATGTCGATACAAGCATATCGGGTAAACGCAATGTTTTATGTCAGGTCAATGATAACAGCGGCAATATTACCAGCACCTTTTTAGCAGTCAATGTGCAGTCCGCACCTTCCACAACGCATACACCCGTGACAGCGAATAATAGTGGAGTATTGTCTATTCCCGGTATTTATTATGGTGGGTTTGAAACTGTACAGATCAAGGAGGTAGCGAACCAAGTCAATCGCTATCGCAGTGCAGCGGGCTTGGCTCCGGTCATGTTGGATTTGGGCTTATATCATAATGTGACCTATTTGCGGGCACTGGAAGTCGCTTCTAAATTTTCGCATACACGTCCCAATGGCAAGCCATGTCATACGATCTATGCGGAATATGGTTTGGGTTATGGCTCAGAGGGTGAAAATATTGCCAGAGGTCAAGTGAGTGCTCAGGAAGTAGTGAGCGATTGGATGAACTCGCCGACCCATCGCGAGAATATCTTGCGGCCTGAGTTTACGCGTATGAGTGTTGGACTTGTGAATAGCGGTGGCGTCTGGGTATGGGTACAGGAGTTCTTCTCTTAATTAAGTAGACATGATAAATAAATATTGAATTATGAAACACTTGAATCAAAAATCGTGATACAAGTGTTTTTTCATGGCTTTATGGAAGCAGTTGTATAAAGGAGAATGTGAT
>JAAWON010000012.1 GCA_022799495.1 Erysipelotrichaceae bacterium | reverse complement strand
TTCTCTTTCAAAACTACTTTTGGCATTACTTAACCTCCCTTCTGAAGATTGCATTATAATTATATATAAAACAGTATAAAAATGCAACTGCTTATCGCAATGTTTTATGTAAATTTTGCCTTTTTGAAAGACAATCTGTGATCATCGACAATTTTCTACTCCAACGTTTCCTCTTCAATCCCCAAATAGTATTTGCGAATGCAGTGACGGGCCGCCACATGATCTCCCAGCCATGGTTCCCTGCCATCCTCACGATACATAAATACCTCGTCTCCTTTGCCCAAAATCAAAATTGTATCACCTACATTCGCAGACTCAATTGCCTGACGTATCGCATCATAGCGATTCTCGATATATATACTTTTTGTATCATGAATTCCTTCCTTGATTTCGTTGGCAATCTCACGCGCATCCTCATCCCGCGGATCATCTTCTGTTAAAATAATCAATTCACAGTATCGAGATGCGATTTCTCCGAATACTTTACGTTTTTTCGTATCACGCTTACCGGCAGAACCAAACACTGAAATAATACTGCGATTGGACTCGGTAATTGCCGCGGCATACTCAAATACCTTTTCTAAACCATCAGGGGTATGAGCAAAATCCACAATGACAGTAAATGGTTGACCTTCATCAATGCGCTCCATCCGCCCCTCAATTTGCCGCAAATGTTGAATATGTTCCAATAAATCCGGCAAAGCAATTCCACTTTCACATATGCCGGCAATCGCTGCCAACAGATTATAAATATTATAAAGTGCTACTAAATTGGTTGTCACCGGATAACTCTGCTCGCCATGAAACAAGGTAAAGGTAGAACCCTGTACCCCAATATGAATATCATCAGCACGATAATCCGCATGATTTTGAATACCATAACTGACAAAGCGAGCATGGCAAGCTTCCTTTAACTGGTCATAGTAGGGATCATCGGCATTCAAAACAGCCACTCCACTTTCTTTTAAACCGGAAAATAACTTTCTTTTGGCCGCAAAATAATTCTCAAATGTTCCATGAAAATCCAAATGATCATATGTTAAATTGGTAAAAATCGCCACATCGAAATCGACGGAGTTCACTCTGCCCAACTCCAACCCATGAGAAGATACCTCTAAGGCACATGCTTTCATCTCATGATCCTGCATTTCCTTTAACATATGATGGATACAGATCGGATCCGGAGTTGTCAATGTAGGCGGAAGTTCTCGCTCTCCATAGCGCATACCAATCGTCCCAATATAGCCGCAAGGCTCAAAATGAGAATATAAATCAGAAATGATACAGGCCACTGAGGATTTACCATTGGTTCCGGTTACGCCAAACATCTTTAAATGACGACTGGGATAGCCATAAAACTTGGAGGCGATCACATTCAGCGTTTGATTGACATCCTTTACCTTAATATAGGCTGCTCCTTGTTTGGAAGTATCAATATCCTTACGATGGACGATACATTTCGCGCCATTCGCCAGTGCTTGATCCACAAATTGATGCCCGTCATTGCGCAGACCTTCCATACAAAAATACATATCTCCCGGCTGAACCTGCCGCGAATCGGATGCGATTCCGGTGATTTCCAAATCGGGCGCATGTTCAAACATTACTGATAATTTCATCCGCTTACCTCCAATGCGCTGCCTTTCAATCTGCCATCCGCATCAGTCTGAATGACAATCTCTTCCATTGTATGCAGCTTATCTTCCTCATATGGGGCATATACCTCAAGATACTCCCCGGTATGCCCTACCATCCAATCCCGTTCTCTACGCTCCCACAGTACCGTTGCTGTTTGCTTGATAAAACTCTGTTCATATTCTTTTAATAATTGTGCACTTAATTTCATCAATTCCCCAGTTCGCTGTTTTTTCAGCGCTGGATCACATTGTCCACTCATCTGTGCTGCCTTTGTGCCATCGCGTTTAGAAAAAGGAAATACATGCAAAAAACTCAGTTTCATATCTGCAATATTGGCTTTTCCCAATGCGAACTGACGATCGCTTTCTTGAGGAAAACCGGTGATGACATCAGCTGAGATACTGATATTGGGAAGTACCTTGCGAATCTCATTGACACGATCCGCATATTCCTCCACCCGATAGGGACGTCCCATTGCCTTCAATACATCATTATCCGCACTTTGTAACGGAATATGCAAATGCCGTGCAATTTTCGGTTCTTGGCGCATCACCGTGAGCAATTCATCACTGATTTCATTGATCTCAATCGAAGAAATACGAATGCGCGCTAATCCCGTTACCTCATGGCATAAGCGCTTTAACAATACGGCTAGTGAAGTATGATGCTCTCTACCATAACGGCCGGTATGGATTCCAGTCAATACAATTTCTAAATGATCATGGCTCACCAGCAAACGCGCTCGCTCCAATACCGTATCAGGATCAAGAGAGCGCTCTTTACCGCGTGTATAGGGAATAATACAGTAGGAACAGTATTGATTACAACCATCCTGAATTTTCAAATAGGCTCGTGTTTGATGAGCAAAGCATCGAACCGGCAAAGCTTCAAATTGACGATGTGCCATCATATCATGAACTAAATTACATTGGATATGTTTAGGATACTGTGCATGGATCAACTCCGGCAGTTGTTCCTTTTGATCAGAACCAATCAATAGATTGATATACGGCGCCTCTGATAACAACTGAGGGGCACTTTGCGCATAACAGCCGACCACCACCAGCATTGCATTGGGATTTTGCCGATGTGCCTGATGTATCTTCTGTCGTGATTTTGCGGCCGCTGTATTGGTAACTGCACAAGTATTGATGATATAAATATCAGCGCAGTCCTTGAAATCAAGTTCTTGATAGCCTAAGTCAAGCAATCCTTGTGCATAGCCTTGAGATTCATAGGCATTTACCTTGCATCCCAAGGTCATAATCGCAAATGTTGTCATTCACTCACTCCTTAGTGTTTATTATACAACAAAGCCGCATACAGGTAAATGAGAAATATCCATACATCTAATATACACACAATCATATGCCTACTTGAATCCGTGCCATAACACTTATATTTCTTCATAAAACAGTGGACAAGGAACTGAAAGTATCTTAAAATATGAAAAACGCAAATTTATGGAGGCTTTTATGACCAGTTCTGTTTTCTTGATGTGCTTATTGGCATTATTGCCGATTATTTGGCTTGTATTCGCACTTTGTTTCTTAAAACTACAACCGCATTGGGCAAGCATCGGCGCCTTTGTCACAGCAGCGATAGAGGCATTGCTGATTTGGCATATGAGTGTAATTGAAGTAACAACCGCTGCCTTAGAGGGGGTTGCTATGGCGATATGGCCGATTGTATTGGTAATTATCGCAGCTGTTTTTACTTATAATCTTACTGTTCACAGCAAAGCGATGGAAGTGATTAAAAGCATGATGACCTCTATCAGCAGTGATCGGCGTATTCTGGTCATATTGATTGGATGGTGTTTTGGTGGTTTTTTAGAAGGAATGGCCGGATTTGGTGTTGCCATTGCCATCCCTGCCAGCATGTTGTATGCGCTTGGTTTTTCACCAATTGAGGCAATTCTTGCTTGTTTGATTGCCAATGGCGGTCCAACAATGTTTGGTTCTATCGGTATTCCAACAACAACGCTAGCCAATCTCACTGCTTTGGAACCCATGACGCTGGCTTTTATTCAAAGCATCCAAGCAGCGCCGCTCTTATTGCTTTCCCCTTTTCTCATGGTCGCATTGGTAGCGAAAGGTCTGCGTGGCTTAAAAGGCTTAATTCCCTTGCTCAGTGTCTCTGCCCTCAGTTTTGTTTTGCCGGAGATTCTTGCGGCCCGTTTTATCGGTGCTGATCTACCGGTTGTCATCGCCGGTATCTGTTCCCTCGCAGCCACATTTGCCTATGCCTTATATTATGGAAAACATCATGACGTTCCAAAGGCTTATGAAATGGAGATCCCGAAAAACAATACACCGATTACTTTAAAAACAGCATGCATCGCTTGGTCGCCGTTTATTCTCATCTTTTTATCGCTGTTATTGACAAGCAAATTATTTCCTTTCCTGCACGATCCATTAAGCGCAGTCCAAACAAGTGTTACAATTTATCAGGGGGCAAACGCTGCTCCTTATACATTTACTTGGCTCAATACACCCGGTGTACTCATTTTGTGTTCCGGCATTGTAGGCGGCTTGATGCAAGGCTGTAGCGTAAAAGAACTCTTTCAGGTACTGGGGGCTACGATTCGGCAAATGGCCAAAACCATTTATACCATGCTTGGAGTTCTGGCTTGTGCCAAAATTATGAGTTATTCTGGGATGATTTCTGATATCGCCGCTTTTTTCGTCACTGCATTAGGCGCATTCTATCCACTCGCTGCCCCTCTGATTGGTGCTTTGGGTACTTTTGTGACGGGAAGTGGAACGAGTTCTGAAGTATTATTCGGCAATGTGCAGTTGGAAGCTGCGGCTGCCATTCAAATGAATCCCTATTGGCTGGTTGCCGCCAATTCACTGGGTACCGCGGCAGGTAAAATGCTTGCGCCGCAAAGCATTGCGATTGGCTGTGCTGCGTGTTCCCTTGTTGGCAAAGATGGTGAAATTCTCAAGCGAATTGCGACTTATGCCTTTGCCTATGTGATCCTCATGGCAATGATCATTTATTTTTGTGCACCATTGTGTGAATATCTCTTACTTGGATGAATCTTCATCAAGCAGTAACCCTACCCTCATCTCAAAAATATCAAGGCGGTTGTATGTCCGCCTTTTTTATGTTCACTCTTCCCTTTTCATGTCCCCTCCATGTGCCTGCCATCATCGCACAAAAAAAGCAGGGATCAACGCCGTTTTCTCCGCTGCTTGCGATAATACTTTCCTAATTTCTTGCTTAAGGAATCCGCAATCAAATGACTATTCGCAATGATGCCCATGCAAGTAACTTCATCATTCGTCATAAAACTCTCCGCAATTCTGCGCATCTCATCAAAACTGGTCATTTGATTGCGTGCCGGATCAAAACTCAAAGTATGTACACAATGATAATTCTCAATAAAATACAGGCGATTCAAGTCTGGATTGTATAAGGAGAAATAATGATCATCACCACAGATATACAAACAACTGCTAAAATTATGCATATAAGGTAAAGCCCCGTATAAATTCTCTTTGATGACATCATCAAATTTTGTCATAAAACGATGATACTGCTTCAATTCCATCAATACAATTTCCTGCGTGTATAAGCGATTCATTCGCTGATCAAACATCGGAATATAGATATCCTCACCTTTGTAGGAGAAGGATTTTAGTTCCTTGCGCATCTGATCAATATCTACATTCATCTGATGCTTACGCTCCTGATAATCCAAAGTACCCCAATAATCATGCATGGAAACATAAGTCGTCATATAGGTATCCTCAAATTTTTTCTTATTGATGATTCCTTCATACATCGTTTCCACCTGATAATAGGACCACTCATCCTTGATGACGCAGGCAATCCCGTATTCTTTGAATACCTTTTGCATCTGTTTCAATCGTTCCCGATAAATGGTCAGTTTTTCGATTTTGCGATGATATTTCTTATTTAAGATGCTTTCTAAGCTTTTCATGCACAACGCCCCTTAACTGTTATATAACGAGGATAAAAGATTGACAATGGAAATTGCCGCAGTCTCTGCACGCAAGATTCGCGCTCCCAGCGATACGGAAAGAAAGCCATGCGCTTGCAGGTAAACTGCCTCCTCCTCACAAAAGCCGCCTTCCGGACCAATCACACATATAATTTTTTTCACATTAGGATATGCCTTAATGATATCAAACATACGCTCACTCACCTGATCCGCATGTTCATAAGCAAGTAATTTTAATTCTGCCTCCTGTTGGACCAGTTCCTTTAATGTACAAGGTGCCATAATCTGAACCAAATCACTACGGCGGCATTGTTCACAAGCCTCTTGCGCAATACGATTCCAGCGTATCGTTTTCTTGGCAATATCGCTATCTTTTAATTTAACCACACAGCGCTTTGTCATTAGCGGCTGAATGATGGATACCCCTAGTTCAGTGCACTTCTGACATAAAAAATCCCATCGTTCTCCCTTAATCAATGCCGCTGCCAAAATGATTTCTACCACCGGTGTACAGGAAGGAAGTTGTTCCCTCACTACTGCACAAAACGTATCTTTGTGCTGTTTCAATTCAGCGACAAACAACTGCGAGGATGCATCGGCTAAGCAGATTTGGTCGCCTTCACGCATCCGCAGCACATGCTGAATATGATGCAGCTGCATTGCATCTAACATCACGCTCTCACCAAGTGCAAGTTCTCCCTTGACAAAGTATTGCTGCATCTAATCACCGTACCTATTTTACCCTATTTCAACGTTAAAGGGAAGTAAAATAACTCAGTTTTATGATGACAGCGCTTGCATTTCTTACCTTTCAACTGTCTTTTTATGATGCTATGATGTAAGGCAAAAGAAACAAAGATCCACTCACCCCATCATCATAATACCCTCTCAAATTCATTAAGTTTCAATGATCAAATGCTCATAACTGCCTTCTTGTGCAAGTGCACGCAATTTTTTGATTTCAAATGGTTTTAACAGCCGATATTCACCTTGTCTTAAATCACTGATCGTCAAAAAACCAAACTGTTTACGATGTAGACGACGTACTTGATATCCCAATTCCTCCATCATCCGCTTGATTTGTCGATTGCGTCCTTCATAGATGGTTAAGTCGAAAGTTGTCTGTGCTTTCTGCGTTTCCTTAACGATGTGCTTGACTTTTGCGGGTAGCGTTTTCACGCCATCATCTAGAACGATTCCTGCTTTTATGCGGCGTATATCCGCTCCGCTTAACAAACCGTTGATGGTCAGATTATATGTTTTTTCAATATGATGACGCGGATGGATCATCATATTAGCAAATTCACCATCATTGGTCAGTAACAAAACACCACTGGTATCATAATCCAAACGACCAACTGTGAAAATGCGCTGCGGGCAGTCAATCAGATCCACCGCTTTCAAGCGATCTTCTTGTTCACCGTTGGTACAAACGCATCGTTTAGGCTTATTCATTATAAAATAAACCTTATTCTCTCGCTCTATTCCCTTACCATCAACGCTGATCTGATCTCCTTTTTTTACTTTTGTGCCCAATTCTTTTACAATGACACCATTCACGCTCACCCGGCCGGCGATAATCAGTTCCTCTGCCTTACGACGCGAGGTCACTCCTGCTTGGGCAATCACTTTTTGCAGACGTTCCATATTCACATATCCTCTTTTCCATCCTGCGCTATGTCCCGTTTACTTCATAAAAAGGACAAACTTTGATAACTCTTATATTTTACACAAAGCCGCTATAAATGTAAAAGGAAATTTCACAAAACCCACTTTATGAAAATGCGCTCTCTTGTTTTTAACCATAGTTTTACATCGTCCATTACCATAGTCCTTTTGCAAACCTATCTCTAAATTACCACAAGAAAGTTTGTCCACAGGATACAGTTTTGAATATCTATAGCCTCCTTAAGCAAAAAAATAAAGGGTCAATAAAATGGCCATACCGATGCCTGCCGCATCTGCCAATAATCCAATGGGTAATGCATTTTTGATCTTTTTGATTCCCACACTGGAAAAATAAAGGGTAATCACATAAACCGTCGTATCGGTACTGCCTTGAATGATACTGGCCATAATACCGGCCAAAGAATCCACACCGCTGGTTTGAAAGATATCAATCAAAATAGCCAATGAAGCACTGCCAGAAATGGGACGAAAAATCACCATCGGCCAAATTTGAGATGGAATCGCTGTGCCAAGTTGTTGGAAAAAGGTCGAAAACAAATCCATAAGACCACTTTCACGCAAAAAGGAAATGGCACACATCATGGCTAATAATGCCGGATATACGTCAAGAAATAAGCCTAATCCATCCTTTACCCCTTCAATAAAAAAACTATATGCAGGAACGCGCCGACACAGCGCCACAATAAATATAACTAAGATCAGTGCTGGTAAGATATACGTACTATCGAACACGATGATTCCACCACCGATCTATGAGCAAACCCACAAATGATGCAAACATCGTGCATATAATCGCAAAAGGTAAAAAGCCGCTCACATCCGCCGAATGAAATTCAGAGCGCAGAGCAATCAATGTGGTCGGCAAAAGCGTCACTCCGGCGGTATTCAGAACCAAGAAAGTCACCATGGAGCGGGTCGCTGTATCTTTCTGCGGATTGTGTCGCTGCATCCCTTGCATTGCCTTAAGCCCAATGGGTGTGGCAGCCGAGCCTAAGCCAAACATATTTACGGTAATATTTGCGGCCACATATCCAAGTGTTTCCTCATCCTTATCAAGATCAGGCAATAACCACTTCAAAAAAGGATGAAACATGCGCTCCAACAATTTCAATAAGCCTGCCTCTTTTGCCACATTCAAGATCCCATTCCAGAAACACACCATGCAAATCAGCGGTAATACAAAATCAAATGTCTGTTTGCCAATCTGTAAACACACCTCATTGATGAGTTGAACTTGACCTGTTAAAAATGCATAAAGTAAGGATACGCTGATCATTATCATCCAAACGATATTCATTGAAACCACCTCTTTTTCTGATTTACTTTGACACCCGTTATTTCATACTGTTGTTTTTGTGCATCCTTTTCGACCTCAATGATCAAGCGATCGTCTTGTAAGTACGTGTGCACCTTCAAGTCACAACTCTGATCTTTTGCCAACACCACCTGGATACTTTGATCTACATCATAACGCATCCCTTGAATTACATAACTGCCCTGTTTTAAAATGGTATACACCTCATAAGCGTCAAACTGTTCCTCATGTTGAGACTTATGAAAAGCAAAATCATCACCTACGCCCAATGTGACTACGATGGAATCCATATCATTACGAGAGGCTGTTGTAATCAATGTTCTGCCTGCCTTTTTGGTATATCCGGTTTTACCGCCAGTAGCGGCATCGTATTGAAACAATAGTTTGTTTTTATTCTGCCAACGAGTTTCTTGTGCATCATAATAAAGACTTCCGGTAATTTGTGCAAAGGTCTCATTGTTCATCGCATAGCGCATGAGCAGTGCCATATCATAGGCTGAGGAACAATTACCGCCATCCTCCTCATCTAATCCACTGGGATTGCGAAATAAAGTATCCTGCATGCCTAATTCCTTTGCCTTATCATTCATCATTTGCACAAAGTTCGCTTCACTGCCACCTACCTGCATGGCAATTTCAATCGCGGCATCATTGCCGCTGCGCAACATCAGGCCATAAAGCAATTCTTCCAAAGTCACACTTTGTCCCACATGCAAATAAATACTGGATCCTTCCGCTTTCAAGATTGCATCCGATACTTGCCAGCGAGCCTGCAAGTCCCCTTGTTCAATCGCCACGATCGCCGTCATAACCTTAGATATACTAGCAACACTTTGTTGCTCATGCATATTGGATTGGGCCACCACTGTGCCATCATTGCCATTCATGACACAATAGCTTTCTGCCCTCACCTCAATCATGCTCGCAAGCAATAAGAATAAACATATTCCCAGTTTACGCATACGCATCCTCTTTCATTGTTATAGTTTTCATTGGATAGTTTCATTGTCAAATTTTTTTGTTGTCATCTTTCACACTGTTTTCGCTTTTGCTTTAAATCTTATCCTATTTTTATTCTTCCTTATATCATATTTTCACTTTCATCTTAGATTTTCATCTGTTTCCTATTCTTTGATCGCCTTTGCTTCACCGCAAAGATGAATCATCCAATCCGTTACAGTATATGAAGATGCCGCGCAAATTTTGTCATAAAGGAGATCTTAGCTTATGTAATCAATGAATATAAAAAAGGCGTCATATGGATATGCTAACACTAGAAAGACATATCATATTGCCGCCTTATGTTTTACTCAGAGATTTTAACTGCTTGGATATTCCAGTTTTCCTCTACGATACACGCTGTAAATCCGATGCTTTCAGCGCCGCTGTCACTTGCTTGTTTTTACCGATCACCACGCGATCTGCGTTGATTTCCATTACCGTATAGATTCCTTGATAGACAAAGGGAGCCAACGCTGTCCCATTATAATCACGTGCACCTGCCTTTACCTTCACCTGATCCCCTACTTTAAGAGGAGAAGCAGTCACGCTATCAATCACCGATGCATTGACCCATCCTGTGCCATTGTTGATGAGATAAGGATTGGGTGCGCCGTTGATGATCTTGGTAATGGTTCCTTGTGTAACCGCAATATTTGTGATAGGCTGCGTTGCCGTGGAAGACGTATAAAGGGCATGGAAATGTAGCGTATCGCCGACCTTGTAGCCCTGTTGTGGGGGTGTAGTGGAGCCCGTTTGGATGATCGCATCATTTACCCAACCGGTTCCATCATTGATCAAATATGGATTTCTCGCATTGGGTAACACCTTGGTGATCACACCTTCATGGACGGCAATTTCCGTAATCGGGGTTGCCGCCGTAGATGAAGTATACAATGCCGAGAATTGAACGCGATCTCCTACTTTATATTTCATCTGATCGGGTGGGGTGATCACCGGTTCATCGCCACTGAAATCATTGTGATCCTTTGCCATGGTCATAAAATCGCCATACCATTTGTTTAGATCGCTGCGCGCACTGCTTCCAGCAATGACACCCGAACTGGTATACTGCCATAGATCAAATGGTTGTTCCAATGTCGGCGCATCACTCCATTGTGCCAGCCAACGCGAATAAGCGTTTACATTCATCAGTTTCGTCTGCCAGTAATACAGATTTGCGTAAATACCGACAAAGCCCCCTGCCGCTTCAATTCGTTCACAGAATGCATTTGCGATCTGCGTATAAAGCGCTGCACTCAAATCACCGACATAATCCGTATGCTCTAAATCATAATAAATCGGTAAAGTCAGTTTTTTTCCTTTCACTAAGCGCAGTACATGATCTGCTTCACCACGTGCCTCTTGCGCATTAACAGCGTACGAAAATAAATATACGCCATAAGGAATTTGTAAACGCGTGCACTCACTGACATTGCGCTCATACTGCTTATCATCTTGTGATGCAATATCTCCGCCATATCCACAGCGAATGATCGCTCCGTCGATCTGATCTTTCATGAGATCCCAATTTAAAATACCGTTATGTTCACTGACATCTATAATCGGTTTTGCCATAAAACCACCTCCATTTTATGTTACGCAACGACATAAAAAAAGGCTGTATCTGCGCCCTTTTCATATATAAAAATTAAAAAACGCACGACAAATTGGGATTGCCATACGCAAGATTCTATATGTATAATAAATTAATAATCATTGTGCTTGACGCAAATGCTGAAGGGTCTTTTCCAAGGCATCATAAGCGCCTTGCAGATCTTCCATCTCCTGTACACACATCTCCATTGGACACATACCGTTTTGTTTGCGATTGATGATATAAGGACATAATTCATCATAGGAATGAGCGATTTCATAGCGCTGTAACAGTGCATGTGCCGCTTCACTCATCACTTTGGCATGAAGATAACTCACCTTTGAGCGCACAAGCATCATCGCTGCAGCCTTGCCGATAATCGTATCACAAACAACACAATCGTGAAAATAAAGCGGATCTCGCCGTATCTGATCCATAATCGGCGCAATCCCGCGTGCATGTGAAGTAAAGATAAAGTCCTCTCTTATGGCGCACAGAGTATAACCTGCCTCATTCTGTATTCGCTTTAGATAGGATAGTTTCATGGAAATAGCCTCCCTTTTCTACCACATGGACAAGCGCCGGCAAAAACAGCAGTTGGATGATAATGCCGGGAATCCCAGTGATCAACGCTGCCCAAACAGCCGCAAAACCACCCAAATGAAGCTGAAAAGCAAAGGCGCATAAAGTAAGCAGAAAACCATACATGAGCCGTCCACCAAGCATTGCCCCCAACAGCGCAATATAACCGCCGACCAACTGATCATGCAGACGTAGTGAGCGATATAGGAAACCGCTGATCGCCCCATAGCTCATTAACTCCAGCATCATAAAAAGCACCCGTGCCGCATCTGGCATGCCGCTCAACAGAAAACTTGCCAGTGGAGCCAATAAGCCAAGCAATGCACCATATTGCCATCCCAGCACCATGCCGGCCATAAAAATAGGAATATGCATTGGTAGGAAAATTTGCCCTGCCTGTTGCATTCCCAACATATGAAAGATTTGCGGCAGTAAGAGCGCCAATGCGAGACACAATGCCGCAAAAGTAAGTTGCCTTGTTTTCATAGCATTCTCCTTTTCTTTCTCATAAAATATATAATAGGAATCATGCTCATAAGTTCTTCACGCAGCTCATTTCACCGTCTTCATAACGCTGAATTTTGCGATTCAACCGCTCCAAACTCTCATTCAATTCTGCCATTCGTGCCATGAGCGCATCACGCTGTTCAATCAACAATTGCTTACGGGCATTCAATGTTGCATCTCCCTGTTGGACAAGTGTGGCATATGCGATCAACGCATCAATGGTCAATCCGGCCGACCGCATGCATTTGATAAACTCAATCCAATTCAGTGATTCCTGATCATAATTGCGAATACCACTGGCATTACGCGGTACACTTGGAATCAAACCAATGCGTTCATAATAACGCAGTGTATCTTTACTTAAACCATAGCGCTCGCTCACTTCATTGATCTGCATTCGCATACCCCTTCCTTTTTCTCAAGTATAGCACTTAAAGTAAACTCTAAGTCAAGCCAAATAAATGTATTATTTTCATTATGTAGCTCATATTTGTAGTTGGGATCCATTCCCTTCTTCATCTTTTGTAGCAGCAAGTTCCATCAGTTTATGAAACAGTGCGTATTCCGCATAAGTATCCATAGCACAATAAGCAAGCAGCGCTTTCCGTATGGATTCTTTCGCATCCGGATCACTTTGCATTCTGCGCCAGTTCTGTGGCGCCTGTAAGCCCTGAGAAATTTCCAAATCTTGATAATCCATATCATTGAATACCTTGCTTAACACCTTCAAAGAATGATATCCACGCATCCGTGAATCATAAATACAGCCACTTACAAAGGGCAGTGCTAAATCCACCATGCGCTCACAAAGGTCGTTTAGCTGTTCTTTATATTGCGGAAATTGTGCTTGAAGCTGGATTAAGCGCAGTTTTTCTGCTCCCTCCATATTATAAACGAGAATTGTCCCTGTTTTAGGGATCGCTGCCAATAAATGTTCAATGAAATCAATGCGACAATCCCCCTCGCCAATGTATTCCTCATGGCGTAGTTCTTTTCCTTTTTCTTCGATATGCAAGGAGTATTGAAACACCAATACATCAAATGGGCGCATTCCTTTATAGGGAGGAATTGCATAACTCTCCCATTCAAAATCCAAATAGGAAATGGGATCGCTAAAGGTCTGTTTCAGCCAGTTTCGCAAAGCAAAGCGATCCACATAAAAACCACCATTGCGCGCTGCCATGATCTGCGCATACTGTTGGCGCGTTCCCTCAAGCAACTGAACATCAATATCTCGCATATCCACCACACCTTGATCCATCAACTCATATTTATGCGCTGTCTGAATGAAATTCAATACAGAGGTATCTTCATGATGGGCAGGAAAACAATGCGCATAATAACGGCATTTTCCACCTCTCATACAAGCCGCATGTTCTTTGCATACAGGGCATGGTGCTTCCAGTAATGAGGCAATCGCATCACCAAAAGCAAATACATCCCGCTGACATTCATTGATCAGATCCATCGCCAAATGATATGCCTTATTCTTACGATTATACAAATATGGTGTAACCAAAAGTAACTGTTGAACATCCAGTTCATCACTACGAACATATGCCGCATTCAAATGAACAATCCACACTTTTTTTACCAACACATTTAGTGCCTTCAGCACTTGCAAAGTATCTGCCAGTTTTTGTGCTTCACTTTCCTTTGGATAACAACTCGAATAGAAAAAATAAATATCCCAGCCTTCTTCACTGCGTTTCATCATGGATATTTTGATGCGCAGATCATGTATGGTAAAACGAGCATTTAACAAAACATCCTTTGTTTTCAAAGCAGCCATGGCCAATGCCGGATCATCTCCCACATTGCCTTCAAAATAATCTTCCAGATGGAAATATTGCTTTGCCAGTTCACTCATAGATTCTTGCATATAAACAAACGGCACAAAAGGCTGTGGCTCATGCGCACACAGCCATGCCAAACGCGCACAGCGCTCATAATGACGAATATCGGATAAGTGCATCATCACTTTGCCCCTTTCCTCAGCATTATACCATAAACAGCATTTTCCTGCATCTATTCACTGTAATATGCAAGCATAATCTGAGCTTGTTCTTTGATTTCCTTACACAGCGAATGGGGCGAGTGAATGCGTACTTGATTACCAAGTGATAAAATAAAACTGAGTGCTTCCTGTTTTCCTTCAAACAATGTTTGATAGTACAAAGACCCATCCTTTTGCCAATGAAACTGTGGGTGTAGGCCGATTTGACGCTCTGCGCAGAAGATGGCCGCTTCTTGATAAAGCTCCATCTCCACTGCCAACAATTCATTTTTTACCAAACCGAGTGTCCCGATATGATCAGTCAAATCAAACGTATTGTCTCGTTGAAATCCATTGGCTAGCACACAACATTCCTTCATTCGCTCCTCACTGAATTTATAAGTACGAAAATCCTTTGCGCTAAGTGAATAAGCAATACAATAGTATGCCCCTTTATAATGAATCAGTTCATAAGGATGTACCCTGATTTCCTTGGCCTGTGCATCTTTCATTGAACGATAGTTCAGTTCCAAGCATTGTCGCTCCTTGATCGCTTGTTTTGTGATTTGGATAAATGTACGCATTTTAGGAGAAATCGGCGCATACTCATGACTCAGATAGAAACCGGTATGGTTTTCCTGCAAAGGTGTATTTGACAACATTTTATCAATGGCAGCCGCAGCCACTTGGCCGCTGATAAAATCCGGATGAGATTTAAGATATGTCAAGGTTTCCCGTAATCCTTGTTTTTCTTCTTCACTCAGCGACGCAGCGGCAAGAAGTGGATCCGCCAGCAATGAATATCCACCATAACGTCCCGAAACAGAGAGAATCGTATACCCTGCCGCCTCTAATTCCTTGCGGTATTCCGCAACGTTGCGTATATTAACCTCTAATTCTGCCGCTATTTCCTCACGACTCATAAACCCCCGCCCCTTTAATAGCTGTAACATGCGAATACACATTGCGGTACGATTCATTGTTTCTGCCTCCTTACGCTCAGCGAATCAGAATCGGATAATTGACCTCCAATGGCGCATAGCGGGAAGGATATGGTCCAAACCTACGACTTGGTTCCTCTATTTTAGGCACAATGCCCAAAAAAGCCAAAGGAAACACCATTTCACCGATCCCGCGATCCAAGGCAAACCCCAACGCCTCGCATTTCTGCGTTGCCCCTTCCTCGATTAACATCATCACCATTTGTTCATTACGAGTAAATACCGCATGAACAAGCAATGGATATCCATTATAGATCCAATTGGGATCCGCTCCACCTTGTATTAGCCTCCTTGCCAAAACGACGTTTTCATCCCATACGGCATTTAGCAGTCGCTTTGCCATTTTACCCTCCAAATCCTGATTACGCTTTAACAGTTGTAACATCATATAACTCAACCCTTTCTTTGTTGGCTATACGATATCAAATATTGTGACATTATTTATGTCACAATGCAATAAAAAAGTATTTTTTTATCGTTTTTTCTTTCATTTTAATGGATTAACCAGCGATATCATTACCTCAATGATTCCATTCGATATAGCACAAGCAATGTTTTTATCTGTAAAAGAGGAAATCAAACAAAAAAGCAGGTTGCCCTGCCATTAGTCTTCTTCATTTGTATGATTGATGCCATTTGCGGTGTTGTTGTTGGTTGTACTTTCTGAACCGTTGATATTACTGTTTTTATTTTTATCGTGTATCTGATCGGCATCGTTATATTCACTCGCATTACCGCCGTTGATCGGATCTGCATTACCTTTTTCACTGCGTTTCGCATCATCCTGCATATCCTGTTCATCACTTTCTTTGTTCGTGATATGCATACCGGGTGTATAAGCAGTGAATATCTTAATCAAATCCTGCATATCTGCACTTTGATCATACACAAACAGATAATCGCCATTCACCGCTGCTTTATAGTCCTTTTCACTGCCATCCATGTTCACTTTTACTGTACCGTTTTGGGCAGCTGAATCCAATAAAGCGCGCATACTTGCATCATTTGATTTTAAACGATATAAATAACCACTGTTTCCTTGATAGGAAAAACTTCGACCCTCATGAGCCGCAAAATCCATTTGATCCAAAGTCTGCATCTGATCCAATGTCACACCGGAATCATTCAAATAGGAAATCATCTGATCCATCGTATCATTTTCCATATTGTTATTTTGCGGTGGATTCGTCTCGCTCTGATTGGCCTTGCCCTGCATGTTTGCATTTTGATCGCTTTCATCGTTTCCCATGCTGCAACCAGTGAGCACAAGCAATGCGGTAAGTACCAGCACTGCGTGTTTTTGTATTTGCTTCATACATAATCCTCCTTGCTGATTCTATGAGTAGTATGTCGCAAAAACAAAAAAGTATACCCAAGCAGTGTGTTTCTCTGCATTTTTCACGTTAATGTGCCGGCTGATAGAAATCACAACGCCTAGAACACCATGCATACCATGTAAACAACAGTGTTCCCTTCAAGATAGAACTGATTGTGATCGCCCACCAAATACCATTTAAACCTATAACTGCACTGATTCCCCATGCCAGCGGAATTCTGGCTGCCGTCAAGGTAATTGATACAATACTGGGCGGCAGCGTTCTACCAAGGCCATCAAACGCCCCAGCAGTCGTGATCTCCACGCACATAAATAATTGTGATACACCTAAAATACGCAGATAATCAATTCCCATTGGCAGGACGTCTGCCTCATCAATAAATAGATAAAAGATTTGCTTGGGCCATACAATCAACAAAATACTACATAGGATGCCCCATAGAAACATCAGCCGCATGGATAAGCGATACCCTTGCTTTATTCGTTCAACATTGCCGGCTCCGCAGTTTTGTGCAATAAAACTATTTAATGCGGCCGCAAATCCTTCCGCACTCATCCATGAGATGGATTCGATTTGGCTGCCTACCTTTTGTACGGCCACTGCTCCATCTCCCCATGCTGCTACTTGACGTGCTAACACCATCGAAATTGCTGAAAACAGCATTCCCTGTACAGCGGTGGGCAAACCAATCCGACAGATATCACGATAATAGTGCGAGGAACAGCGTTTGGTTAAGCGCATCGCTTTGAAGATCAGCATATCCTGATGAACAGCAAACACAAATAACAACGTGACAAGTGCCTGTGAACACACAGTCGCAATGCCTGCTCCAACAACTCCCATGGCGGGAATTGCTCCCCATCCAAAAATCAATAGCGGATCCAATACGATATTCAACAATAAGCCAATTGTTGTGACCACAAAACAGATGCGACTGTTGCCCATTGCGGTTAGCGTACCGGTAAATAACTGATTGACAAAGGCAAATAAAACAAAACCACAAGTGATCCGTAAATAAGCATCCCCATCCTGTATGATTACAGGATCATGCAACTGAAAAAAGGCAATCATTTCCCGTCCAAATAACAGACTCAATACACCAAAACCAAGCGCAAATACGATCGCAGTTTGAAAAGAAGCACTCGCATATTGACGTGCCTGATTGCGATCATCAGCGCCCAGCGCCTGTGCCACTTTAATTTGTCCGCCCATTTTCGCAATCGTAGCCAAACCATTGGAAAACCACATAAACATTCCCGCTGCCCCAACAGCCGCAACTGCTCCGCTCCCCAGTTTACCGATCCATAACATATCCGTTAAATTATACGCCATTTGGATCAGGCTTGTTGCCATGATCGGCAGTGCCAGTGCACTGAGAGAATGCAAAATCTTACCCTCTAATAAATGATAGGTTTGTTTCATAGGCCACCTCAGCCTACATTGTACTTCCTTCCTATCTACTTGTAAAGGTATTTTCCATCTGTAAGTTAAAATAATTCATATCATCTGTATAAGCATGCCTGATCCTTTATTTTTCGCTTTTTTTATCCTTTTATAAAAGAAATAAAAATAAAATCATGAATGACTTGAAAAGAATGCGTAAAATTCATATAATAGGTAGCGTTACACGAAGGAGATGACAAGATGAAATCCACAAGTTTGAAGCGATCCTATGAAATGAATATGAGCGAGGGACCATTGTTTCGCAAAATCATCCTATTTTCTTTGCCTTTGGTGCTTTCCGGTATTTTACAGTTGTTGTTCAATGCGGCTGATATTGTAGTTGTTGGAAGATTCAGTGGTGATCAGGCGCTTGCGGCAGTAGGCTCTACGAGTGCGTTGATCAACCTGCTGGTGAATCTGTTCATGGGAGTTTCTATCGGTGCCAATGTTATGGTTGGACGCTGCTATGGAGCGCATGATGAAGAAAATATGCAAAAATCCATTCATACTGCTATTACCACCGCTATCATCGGTGGCGTTCTAATGATTTTTGTCGGCTTGATCGCAGCACAACCCTTATTGTCCTGGATGGGTACACCGGATAATGTCATTGATCTCTCCGTGTTATACATGCGTATCTATTTCATTGGTATGCCCTCCTTTATGATTTATAATTTCGGAGCGGCAATTCTTAGAGCCATTGGTGATACAAAGCGGCCTTTATATTTTTTATTAGTTTCTGGTGTGGTAAATGTTATCTTCAATCTATTCTTTGTCATCTTGTTTCAAATGGGAGTTGCGGGGGTCGCTCTGGCAACTATTATATCGCAGACAATCTCCGCTGTATTCATCTTATTGAGTCTATGTAAAAGTGAAGGTCCCCTGCATTTAGATTTTAAAAAACTATCCATTCATAAGGATATATTAAAACAGATGCTGAAAATCGGTTTGCCTGCCGGTTTACAAGGAACGATCTTCTCCATTTCCAATGTATTGATTCAATCTTCCGTCAATTCATTTGGCGATATTGTAATGGCCGGTAATACCGCCGCAAGCAATATTGAAGGATTTGTCTATACTTCTATGAATGCGATCTATCAAACAGCGCTAAGTTTCACTTCACAAAACATGGGAGCGAAAAAATATATGCGCATTGATAAGATCTTAATAGTTTGTCTCGGCGTTGTCAGCGCAATTGGTCTGATTATGGGGAATGGCGCATTTCTACTCGGTCATTCGCTGTTATCCTTATATACTACCAGTGATGAAGTCATTGCTTATGGTCTGTTGCGAATGAGTTATTGTGCTGTCCCCTATTTACTATGCGGCATTATGGATGTATTTGTTGGCAGTCTGCGTGGCTTGGGATATTCCATTATGCCGATGCTGGTGTCTTTGAGCGGTGCTTGTTTATTCCGCGTGATTTGGATCTTCACGGTATTTCAGGCAGTACCGACTTTGGATTGTCTCTATATTTCCTATCCGTTCTCTTGGTTCTTGACCTCCTGTGTTCATCTGATCTGTTATCTGATTGTGCGTAAGAAACTCTTTCGACCCGTTTTAAGCGAAGAAAGCACGCAAGCATGTGCCTAGCACATGCTTCAGATTGTTGACAAAGTAAAAAAACAACAAAGTCAACAGAATTACTTTTCTGAGAGGAAATAATATGATAAAATAAAAAGGCAAGAAGATGACTTCGTCCTAGTTCGCAAAACTTGAGGCACTTCTTGCTTTTAATATGTCTGAACAGAAGCAAAAAATGTTATAATAAAGACGCGAACTGGGAGTGATTAGAGATGGCAATGACAAAAAGAAATAGTAAAAATGATAATATCATATTGAATACAATAGAAGGATTGGTACCACAAGATCATGAAGTGAGAAAACTGGAATCCTGTATAGACTGGAGTTTTATCTATCCATCAGTTGAACATCTATACAGTGATTTTGGTAGACCAAGTATAGATCCAGTGGTACTTTTTAAAATGGTGTTTATAAATATCGTGTTTGGAATAGGTTCTATGAGAAGGACATGTAAAGAAATACAGGTAAATCTGGCATATCGCTGGTTTCTGGGAATCTCAATGGATGAACAGGTACCTAACTATTCTACATGGAGTCAAAACTATATCAGAAGATATGGAGACAGCCAAGTGTTTGAACAGATATTTGAGCAGATACTGAAACAAGCGATTGCCTATGGATTTGTGGATATGGAAACAGTGTTTGGAGACTCCACGCACCAGAAAGCAAGTGCGAATAAAAACAAGTATACAGATGAAGAAGTATCCATCGCAAAGAAAGTATATGAAGATGAACTTTTGAATGAAATCAATAAAGAGCGAGAAAGACATGGGAAAAAGCCAATAAAAACAAATGAGAAAGAAGAACTGAATTATGATGAAGAAACAGGAGAACTGAAAAAAGACGTAGAAACAAAGCATATCAAAGTAAGCAAAACAGATCCGGAAAGTGGCTGTTTCCATAAAGGGGAAAAGGAAAAATGTTTTGCCTATTCACATCAGACATTCTGTGATAAGAACGGCTTTGTGATATTAAGTCTATGCGTACCCGGCAATGTGCATGACAGTGTATCATTCTTTCCGGCATACCAAATCTTAAGTGATAAATACAAAGATCAGATCAAAAATATATGTTTAGATGCGGGATATATCACCCCGGCAATATGCAAGACGATATTAGAGCATAAGCAGAAAATGTATGCGCCATATAAACGACCAATGACGAAGAAAGGATTCTTCAAAAAACATGAGTATGTGTATGATGAAGGATATGATTGGTATATATGTCCTAGTATCAAAACATTGAAATATAGCAATACGAACAAATTAGGATATAAAGAGTATAAATCGAATCCGGAAGACTGTAAACAGTGCCCCTTTATAAACAAATGTACCCAATCGAAGAATCATCAGAAAGTAATCACACGCCATGTATGGGAAGAATATCGAGAAGAAGTTATGGACGAGATACGCCATACATTAGAATGGAAAGAAATATACCCTAAGCGCAAAGAAAGCATAGAGCGTGTATTTGGAGATTGTAAGGAGCATCATAATTTGAGATATACAAGATTGAGAGGACTACAAAAAAATCAGCATCAGGCGCTGATGATTTTTGCATGTCATAATCTAAAAAGAATGGCAAGGTGGAGATGGAAAACTTCTCCTAAAACCATTATAAAACGAATGATTTCTACATTTTTAATAATTTATGAAGCAAATGAAAAGCGATACTCTTTTGGGAGTACCACTTTGTCAACAGTCTGAAAAGAGCAATCTGCTCTTTTTATTTGGTAAAAAGGCTATATAGATTACATAAAAATTAAAATAAAACTAGTTTTTTGATTTCCTATAGCATTTTAAGTAATAGCAGATAGTAATAATATTAATGACAACTGTTAACCCTAACAATAACGCACTTATCATTGAACTTATGCCACACATATTACGAAATTCTTGAATAGATACTCTTTCATCTAAAGCAATTCCCCAGTTCCAGTTTAATCTAAGCTCATAATATAAGCATACTAAGAGAAGTAGTAAACTTAGACAAGATAGCGAAATAAATATTGATTTTTTCATAAAATCCTCCTCTAGGCTCTTATAATCTTTATAAAATAATAAGGCAGATCTTGCTTGAAAGCAAGACCCTTGTGCGAAAATAGTTAAAGTATTAAGGAGAAAATGAGGATATGGTGGAGATGAATTACACCTCCACCACATAGAATATTAATGGAACCAAGATGCCATGGGCGAATAAAAAACATGGCTTTTTTTATAGGCTTTATAAAGAAAATTGACGTTCAACAATTTACTTGACAAACCATCAACAAGGCATTAGACTATCCTTAGCGACAGCCTTTTTATATCATCGTTCCAGTATGTGATTTTCTCCCATGGTTATGGGAGCTTTTTTATGTTCACTGTTGTCGTGACCTACATTTTGACTCATAAAATTTGGATTATCTACATTCATGAAGTTAAAATTGTTTTTCATAGCTTTGATAATATATTTTTGTACTCAATCACAAAGAAATAAACGGTTAGAAGTTTGCGATTATAGAATAACTCCATGGGTTGTATTTCTTTTTCAGCGCTTGATGAAGTATCCTGCTTGACTTAACTTTTCTGATTCAATATGATTATTCTTTATAAAATTGCAATTCCATCAAAAAAAACGTATAATAGAATTTAATCAGGGAGGGTAGCTTATGCTTTATGCACCATTACAACTCATCATTCATTTATTATGCTTTGCGGCTAGTTTTTACGCATTGAGCGCAGTGCGCTTTGAGCGTTTTTGTGATGTGCGAAAACCGGTAAAGATTCAGGTGTTGTTGCTATTGCTGTCCATGGGGCTTGGGTATTTGGCAGCGCAGTTGTTGTTAAATGTAACGGTGTTCAATGGTCTGTAAATAGATCGTAGATAATTTTATATAGGATAATAATTAAATTTGACTTACATTGGATTGATAGGGTAGCGCATCCAATGAATATGGAAAAGAGATGAGGAAGGCTTATGTTTCACATCATGGTTGTTCATGCTAGGGAACGATCTCAGGATTCACAATTACATGAAATGATCCTGCAAGCAGCGGCACATTGTCATTTTTTGGTGACAGAAAGTGATATGGCTGACGCAGAAAATAACTTCACTGCACTAAGTGGAGACACAATTCTATGGATTGCGGCAGATAGGATAAACGATGGGGAAGTGCTTTGTACTTCTTTAAGACAAAGAGATATATCCGTTCAGATGATTGTGATCGCTGATTCTGCATCTGATAGGAAGCCTTTGTTTCAAAAAGGAGCGAGTGATGTTTTATATCGGGAAACGTTGAATGTAGAAGAATTGATTCGCGCTTTTCGCTGTGCCCAATTACGCTTTGAACAAGCAAGGCACATCCAACAAAATTATCATCAATTGGCCCAGACAGCACTGATTGGCTTTCTACAAACCATTCGCGCACAAGGCATAACCACGCGTAGCACAAACCTTACTTTGCCATGGGAATGTGCATATTTTGACCCTTATCGCAGCGCTTTTCGCTTCCTCTATATCACCTGTCCCAACCCTTTATATCAAGATGCATCAGCGTACATCCGGAAATTGATACAGGAGACAATGGAACATGTTGCGGCCTATGAATTGTTGATCCTAGATGCACAAAGTGCTGTGCTATTATTAGGTGAAATCAAAGAGGTGGAATTGGCGACGTGCTGTGCGAATTGGCATCGTCAAAGCAAACTTGCTTTTCTGCCGCTTTGCTTAACTTTAAGTGCTCCTATTTCTACCCTTACCCAAATGGGGGAGCGATTTCAATTCCTTATGCAAACGCATGAACTGCATTTTTACAGCGGCCCGGGATTGATCAAACAGGAAGATGTGACACACGGAACCTTTTTCCATTCATTGAACAAGGGTAAATTGGACTATCATATTCGTCTAATAGATGCCTTGAATGCGCGTGATTATTTAGAGATCAGCCATATTCATATGGAATTGATCACTCATGCAAAAGAAGCACAGATCTGCCCTAAGGAGGTATTATCCTATGTTGCTTTTTTGTTGAATCTCATGGAAGGCAATGAGTTGAAAAAGGGATTGAAAACAAACTTTGATTTTAACAGTATCCTTCAGCGCGTTCAGCACTGTCAAACATTGAATGCCTTGGAATTGCTGATGCAGGATACGATCATGAAAATTGCCGAATGGTTAAGCGATGAGGGCAGCGATCGCTATGATAAAGAAATTGCTGAAATCATGATGTTTATTGAACAAAACTGTACAGAAAAGATAAACCTGCATATGCTGGCAGAGCGCTTCAATGTAAACGAGAGCTATTTGAGCGGTATGTTTAAAAAACAAACCGGAAAAAACTTGACCTATTTCATCAATGAGAAGAAAATGACAAAGGCAAGAGAATTGCTGAGCGATCCCAATATTATGGTAAAAGAAGCGGCCTTTGCGCTTGGATATGAAGATCAGTTTTATTTCTATAAACTATTCAAGCGGTTCTTTGGCATTTCCCCAAGTGAATACCGCAGAAGGATACTTGAACAAAAACATACAGCGGTAGAAGCATAGCGGAAACGATGAATCAAGCATCTGCCTCACGCATACAATGACTTGCCAATTTTTTGCTTACTACTATATCAGAGTCCCAACACATAATAAGGATAAGGAAAAAGCATGAATCCGTAGGTTGTATCATATACTGCATTGAAGGTGATGTAGATTGAAATATGCGCTACGAATTGCATTTTTACTTATCCTTTTAGGGGCTGCTTTTTTTATGCGTATTTCATCAGGCGTTTCCTCTCATTCGATGCAGGCAAGCGAACCGCAAACTACCCCTAAACAAAATAATGAGCCATCAGAAGAAAGCGAATCTGAGCCGGTTTATGTGCAGGTGGATCGTAGGCAGGGCGAGACGATTACACTTGAATTGGAGGAGTATTTGATTGGTGTGGTAAGCAGTGAGATGAGCGCGGATTTCCCCTTAGAAGCACTGAAGGCACAGGCCGTGGCTGCTCGAACATTTGTCGCAAAACGTGACTTTCATGTGGATGATACCACTGCCTCTCAAGTCTATCAGGATAATACGCAACTAAAGGCGGTATGGGCAGATCACTATGATGCAAACTATGAAAAAATCGCTCAGGCGGTAAGGGAAACCGAAGGTGAAATTCTCACCTACGAGGGAGCCCTCATCAGCGCAGCCTTCTTTTCCTCCTGCAATGGCTATACGAACAATGCCGAGGATTATTGGGCGAACTATACACCGTATCTGCGCAGTGTGGAAAGTCCTTGGGATAAGGAAATTGAAGGTGCGAAACAAGTTTTCGCTTTCAGCCATGAGGAGTTGGCACAATATTTGAGTTTAGAACAGCCATTAACAGAAATTGAACCACCACAGCGTTACGCGAATGGATACGTGAAAGATGTTGTTATCAATGGAAAGAGTTTTAGTGGACGAGAACTGCGCGAGTGTTTGGGGCTGCGCTCCTCTGCCTTTACCATTCAGATGAGTCAGGATCAGATCATCATCACCACACAGGGCTTTGGTCATGGCATTGGCATGTCACAATACGGAGCTAAGGGAATGGCCTTGGCGGGAAGTAGTTATCGTGATATCTTGCTTCATTATTACACCGGTGTGGAAATCGCACAGCTTTAGGTATAAAAGCAAAAGATTAAGGGCATAATCACCTTAGAGGTGATAAAAGTGTACAGATATACAAAGAAAAAGAGCCATCGAAAAGCAATGGTAATCGCATCCTTATCCTTTGTGTTGGCGATCGCAGTGGTGACAACAACTTATTTCTTGACCAATGAGCGTGAGGAAACAAGTGATATTCCCGTCAGCAATGAGCAAGTGAACATTCCGGTGATTTCCCTGCCAAAGAGTGAGGAACAGGCAATGCGTCCTTATCAGGTTGATGCGCAGATCGTTTTGGATTTCTATGGGGAGCGCAAGAGTGAGGTTCCCAATATGACGAAGTTTGAAGGTACTTATCGGGCAAATCAAGGAATTGATTATGCGTATAACGATGAGGCATTTGATGTGACGGCTATTTTCAGCGGTGAAGTGAGTGAAGTAAAAGAGGATCCGCTGTTTGGTCATTCCTGCACGATTGTGAGCGGTGATCTCGCCATTACTTATCAAAGTTTACAGGATATGCGCCTTGAGGTGGGCAGTGAAATCAAGCAAGGGGAAGCGATCTCCTTGGCAGCTGCGAATATCTATAACAAAGAATTAGGCAATCATGTGCATATCGTGGTGGAGAAAAACGGTGAACGAGTGGATCCGGAATCCATTTACGGCAAGACATTGGCTGAATTGAAATAACCATGAACAGGTGGTAGAGCCAATCAAAAACACAGCGAAAACAAGTCTTTTCGCATCCATCAAAGACATCAAAAACGCTGATCCTTGCGTGAAACAAGCGACAGCGTTTTTTTTCATTGTAAAACTACTTGATTTGGAACATGGTTCGGCGTATTCCACCATATTAAGGCCATACATGTGCAGGGAAAGATAAGCAATAGGTATATTATATCAGAATGAAATAAGAAGAATTTATGATGCACGCATAGAATCATCGGAAACGGAATAGGTCTGTATTCTTTATAGAAAGTATGCTATAATATTACTAACTGCGAAACGGAGGATTTTGATTATGAGCTTTTTCTCAAAAGAAATTGGTATAGACTTAGGTACAGCGAACCTATTGATATATGTAAAAGGCGAAGGGGTTGTCATTGATGAACCCAGTGTTGTTGCGATTGATGCAAATACACGCAAGTGCTTAGCCGCAGGACAAGAGGCCAAAGATATGCTGGGAAGAACCCCGGGCAGAGTATTGGCCATTCGTCCTTTAAAGGATGGTGTCATTGCGGATTTTGAAGTGACAGAAATCATGTTGAACTTCTTTTTAAAGAAACTGGAATTAAAAGGCATGTTTAAGCGGCCGACTATTTTAATCTGCTGTCCAAGCAATATCACTTCAGTGGAGCGCAATGCGATTCGTGATAGTGCCTATCGTGCCGGAGCGAAGAAAGTATATATCGAAGAAGAACCGAAGGTTGCGGCAGTCGGTGCCGGCCTAGACATCTCCAAGCCAAGCGGTTGTATGGTTTTGGACATTGGTGGCGGTACAACCGATGTGGCCGTACTCTCTTTGGGTGAAATCGTATCCTCCACTTCATTGAAGGTAGCGGGAGATACTTTGGATAAAGATATCTTGAAGTTTGTAAAAGAAGAAAAGAAACTATTGATCGGAGATCGTACCGCTGAGGACATTAAGAAGCGTGTCGGTACTGCTTGGAAGGGGTCTCGCCATGATGCGATTGAGGTGAGTGGTCGCGATCTTGTGACCGGGCTGCCACATACGATTACCTTAACCAGTGAACAGATTGAAGAAAGTATGCGGGAATCCTTACAGGAAATTGTGCGTGCCTGCAAAACCGTTCTGGAACAGACACCGCCTGAATTGGCGAGTGATATTGTCACACGCGGAATCGTGCTGACCGGAGGGGGCGCTTTACTACACGGGATTGATGAATTGCTGCGCAATGAATTGCACATCCCGGTCTATGTTGCGGACAATGCCCTGCGTTGTGTAGCGGAGGGAACCGGGGTCATGCTGGAAAACCTGCATCTGGTGGAGTGATCAAAGAAAGCGAGGTGTAGGATATGAACTGGGTACCATACCTGCTCATACCTTTCCTGATGTCTGTGCTGATCACCCCAATCCTAAAAAGGATTGCGTATCGCCTAGATATCTACGCGCAGATGAATGAGCGAACGATACATACGAAAAAAATAGCCCGCATTGGCGGAGTAGCGATTTATGTCGCATTTATCATTGGGATGGCATGCTTTGTCAAGGTGGATGATGCGATGAACCGCATTTTAATCGGTGCTACGATTATGTTTATCGGTGGTTTAATTGACGATATGATGGATTTGAAGCCAAAGTATAAACTGGCATTTCAATGTCTTGCCGCATTTGTTCTCATTTTGTTTGGCGGAGTCACTTTGGATGCACTTCGCTTACCCTTTGGCATTTCCATCAATCTGGGCATTATCTCCTTGTTGGTGACATTTGTCTGGGTAATTGGAATCACCAATGCAGTCAATTTGATTGATGGCTTGGATGGTTTAGCCGGTGGAATCTCAGTGATTATCTTGATTGTCATTTCAACTCTTTCCGTACTGGAAGGTCGCAATGATATCATGATGCTTTCGCTCATTTTGGCGGGCAGTACGTTAGGCTTTTTGGTCTATAATTCCCATCCGGCAAGCATCTTTATGGGAGATTGCGGTGCGTTGTTTCTCGGTTTTGTCATATCGGCCATTTCACTATTGGGCTTTAAAAGTTCAACGTTGATTACCTTAGGCTTACCGATTCTATTGCTGGGCATACCGATATTGGATACCATCAGTGCGATCATTCGCCGTAAGTTATCCGGTAAAAGTTTCTCTGATGCGGATAAAAATCACTTGCATCATGTATTGATGCGCCGCTTTGGTCATCGCAATACCGTATTGATTCTTTATGCGATTACCGCTTTGTTTGGCTTGATCGCTTATCTGTATATTATGAACAAAGTCTTGGGCTTGATTGCGCTTGTCATTATGGCAATTTGTGTAGAGTTGTTTTTAGAAATCTCTCATATGATTTCACCGCAGTATCATCCGATGTTATCTGTCATTGATTTATTCCGCAAGGCATTGAAAAAGCCTTCCTTGGAAGCGGAGATTGAAGAAAAATTGGACGAAAAATTGCCGGAACATGATATATAACAAACAGTGTTGAATCTAACAGCACTGTTTTTTTTATATAAGCACATAAATATAAAAGGGAAGTTAGAAGGAGCTTATCCTAATGGTATCTAACAATCATAAGAATGGCTATGCATTCGATGGGAGTTATTTTTCACCCAATTCATCCAATCTCTTGAAGGAATCTGATTGCCCGATGCCGCAAAGTACAACTACATATGCATCCATACAATAAAATATACGATGTGCGTCACAATATGACAAAATCAGCGATGCCCTCTTGGGTACAATAAGGGCCAAGAGGTGATGATGTGGAAAAGACGCTGATACAAACAAAACAAAAAACAGATGGCTTGGTTCAAGTGCGTTTGGCGCTGGTTGGCACGGCGGCACTCTTATTGGGAAGCGTACCCTTTCCGGTGGCATATCTGTTATCCTTTTTTTATCTTTCCTATTTTTATATACGGGATCGGCGCGAATATCATGTGGCGATTGTCTCAATCCTGCTAGGCTCTTTATTAGATGGCATATTTACGACCTATCTCTATCTGTTGGGGATGACGGTATTTTATTTATCAATTCATTGCCTGCAATACCTGCATAAGAATATCTATCGCTGTATGCCGATGGTATTAGCTTTTCTCAGTATTCCATACAGTCTGTATTTCTTTGGTGCACAGCTGCGGGTTGCGGTGTATGCTTTTTTGTTGTGGATACTTTGCGAATATAATCTAAGAGAGCCCAATTGGATTCAAAGCAAACTGATCCTGACTTCCAGTTTGCGTGCCGTGCTGCTGGTATCACTGGCATTTACTTTGAGTACATGGCTCCATACAGATAGCTCTGAATTGATCTTTTGCGCACTTCTTTTAATGGCGGGTCTGTTTTGTGATCCGATGAGTCTGATCCTTGTTGGGCTGATGTTTTATCTCAGTGTTCCCTTTGCGATTTATCCCTTGTTTATTTGGCCTGCGCTTGCGGCACTCGCTGTTTTAAAGGAATATCGCTGGGCCTGTGTCTGTGCATTGATCTTGATTGCTTTTTGGTTTCAGGTGAACTTATTTCAAGGAATATTATTAAGTGGAAGTGCAATGATTGCGTTTTTGCTTCATCATGAGCGCTTTGCGTTCGGATCACAAAATGAATATCATCCCTCCTATCAAGAACTGCAAGATATACAAAACACGTTGAATGAACAAATCCATCATTTCTCCGGTATCTTTGCGGCTTTGTCACAATACTATGAACAGATATCCGATGTGGAAGCCACGATGTTGGCAGATATGGCAAACGCTTTAAAATACAGCGCGGATACCTTAAAAAAAGTAGACACCAAGCAAAGTCAGAAACAGCGTATCATACAGGCGCTGGAAGGCTATCAATACGATGTGGCGGATCTTTCTTTGGAACAGGGAGAGGATGGTACTTTGGCAATTGAGGTAAAACTACGCAATATCAAGCGCATGGAAATTGAAGCGACGCTATTACCGCTGATGGAGGTCTTAACCCACGAACATTTACATATTACCGCATTGAATCGTCGTTTTGCGGGTGGCATATCTCATATTGTCTTTGAAAATGCGGTGCCATATGGTGTAGATGCGTATGCGGATTCACAGAAGAACCAATATGAGAGCTCCGGTGACACATTCTCCGTTTTCCGTTATCGCAATTCTGTAATTTCCATGATTTCGGATGGAATGGGCAGTGGTGAGCATGCGGCGGCATCCTCACGTATGATTACCAATTTATTTCAGCGCATGGTGGTCAGCGGTATACCAAAAGCAGATGCAATCAAATGCATTAACAAGTTATTGCAAAGTGACAGTTATGCGACTTTGGATGTGGTATGCTTTGATTGTTCAGCCGGAAAGGCGTATATATTTAAGTCAGCCGCATGTCCGACGTTTTTGATCCGTGAGGGTGAACTTTATGAAATCAATGGCAGTTCTTTGCCGGTTGGCATTCTTGCGGCAATTGAACCGGATTGCTTCGTTATGGATTTACAGGAAGGGGATGAATATTTGATCATTAGTGATGGGGTGTATATGGATGAGATCTATGCATGGCTGAAACAGCGTGATACTACCAGTGTGAAAGCATCGTTAGAGGACTTGATGAGCGTTTTAAAACAGCGTTCACGCAAAGACGATTCCACTGCGGTATTAAGCAAAGTTTATCGCAAACGAGCATAAATATATTGTATGCTTGAGTCTGGTAGATGCAGGAGCACAGAATGGGGATCAGTCCCCATCCTCTGTGCTTTTTACATGGCCTTCGTTACATTTTTTACATGGCTTTCTCTGCGCTTTTTACAGGACTTGCTTGTGTTCATGATAGACATTTTGTATAATGGAGGCATGCGATTACAAAAACAAACGAAACAGGATCCATGGATTGTGGCGGTCAGTGGTGGCAGTGATTCCATGGCATTGCTACATATGTGTATGCAAGTTGATATCAAAGTGATTGCAGCTCATATGAATTACCAGAAACGCGAAAGTGCAAAGCGCGATATGAAAGGGGTAATGGCGTATTGTGAGGTTCATCATATTCCCTGTGAAGTGCGTTATCAAAATGAGCCTTGTACAGAGAACTTCCAAGCCTTTGCCCGGCGACAGCGCTATACCTTTTTTCATGAGTTAATCCAGCGTTATCATGCCAAAGGGGTTTTGGTTGCCCATCAGTTGGATGATCATCTGGAAACCTATCTCATGCAACAAAAGCGCGGTGCGATTCCTGCTTATTATGGTATCAAGGAGCGCAGTGAACTATTTGGTTGTTTGGTGGTGCGACCACTATTGTCTTATACCAAGCAAGAACTGATGGCGTATTGTGCGCATCATCATGTTCCATATTGGCTGGATGAAAGCAATCTGAGCGATCAGTATACAAGGAATCGGATTCGCCATACTTATATTGATGGCATGAGCGATGCGCAAAAGCATCAGATGATGTTCACGATTCAAGCGGAAAATCAGCGTCTTGCGCAACTGCGGCAGGAGGCTGTCATGTTTTTTAGCACATGGAGGAAGGATTGCGCTTCCTTGCTTGCTTTGCCACAAGCACTGATAGATACGGTATTGCATCATTGGTTGAAGCAGGAATGCAACATACATGTTTCTGCCAAGGAACTCGCCAGTATGCGATCGCTACTATTACAAAGCGGTAATGGACAGCGCACAACGCAAGCATATCAGTTTCATAAGGAGTACGGAATCCTTTCACTCATTCCTCATCCACAGGATATACAAGCAGATTCCTATGCTTATACCTATGCGGATATTACGATGCTGCATCCCTTAACAACACCTTATTATTCATTGAGCGATCAAGGTGATGTGATAGAAGGAGTTACGCTGTATCCCGATGATTTCCCGATCACCATACGCTCCCCCAAGCCCGGTGATGCCATTACCTTACGCTATGGCACAAAGAAACTAAATCGTTTCTTCATTGATCGCAAGATTCCCAAACAGGAGAGGCAAATTTGGCCGATTATGGTCAATCAGGCAGGTGAAATCATCTTTATCGCGAAATTAGGCTGTGATATTTCACATTTTTCTAACAATCCTAGCGTATTTGTGTTAAAATAATCTATATGTTTGTAGGAGGATAAGATACATGCATCATGCAGTAGAAAAAATATTGGTATCACAGGAGGATATCGTAAGACGCTGTAAAGAATTGGGCAAACAGATCAGTGAGGACTATCGCAAATGTGGTGAAACACCTTATTTGGTGGCGCTTTTAAAAGGCAGTATCCCTTTTTTGGCAGAACTCTCTAAACATATTGATTTGGATGTCTGTCTTGATTTTATGGATGTATCCAGTTATGAAGGTACTGAATCCATCGGTGATATTAAAATCAATAAGGATTTGGATGGTTCTGTAAAGGGATTATCTATCTTATTGGTAGAGGATATTATTGATACAGGTAGGACACTGAAAGAAGTGACAACCTTACTTCGTAACAAGGGCGCAAAGGATGTCAAGGTAGTCAGTTTACTAGATAAGCCGACACGCCGCGTGGTGGAGATTGAGGCAGATTATGTAGGCTTTGAAATCCCCAATGAATTTGTGATCGGGTTTGGTTTGGATTTTGATCAGAAATTCCGTAATTTACCTTTTGTCGGTATCTTAAAGCGTGAATTCTATGAATAGCATATGGAAAGGAGTGCGATGTTATGAATATGTCTAAGTTCAAAAATATATTGCCTTATATTGTCGTCATATCAATCTTTGTCGTCATGTTCTCCATGGCAAATTCCAGTAATACAGATACGATGAATTACAACGAATTTAAAAAGAATGCCGATAAGATGAAGATCACCGAAGCAGAGATGTCTATTACGGGTGTGGTGATTGAAGTCAGCGGTAAGTATGATAACAACGGAACGATTAAGAATTTTAATGTTAGTATCCCACAAACTGCGGAAAATCAGGCGTGGTTAGACAGTGTGTTGTTAAAAAATGAAGCTGTGGTTGAGGCAAGTGATCCAAGCCATGGGGAAATGATGACGAGCATGCTGCTGAATGTGATTCTGCCGGTGCTTTTACTAGGTGGTATGATCATTTATATGTTTACTCGTATGAATGCCGGAGGTGCGAATAAGGCGTTTGAATTTACCAAGTCCAAGGCGCGCATTGAGGGCAATGTGAAAGTGCGTTTTGCCGATGTGGCGGGCTGTGAGGAGGAAAAAGAAGAGGTTAAGGAAATCATTGACTATCTGAAAAATCCTTCCCGCTTTACCGATATGGGCGCCCGTATTCCCAAGGGAATGCTGATGGTAGGTCCTCCGGGTACGGGTAAGACCTTGTTGGCAAAAGCAGTAGCCGGCGAAGCCGATGTACCGTTCTTCTCAATTTCCGGTTCGGATTTTGTGGAGATGTTTGTCGGTACGGGTGCAGGTCGTGTGCGTGATATGTTTAAAAAAGCGCAGCAGAATGCACCATGTATCGTTTTCATTGATGAGATTGATGCGGTCGGACGTCAGCGTGGTGCCGGCATGGGTGGCGGTAATGATGAGCGTGAACAGACCTTGAACCAGTTGTTGGTGGAAATGGATGGAATGAGTGAGAATACCGGTATCGTAATTATTGCCGCAACCAATCGTCCTGATGTGTTGGATCCGGCGTTGCTTCGATCCGGACGTTTTGATCGTCAGATCACGGTATCACTGCCGGATAAGCGCGGCCGTATTGAGATTTTAGGTGTACATGCAAAGAATAAGAAACTCGCCAGTGATGTCTCTTTGGAAAATCTCGCCAAGCGTACACCCGGATTCTCCGGAGCTGATTTGGAGAATGTCTTAAATGAAGGTGCAATTTTAGCAGTTCGTGATAATCGTAATTTGGTTACGATGAATGATTTGGATGAAGCGATTGATCGTGTCATGATGGGACCGGCCAAGAAATCCCGTAAGTATACGGATCAAGAGAAGCGCTTGGTTGCTTATCATGAGGCAGGTCATGCGGTCATCGGCTTGAAACTGGAAAATTCCGACATGGTACAAAAAGTTACGATTATACCGCGTGGCGATGCAGGCGGATATAATTTGATGACGCCGGAAGAAGAAAAGATGATGCCGACGAAGAGCGACTTCATGGCAAAGATTACCGGTTTATTGGGTGGTCGTGTCGCTGAGGAACTCATGTTTCATGAGATCTCCGCAGGGGCTTCTAATGATATTGAGAAAGCAACGAAGATTGCCAAAATGATGGTAAAGAGTTTCGGTATGTCGAATTTGGGACCGGTGCAATATGATGATGCGAGTGGTAATGTATTCTTAGGCCGCGATTATGGCAAGGGCAACGATTATTCGCATGAGATTGCTTATGAGATTGACAAGGAGATCCGCAATATAATCAATGCATGTTACGAAAACAGCAAGCAGATTATCTCTGATCATATGGATTTATTGGCATTGATTGCGGAAACCTTGATTGAGGAAGAAACAATCACCAATGAGGAGATCTTAAATTTGGTCGATCATGGAACGATTCATCCTTTGGTAGCACCAACGGAAGAAGGACAAGCAGCGACTGAAAGTGAATCCACTATGGAAGAAATTCCAACTTCCACGGATGAAGCCGCAAGCACGGATTCCATCAAGGAATCTATCCAAGGCGAAAGCGAACAGCCGCAAACGGAAGTACAGGAGAAACCGAAACCAAAGCGCACTCGTACCAAAAAGGCTGCGGATCAACCGACCTTTGAGGAAGCGATGCAGGAGGTAACAGGCGAGGAAGCACCGGTGGTTAAAAAACGCACGCGTCGCAAAAAAAGCGAGGATGAAAAAATCATAAAGGCAGAGTTGAAGCCCGCGGCAGAAACAAAAAAGAAGCGGACGACCAAGGCCAAAGATGCATCTGATACCAACGCATCTGAACAGTAGAAAATGACACAAACAGATCATGTGGAAATCACGTGGTCTTTTTGTTTGGAAGTAAAATGGATCAATGTACATAGCATGATGCAGATGCGCTGATCCAATCAAGCTATAAAAAAGAAGCACCATCGGTACTTCTTATCTGATTCCATTATAGCAGCGTATTTTGTAATGGATCACTCGTTTCTACGCTTTAGAAGTTTTCGAGAATCTCTTCTAAATTCTGTTCTGAAACACGTACATAATCGCCGTTGTCATTGGCAATTTCTTTTGCGGTCATATGAATCTCCGTGCATTTTGTGGATGTGAGAATGTTGCGAACATTATGTGCACGAACGCCTCCACCAACTAGAATCGTGATCTGATCGTTATATGTTTCAATCAAATGTTTCAATGTCGGAAAGCCTTTTTCAATATCAGGATAGTTTTCCCCACCACTTGTTAAAATACGATCGACACCGCAGGCAATTAACATTTTGCATGCCTCATCCTTATCGGGAATGGCATCAAATGCTTTATGGAAAATGGCTTCACGACCATAAGAGTGTATAATTTGTACCATGCGCTTCGTCCATTTCTCATTGACACACATCTCATCATCAAGAAAACCGAACACAATTCCTGCCGCACCGCCACTGATCAGCATCTCGGCATCAAAGCACATACTGTCAAATTGATCCTCCGTGTAATGAAACCCAGAAGTTCTTGGTCGCACCATGCAGCAAATCGGCAAACGCGAACATTGAACAGCCTGTTTTAAGGTACCCATAGAAGGGGTCAACCCGCCCAACTCCAACGCACTGTTCAACTCAATGCGATCCACCGGAAACTGGCTTGCCAATGCGACATCCTCAATGCTTCCGCAGCATACTTCAATCAATGTGTTTTTAATCATTTTAGTATTCCTCCCATTTCTGGTAATAGTATAGCACAATTAAGCGTATAATAACATACAATGTGAGAAAAATCGGTATGTAAAGGATGGTGGTATAGATGCGAATGAAAAAATGACAAAGGATACAGATAAAACGACAAAGATAGCGTGTAGCCGTGAAATAACGGGAAGAACATGGTTATTTGGATTGCACTGTTATCCAATAAAAGGTATAATGTTAGAAGAAAAAGGAGATGAAAACATCATGATTATTCAAAGTAAACAGGTTTGGATTTCCAGTGTGTTCGCAGCAGCACAAATTGAGATGGAGGATGGCAAAATCGTTGCGATCTATCCGTATGGTGAAAAGAAAGCAGATGTAGATTACGGTGATCATCGGATCATTCCGGGTATGATTGATGTGCATTGCCACGGTGGTTTGGGTTTTGATACCAATGATGCACACCGTGAAGGATTGGTTACATGGGCAAAAGGCTTATTGGAGGAAGGTATTACAGGTTTCTGTCCAACTACCGTAACGCAGTCTGAGGAAGTGTTGACCAATGCGGTAGCGAATGTCGCAAAGGTTGTTGAGGAAGGCTATGAGGGCGCTGAAATTTTAGGTATTCATTTTGAAGGCCCTTACTTAAATGTGAAGAATAAAGGCGCACAGCCGGAGCAGTTTATCGTTACTCCGAATGTGGAACAATTTAAAAAATATCAGGAGGCCGCAAAAGGCTTGATTAAGGTGATTACAATGGCTTGTGAGCAAGATCCTGATCATGCCTTGACCAGATATGCATCTGCCAATGGGGTGAATGTTTCAATCGGTCATAGCGGTGCGACTTATCAGGAAGCGATCATGGCAGTAGCCAATGGCGCAAATGGTATGACTCATGTATTCAATGGTATGAATGGTCTACATCATCGTGAGCCTGCTTTGGTTGGTGCAGCAATGCGTTTGCGCGATACGTATGGTGAAATCATCTGTGATGGGAATCATGTGGATTGGGCAGCGGTTTCTGCATTCATTACCAGCAAGGGCAGAGATTACTGCTTGATGATTGATGATGCACTGTGTGCGAAAGGCTGCAAGCCGGGATACTATGAATTAGGCGGTAATCCGATTGAGATCCGTGAAAACGGTTCCGCTTATTTGGCCGGTACAGAGACATTGGCCGGCGGTACATTGAAATTCAATAAGGGCTTACAGAATTTGATTGAAAAAGCACTGATTCCGGTGGATTGGGCTATCAATATGGCAACGATCAATCCGGCTCGTTATTTGGGTGTGGATGATCGCAAAGGACGCTTGTGTGCAGGTTATGATGCCGATATGGTCGTATTGGATCGTGATTACGAGGTCGTTCAGGTTTATTGCGGCGGTAAGGAAGTTAAATAATGATCATTCAAAGCACTCGTGTCTGGGTGGATGAGGCTTTTCAGAAGGCACAGATCGAGATACAAAAGGGAAAGATCACAGCCCTTTATCCCTATGGTGAAAAAGCGGTAGATCGAGATTATGGCGATTGGAAGATCATTCCCGGTTTAATTGAAATGCATTGTCATGGTTATAATGGCATGGATGCGAATTATGCGAATGAGGAAGGCTTAAAGTATTGGATGGATGGACTGGCAAAGGAGGGTGTCACAAGTTTTCTTGTGACCACCTCAACCGCTCCGGAAGCAAATCTATTACAGAGTTTTGCGACCATTTCCAAAGTGATTGATACGTATCATGAAGGTACACAGGGATTGGGCATCCATGTGGAAGGACCACAAATTTCCTTTAATTTCAAAGGAGCACACAATCCTTATTTAATCCAGAAGCCCAATATTGAACAGTTTGAGCGCTGGCAAAAGGCCGCAGATGGTAAGATCCGTTTGATTTGTATCGCTCCGGAGATGGATGATGAACAGGCATTGACCAAGCATTGTGCAGCGCAGGGCGTGCGTGTTACCATTGGGCATACCGGTGCGACTTATGCAGACTGTGAAGCAGGTAGAGCGGCCGGCGCCGGTAGTTTTACTCACACCTTTAATGGAATGCTTGGTGTACATCATCGCGAACCGGGCAGTGCCGGTGCAGCGATGAGTATGGATGATATGTATGCGGAAGTAATTTGTGATGGTGTCCATGTGCACTTCGCTGTTGTAAAGGCACTGGCACGTGCGAAAGGAAAGGATCGTTTGATTTTAGTAACCGATGCGGTTCAAATCAAGGGTTTAAAGCCGGGAATCTATGAAATGCCGGGACGCTGGGTTCAAGTGGATGAACATGGTTGCGGGCATTTAAAAGATGGTCGTTTGGCCGGCAGTTCCAATAAATTGATCGACATGGTGAAAAATCTTGTGACAAAATGTGGCATAGAAGAGGTTACAGCGATCAATGCATCATCAAAAAATGTTGCGAAATTTCTTGGCTTGGAACATAAGGGTGAGATTCAGGTTGGCTATGATGCGGACTTTACCGTGATAGATGATGCATATCAAGTCTGTCAGACTATCATCATGGGTGAGGAAAAACTGTAATGATCAAAGCGATTTTCTTCGACATCGACGGTACCAGTTTTTCTCATACCACGGATCAAATTCCTGCATCTGCCATGCATGCATTTCGTATGTTGAAAGCAAATGGATATAAAATCGCTATCTGTACAAGCCGTTCATTGGCCGAGATGAGCGAATTGCCTAGGGATTATGTGGACATCATGGACGCATTGGTCTGTATTGCAGGGGCACAGATCTATGAAAAGGATCGCTGCATCATTCAACATCCGTTGGTTCATGAGGAAGCGCAGCAAATCATTGCGTTTTTGGACCAGCATCATCTTACTTACCGCTGGGTATCAACGGATCAGGATAACTGCATGAACCGGCACGATGATGAAATCAGAGCGCGGTTTCAGATGCTGTATGGCATGATGCCGGAAACAAGGCCATATGCCAATCAACAGTTGCTTCATATATTGTATTACACGCATGATGAAGCACTGCGAGATGAAATTATGGCGCTATGTAAACAAAATTATCACATCACCTTGAACTATGCAAATGAAATCTTGGCGCCCAATGTGAATAAGGGGCATGGTATCATTGAATGTGCCGCTTATTGGGGCATTCAGCCTAATGAAATCGCAGCGTTTGGGGATGGCTATAATGATAAGGAAATGATCGAGAGTGCCGAACTTGGCATTGCGATGGGGAATGCGACCGATTCCTTAAAAGCTGTGGCGGATTATGTCACCGATGATGTGGATCATGACGGATTATATCGGGCATGTGTCCATTTTGGTTGGATTCAACCGGAGTGAAACAGGGATAAAGCAGGAAGCATTGCTTGAGGCAATGCAAAAAGGAAAGGTTAAAGTGCACTCGCACTTATGAGGAAACAATGGATCAGGAAAATAACAAATTACCAATCAAATTGATTGCGATGGATATGGATGGAACGCTTTTAAATTCCAACCATGTCATCAGTGAGCAAACATTGCAGGCATTGATTGAGGCAGAGAAAAAAGGGGTGCGCTTGGTACTTTCCTCGGGCAGGAGTTATAAATCACTGACCGCTTTTGGGGAACAATTACAGATGCCGCAATATGACGGTTACTTTATCGGTGCCAATGGTGCGGCAATTACCAAGACTGCCACAATGGAGCATGAAGTGATACGACGTTTGAATTTAGATGAAATTCATGAGATCTATACGGCTGCGTTTCCTTATGATATTGAGATTATGGGCGTAATGGATGATACGATCTATGATTACATTCCTACAAGCGTAAAACAACTTAAGGAAGTTTATCGCAAGGAAAATAACATTGCGGAGGATGTGCCTTGGACAGCCGGCGCATTTGGGCTGGTAATTGATCAGCGCAAGGGGTATTCTCATATCAATTATATTGAAGGGCCACAGGATATTCCTTGCCCAATCAATAAAATTTGCTTTGCGCATGAGCCGGAGCGATTGGATGTTCCCTATCAGGAACTATGCAAGCGTTTAGGCAAAAAATACCATCTTGCCCGTACCACCTATCGTTGGATTGAATGCCAGCCCTTAGGTATCAATAAGGGCAATGCGCTTTTGAAACTGGCGAAAGAACTGGGTATCTCCCCTGATGAAATAGCTGTATTTGGTGATGGGGAAAACGATTTATCCATGTTTGAAGTCGTGAAATATCCGGTTGCGATGGCCAATGCGATGGAAAGTGTTAAGGCAACTGCCTTTGAGGTAACGCTCGATAATGACAGTGATGGTATTGCACATTTCTTAAAGAAATATCAGATTATTTAATCAGATGGAAGGACTGAACCACTTGCTGTACGCAGTCCTTTTTTCGTAGTGTTTCATTGCTTGGATTGGCACAATAAATACAAAAGGAACCATTTAAAAGGTCTGATTACCAAATGGATCAGCCTACTTTAATCTCTGAAACATTTTTATGAAGCCAAGGTATTTTTCCCCAAGGAACGCCTGTCAAGCGAAAATGAAAATGTCCCAAAAAAAGTTAAACATTAGCACCAAGAACACGGTGCTTTTGTTTGGCAAGATAAGCCTGAAAAGAAGCGTGC
>JAAWON010000011.1 GCA_022799495.1 Erysipelotrichaceae bacterium | reverse complement strand
TCAGGCTCAGGCAAAACCTCCTTAGCCTTTGACACCATTTATGCCGAAGGTCAGCGTCGTTATGTGGAAAGTCTTTCTGCCTATGCACGACAGTTTTTAGGAAACAGTGAAAAACCGGATGTCGATTCGATTGAAGGCTTATCACCGGCCATTTCCATTGATCAGAAAACGACGAGCAATAATCCTCGTTCTACTGTTGGTACGGTAACGGAGATCTATGATTATCTGCGTCTATTATATGCACGCATTGGTACTCCTTATTGTCCCAATCACAATGAGCCGATTACTTCGCAAACGATCAAACAGATGGTAGATCGCATCATGGAACTGCCGGATAAAACAAGATTGACCATCCTTTCCCCGGCCGTCCATGGAGCCAAGGGAACCCACAAGGATCTATTGGAGCGCTTAAGCAAGGAAGGTTTTATCCGTGTGCGCATTGATGGTGAGATGAAATTATTAGAGGATGTCGCTCCTTTAGAAAAAAACAAGAAGCATAACATTGATGTGGTCGTTGATCGCATTGTGAAGGGAAACGATCGCTCGCGCCTGCATGATTCCTTAGAAACTGCTTTAAAGCTAAGCGATGGCCTTGTGATTGTCGATCATGATCACAAAGAGGAACTGTTCTCCAGCAATTATTCCTGTAAATACTGCGGCTTTACGATACCGCGTTTAGAACCGCGCTTGTTTTCCTTCAATGCGCCCTTTGGGGCATGCGATACTTGTAAGGGATTGGGCATTACCCAAAAAGTGGATGTCGATTATTTGATTCCCGATCGCAGTAAAAGCATTCGCCAAGGTGGTATCATTTATTATAAGAACATCATCGCCAAGGAAAATTTAGAATGGCAGCGTTTCAAAGCACTGTGTGATCATTATCATATTGATATCGACAAGCCGATTAAGGATTTAACGAAAAAGGAATTGGATATCCTGTTATATGGATCTAAGGATATGATTTCCTTTCATATGTATTCCAAATCCGGCAGTATCATCAAAAAGAGTGAATACATTGAAGGTGTTTGTACTTTAATTGAACGGCGCTATATGGAAACAACTTCACAAATGTCACGAGAATGGTATGCGACCTTTTTGGCGGAGGCTCCCTGTCCTGCCTGTGGCGGTAAGCGTTTAAATGCGCAGGCTTTGGCTGTGCGTGTCGGTGATTTAAACATTCATGAATGGACCAAAATGTCAGTCAAACAGGCACTTGCCTATATGGAACACTTAAAGCTGACACCCCAGCAAGCGGAGATTGCCAAACTGGTCGTTAAGGAAATTCATGATCGCCTCCAGTTTTTAAATAATGTCGGTTTGGGGTATTTGACGTTGGATCGGCTGGCCGGTTCTTTGTCCGGTGGAGAAGCACAGCGTATTCGTTTGGCAACGCAGATCGGATCGCATCTCAGCGGTGTATTGTATGTGCTGGATGAACCAAGCATTGGCCTGCATCAGCGTGATAACGATCGCTTGATTGCCACCCTCAAAAATATGCGGGATCTGGGCAATTCGCTGATCGTTGTCGAACATGATGAAGATACGATGAGAGCCAGTGACTACATCATTGACATTGGGCCGGGCGCAGGTGTCCATGGTGGCCATGTGGTAGCACACGGTACCCCGGCACAGGTCATGGCAGATGAGCATTCGATCACCGGTCAATATCTGAGTGGCCGTTTACAAATCGAAGTACCGCAAACACGCCGCAAAGGCAATCGCAAATATGTCGAAGTCATTGATGCATCTGCGAATAATCTGAAGCATATCAGCGTAAAATTCCCATTGGGGAAATTGATCGTTGTCACCGGTGTATCGGGTTCCGGTAAATCCTCACTGGTCAATGAAGTTCTTTCCAAAGGAATCCTACATGAACTGGGTCGTACAAAAATTAAACCGGGCAGGCATAAAAAAATCAAAGGCTTAGCCAATATTGACAAGCTGATTGATATTTCACAGGATCCCATCGGGCGCACACCGCGTTCCAATCCCGCTACCTATACCGGCGTATTCGATGATATCCGCGATCTATTTGCGCAAACACCGGATGCTAAAATGCGCGGCTATGAAAAAGGACGCTTTTCCTTCAATGTCAAAGGTGGTCGCTGTGAGGCTTGTCAAGGTGATGGTATCCTGCGCATCTCCATGCATTTCCTACCGGATGTCTATGTGCCATGTGAGGAATGCGGAGGGCGGCGCTACAATGAAGAAACCTTGCAGGTAACCTATAAAGGCAAAAACATCTATGACGTATTGGAAATGAGTGTAGAAGAAGCGATCGACTTCTTTGCGAATGTGGCAAAGATTCGCCATAAATTACAAACATTAAAAGATGTCGGGCTTGGCTATATTAAACTGGGGCAAAGTGCCACCACCTTATCGGGCGGTGAGGCACAACGAGTAAAACTCGCATCGGAATTACAGCGCAAGGCAACCGGCAAGACACTCTTTGTATTAGATGAGCCAACCACCGGTTTACATACGCATGATGTGAAAAAGCTCTTAGAAGTCTTACAGCGCATCGTTGACAATGGCGATACCGTGCTGGTGATTGAACATAATCTTGATGTGATCAAATGTGCGGACCATATCATTGATTTAGGACCTGAGGGCGGCGATGAAGGCGGCAGTATCCTTGCGCAGGGTACTCCGGAGGAAATCGCTGCGGTAAAAGAGAGTTATACCGCTCATTATCTGCGCAAACTGTTAAAGGGGGATCCGCATGGAGGAAGTTAAATTTATTACCGTGCGCAAATTGAAGGAATACTTCAATTTTGAACAGATCTGTGGCAATGAGGAGAGTTTAGAGCGTCCCATCATGATTGCCGATACGAATCGTCCCGGCTTGGAATTGGCCGGTTACTTCGATCATTCCCAGTTGAAACGACTCGTTGTCCTCGGTGATAAAGAGATCGCTTATATTCAAACGATGAGTGAGCATAAACAGCGCAAATCCTTTGACTTTCTTACCACCGCAGTAACACCGGCAATCATCATCTCCAAGCAGTATGAATGCCCGCCTTTGTTAAAGCGCATTGCCAAGCGTAAAAAATTTCCGATCTTTGTCTCCAGCGCTACCACCTCAAGGCTGATTATTGATATCGTTGCCTTTTTGGATGAACAGCTCGCGGCCAGCGATACGCTGCACGGTGGCTTAATCAATATCTATGGCAAAGGTGTACTCATTCGTGGGGAAAGTGGAATGGGCAAATCGGAAATTGCTTTGGAACTCGTCAAGCGCGGACATCTGCTTGTGGCCGATGATCGAGTGGATATTTATCGCATCCACAACAAGATTGTCGGGCAGCCCCCGGAAATGCTCAGGGGAATGTTGGAAATCCGCGGCATCGGTGTCATTAACATCCAGCGCATGTTTGGAATTGCCTCGATCGTATCCAAGGCAGAGGTCGCATTAGAAATCTGTCTGATGCCATGGGAGCGCAATGCCGATTATGATCGGGTTGGCATCGAAAATAAGAAATATGATAATCTATTGGGTGTGGAAGTGCCTAAGATTGTCATTCCGGTGCGTGAGGGCCGCTCCATGGCCGTTATCATCGAATCGGCCGTGACCAATTTCATTCTCAGTGAAATGGGTATGGACAGCGCCAAGGAATTTGAAGAACGCGTTCTACAATATATTGAGGAAAACAAACGCAAAGAGGCAGCGCTGCCAACAAAACAAGCAAACACAAAGAAGCCATAACATAAAAAAACGCTGCATATCTTGCTTATATGTTCGCTCACTACATAGCGCTAAATGAAGATGAAGCAAAAAAAAGCGATAATATACGCATTTCTTAAAAAAAGGGATAGCGGGATACCGCCTCCCATGCAGACAGAAACAAAGAAACGGAGGTCGCTTATGGAACTGTTCCCAAACGCAAAGGTGATCCTGTCAATCGGTTCGATTACGATCACATGGTATGCGTTTCTCATGCTCGCAGGGGCATTGATCGCATATTATTTAAGTATTAAGACACTAAAAAAATGGGGATATCAAACAGATATCTTCGAGGATTTTTTCTACTACATGTTTCCGATTGGTATCATCGGTGCACGCATCTATTATGTAATCTTTGAATGGGAGATGTATGCGGCAAATCCGATGCGCATCTTCTATATTTGGGAAGGCGGCTTGGCCATTCATGGCGGAATCATCGCAGCCACCCTGTTTGGCTTATGGTACTTTCGCAATAAAGCAGTGGATGGCATGCGCATTATGGATGCGATTTTCCCCAATATATTGATTGCACAGGCCATCGGTCGCTGGGGCAATTTCATCAATCAAGAAGCCTATGGACGCATTGTATCCGAGGAGTATTATCACTATTTCCCTTCTTTTATCAAAGATCAGATGTATATCGGCGGATCTTATCGTGAACCAACCTTTCTGTTTGAGAGTTTAGCAAATCTATTGGGCTGGGTGATCATTCGCTTCCTATATCAGAAGTATGGACGCAGGAAACGCGGCGATTTGATGTATGCCTATTTGAGTTGGTATGGCGCAGTACGCTTTTGGATTGAAAGTATGCGCAGTGATGCCTTGATGCTGGGAGAATTAAAAATGGCACAGGTGGTATCACTGATCGGCGTTGCCATTGGCATCCTTGGCATTCTAGGTGTCTTTGATAAACTATTCGCACGGATTTGGCCATTTCGCCGCGAAAAACCGGCCGTCTTGTTTGATTTGGATGGCACCTTGGTCGATACAAAGGATTTGATCTATGCCTCCTTCCGGCACACCTTTCATAAGTATATGCCGGATCATGTGCTCAGCGAGGAGGAACTATCCTCATTTTTAGGACCGACGCTGAAAGGTACGTTCCAGCAATATTTCAAGGAAGATTTGGTAGATGAAATCATTGCCTATTATCGTGCATTTAATCGGGAGCATCACAATGAATATATCAAAAGTTTCCCGCACGCACGCGAAACACTGAAATATTTGAAGGAAAACGGCTATGCCGTTGGAGTTGTCTCCAATAAAATCAAATCCATGGTACAACTGGGCCTAGAGGCTTTTGCGCTAGATTCCTATGTGGATGTTATTATTGGAGCGGAGGATATCGAGCATCCCAAACCGGATCCCGAAGGCATTTTGTTGGCATGTCAAAAACTGCTTCACAATCATGATGATGTAATTTATGTGGGGGATAATCCCAGCGATATCGAAGCATGCAAACGCATGGGTGGATTCTCAGTGGCGGCTTCCTTTGACCCCAATCGTGAACAAGCACTATTGGATCAAAAACCGTGCAGAGTGATTCATCAGTTAAATGAATTGATAGAATTAGTAAAGGAGGATTGCGAATGGAGCGACAATACGATATAATAATAATCGGTGCTGGACCCGCCGGGATGAGCGCATCCATTTATGCCAGTCGTGCCGGGTTAAAAACCGCTATGCTGGAAATGGGCGCACCGGGTGGTAAACTGATAAAAACGTATGAGATTGCGAACTGGCCGGGCATTAAGGAAACTGCGGGAGCGCAGTTGGCCAGTGACATGTTTGAACATGCGACAGCGTTCGGCAGTGAATATTTGTATGGGAATGTAGTTCAGATTCAAGATGGCACAGAATATAAAAAGATTCTCTGTGAGGATGGCACCTGTTATGAAGCACGGGCGGTCATCGTTGCCAGCGGTACGAAGGAGCGTATGCTTCAAATACCCGGAGAAGTGGAAAACATCGGTCGTGGTGTATCCTATTGTGCGGTATGCGATGGAGCGTTCTTTAAGGGAAAAGACGTTGTCGTGATCGGCGGTGGCAATTCCGCTTTGGAGGAGGCCCTCTATCTGAGCCAATTCGCAGGCAGTGTTCACATTGTGATTCGTCGTGATGTATTTCGCGGCGATGCGATTATCCAGCAGCGCATCAAAGACAATCCCAAGATTCATGTGATCAAAAAGCACATCCCCGTGCGCATCCTCGATGATGGTATGCGGGTAAGTGGGATTGTATTGGCACACAGCGATACGTTAGAGGAGATGACGTTGGAATGCATGGGCATCTTCCCTTATATCGGTCAAGACCCGGCAACTTCATTTTTGCAGGGACTGGATGTGTTAAATGCGCAGGGCTATCTGCTTGTCGATGAGAATTGTGAGACAACATGCAAAGGCATCTATGGTGCCGGTGATGTCATTCACAAACAGCTACGACAAGTCGTTACCGCTACCAGCGATGGTGCGATTGCGGCCCAACATGCATTCCATCAGTTGAAAGGGATTTAAAACTTAAACACCTACTTTCATGAAAGGCAAAAACAAAAAGGCATGCGGCAGTGCTTCATCTGTCACATGTCTTTTTGTGTGTGCAAAATGATAACACGCAAAAAATGTTTATCCATACCAGTGATGATCTGCGTCACTAGCCAAAGAATCGAGAAATGGGTACTTGTTCACCTGAATCGCATAAGATAATACCGAGGTGAAGAATGGAATGAAAACCATATCATTGGCGATGATCGTAAAAAATGAGGAAGCGGTGCTTGCACGCTGTTTACAGTGCGTCACTAAGATCGCAGATGAGATCATTATTGTGGATACCGGAAGCGATGATGAAACATGTGCCATTGCCCAACGCTTCCCGGTGAAACTATATCATTATGACTGGCAGGATGACTTCGCAGCCGCCCGCAATTATGCATTTTCCTTGGCCACAATGGATTATATTTTATGGCTTGACGGTGATGATGTCATCAGCGAGCTTGACCAGCAGAAATTATTGGATTGGAAGCATAGTGAGATACAACCTGATATGGTGATGATGAAGTATCATATCGGTTTGGATGCGCAGGGGCAGCCCTTGTTCAGTTATTATCGCGAGCGGCTGCTAAAACGATCTATGCAATTTCAATGGGTAGGGGCGATCCATGAAGCAATCACACCGCAGGGTGAGATTCAATATAGCGAGATCGCGATTACACACCGCAAGGAAAAAGCAAATGATCCCAACCGTAATCTGCGCATTTTTGAAAAACTGCTAGATCAAGGGAACGTACTTTCTCCACGGGAACAATACTACTATGCCAGAGAATTGTATTATCATGAACGCTATGAGCAAGCCATCCATCAATTTGATGTATTTTTAAAGGGACAACAAGGATGGGTAGAGAATTGTATTGATGCCTGTCGATTAAAAGGGCGCTGTCATCAACTGTTAAAGCAAAATGAGCAGGCAATGTCGGCACTATTTGAGAGTTTTCACTATGATGTGCCTAGGGCAGAATTGCTTTGTGATATTGGTTTTTTATTTTATGAACAAAACGCATATCATCAGGCGATTTATTGGTATACACGAGCACTGGATTGCAAGATGCAGGAGAAAAATGGCGGCTTTGTCGAACCAGATGCTTATGCCTTTCTCCCCTATTTACAATTATCTGTGTGTTATGATCGCATCCAAGATCATCCAAAAGCGCTGTATTATCATGAGCAGGCAAAGAAACTGAAACCAAATCATCCATTGATCAAGCAAAATGATGCTTATTTTCAATCCCTTTCCTTGCAGTAGGAGGACTTATGTGGAAGTGGGAATTGAATTGGCACATGGCGATTGTTTGCGTTGCTTGTTTGAGGGTAAAAAACAGGCAATGCATACTTTCTTTTTAAATTCATTTGGTGTATGATAGGCTCAAAGGAGATCTATTATGAATATGAAAGAACTGTTAAAACAAAAGAAAGTACAATATAGCATTGTTGGTGTAATCCTAATTTTACTTATCATTATCTTCTTGATGATAACACAGATGAACAAAGTCAAGATTGAGTTTAAGTTGAATGATAATGTGATTGAATATGGCAGTGATCAGTCAGAAATTGAATGGAAAACACGATCCACCACAAATGGAAATAAGATCACTGTCGCAGAGTTTGATACTAAAAAAGTTGGACATCTTGATATTGTATTTACTGTTTGTTTAGATGAAACTTGTCAAGAATTTACAGAACAAATTGAGATCAAAGATACACAAGCACCTGAAATCATATTCAAATCAGAGTCCCTTGAAATTATAGAAGGTGATGCATTTGATCCAGTTAGTAATATTGAATCAGTGAAAGATCCTATCGACGAAGATATCAAGCAAAGTAATGATAAAGAAATCACAAAAGATGGTTATATCATTGAAAGTGATGTAAATACAGATCAGATAGGAGAATACACAGTCAAGGTTATTGCTTATGATGTGAATGGTAATAAAGCGGAACAGTCTTACAAGGTGATCGTTAAAGAAAAGACGAAAGAGCCTGATACACCTGTCAATCCTCCGGCAAATAACAACCAAGGCAACACTGGTGGAAACCAATCAAGTAATGGTGGTGGCAGTAGCACAAACGGAGGTAATACCGCACAAGAACAACCACACTATCGCACTGATATTTCTAGCACATACTTCGCTCAAATCAATGCATGGCGACAACAAAACGGATTAAAACCATTACCAAGTAACGCGGTAACACAAGCTGAGGCAGATCGTAGGGCGATGGAATTAGTGAACAACTTTAATCATGCCGCTTCTTATGGTTTTGGAGAAAATATTGGTATGGGTTCATCTAAAACTAATTTTTTTGAAGAATGGAAAGCTAGCCCTCGACATAATGCCTCTATGTTGGAAGAATCCATAAATGTAGCCATGGCTGTAAGCGTTGTAGAATACAATGGCTATTGGTATGCAGTTACTTCTTTTCAAACTTATTATTACGGAAATTAGAATTTTCTAAAGATAACCAAAATGATAAAGGTTATCTTTTTCATTTTAGTTTTAACACAAAAATAAAAGAGAACTGGACGGATAAAAATGAAAAGGCATTTATAGCATTAAGAGGTAGTGTAAAAAAAATTGTGCAAACCTTCAAAAGTAGTATGATGTAATACATATGAAATTCAAGGTTTTTCTAATGAAAACCCATAAGCACAAAAGAACAAACCTCAACCAAGCCAATATCCATGTATCCCATATCATCCATCCACCACATAGGTAACCCACCCTAATATCATCTATATTCATATTTTTGATAAATAAAACGATAAAAAAGCACATTCCATGATGTGCAATCTTTCCTTTCGATAAGTGAACTAAACTCAAGGGCGATACTTCTCTATCCACTGCGCAAGCGTTTCCTCATCCAAACCATCGTAATCATCCCAATAACGATTGCTTACCTTGCCTTGTTCAATCATAAATAAATCCGGTGTCACATTGGTATTTCCCACATAGGATGTGATCAATGATCTTGCCCTTATTTGATCCTCTTGATGATCCCACACCAAATAATAAATGACTTCTTCATGATCCTGCAAGTACACTTGTGCACTTTCATGGAATCGCTGACAAGGACCGCAAGTGGTCTTGGTAAGTGCCAGCACAAAATCATCCTGACGATTTATTTTTTCTGTCAACTGTTCTATACTCAATTCTTCCATATGCCCAAGGGCTTCTTTCTCTTGATGACAGCCGGCAAGTAAAAACAGCACAACTGTCGATAAGATGATCCATCGTTTCATCCAATTCCTCCTTTTTAATTCTTGCGTTGGAGAGCACTCCATGCGACATACTTCTCCTCTAACTCCATCCAACGCTCCATGCTTGTTTCTAACTCTTGTTCTAACTGCTGGCGCTGATCACTGTATTCCTGTATCTTGCGATAATCTTCACCACATGATCCCATTGCCTCATCACATTGCATAATGCGCTGTTCCAATTCATTGATAAGATGTTCCAACTGCGCATACTCGCGCTTCTCTTTCGAACTTATAATCACCTTGGGGCGATAAAGCGAAGTGGAATCAGCGTTTTGTTTCGATGTTTGTGGCGCGTGTGATGGCTTTGTCTTGGCATCGCGATATTGTGCATATCCTCCGATGCTTGTTTGAATTGTGCTATCTTCAAAATACCAAAGGGTATCGCAGATACGATCTAAAAAATAACGATCGTGTGATACCACAATCACAACACCCGGATAAGTGTCCAAATAATCCTCTAACAACTGTAAAGTGGTAAGATCCAAATCGTTGGTCGGCTCATCCAATAACAGCACATTGGGTGCTTCCACCAATACTTTAAGCAGATACAACCGCCGCTTTTCTCCGCCCGATAAGGTAGAAACGCTTTGATAATGGGTAGTACGCTCAAACAAAAACTGTTCCAACAACTGCGCTGCGCTCACACTGCCTGCACTCGTCTGTATTTGCGTACCGACTTCCTGAATCACATCAATGATACGCATAGTCTCATCCAGCATCTCATTGCCCTGCGCAAAATAACCGATTTTTACCGTTTCTCCGTATGTGATTGTACCCGCATCTGCTTGTATCTCACCCGCAAGAATCTTTAATAAAGTAGACTTTCCACAGCCGTTGCCACCAATGATGCCGATGCGCTCCATCCGCTGAATCGGATAAGCGAATGGCTGAAACAATACCTGCGTTCCATAGGCTTTGGTGATGCCATTCAGTTCAATCACCTTCTTGCCTAAACGCTCTGCCAACGCTGTGAAACGCAGTTCTCCTTGTCGTTCAATCCCGGCTTCTTCACTCAACTGACGAAAACGCTCCAATCTTCCTTTATCCTTGGTTCCGCGTGCCTGTACACCAGCACGTACCCATGCCAGTTCCTTGCGCAATAATGCCTGCCGCTTGCTCTCATGCGCCTGTTCCAAGGCCATGCGCTCTTGTTTCTGTGCAACATAGGTTTCATAATTCCCCTGATAGCGATACAGTGCACCATGATCTAACTCAATGATCGTCTGTGTGATCCGCTCCATGAAGTAACGATCATGGCTTACCATGCATACCGCCTGTCGGCATTTGATCAAATACCCTTCCAGCCATTCAATCATTGCGACATCCAAATGATTGGTGGGCTCATCCAGCAACAGTAAATCACTCTCCTGTAACAACACCTTCGCAAGTGCCACCCGCTTGCGCACTCCCCCTGACAACACCGCAATGGACTGCTCATAATCATAGATGCCCAATTTTCCCAACATCGCTTTTGCCTCGTATTCCTGCGTATCCTTTGCGGCATCTGCCATGACTTCTTGTAGCACATTGTTTTGATTATTTAGAATCGGCGTCTGTGCTAAATAGGCAGTTCGCAAACCTTTTTTGCACATGATCTGACCGCTGTCATAATGTTCCATGCCTGCCAGTATCGCAAGCAGTGTGGACTTCCCTGTTCCATTGACACCGATCAATGCCACTTTTTCACGCTCCTCCAGTGTAAAAGAAACATGATCCAAAATACATTTCTCATTATGGTATTTCTGAACTGATGCAAGTGTCACCAGCATATTGCTCACCTCAATTATTCCTGCTTATTGTATCATAAAAGCAATCATTTGCCCATAGTTAGGCACTCTGCTCATCAAACAAAAAAACACCCCATTACAGTGATCCAACATTCGCATAAGAAACAAAGAAATCGCTATGAATATCGACTTTTTCATATAAACATGATAAGATGAATCAAGAAATGAGTGATCTTGTGAAAATAGAATATTTTGATCTAGATGAGATTCAATTTGAACACAAAGCATACGATCCTGCCTTGGCTGCCAGTTTGAAGCGAATGGGTTTGGGGTTTGCGATAAAACTGCGCAAGGATGAGCACGGTGTCTTACATTGTGTCGATGGTGCCAAGCGTTTAAGCGCCATCAGTGATTTGATTCAACAGGAGGAATACCGTCATTTACGCCGCATTGCGGGAATCTTGCTCAATCAAGCCAGAAGCGCAAGCACACAGGCAAAAAATCATCATTAACCAACGATGAGTGCATTGTAGTCAAAAACAAGCCTTCAACCCATCCTTTTTCGTTGATGCCATACATGAAAAAACAAATGCATCAGCGTTGATACCAAGATAATGCCAAGGGCCAATGCGCCCGCATTGGCAAGCGTATCAATCCCCTTTGAAAGTGCACTTAAATCCTCTCCGTTTACAGCCAGTTTCATCGTCTCATACATTCCTTTCCCCGGCACCAAAGGAATCAGCGAACAGATAATAAACGTCGTCACCGGGGTACGACAGACCCGCGCTAAAATCTCTGAATAAATCGCAAAACACATGCTTGCGATAAACAATGATAAAACTTCACTGTAAGCAAGTTCCATACACAAAGTATAAACCAGTGAACCAATCATGCCCCCCACCGCAGCCAAAATGAGTTTATACCCTTTGATATTAAATAAAATCCCAAATCCAAAGGTTGCGATAAAACCTGAAAGTGCCGCGCTGATCATATCACTGGCCTCCCCACAGCGTCAATACCGCCACAATACCGACCGCAATCGCAATGGCACACAAAAAGGCCTCCACTGCTCTGGATAAGCCGGTCACATAATCACCCGCAACACTATCGCGAATCGCATTGGTAATCGCCAAGCCCGGCACCAGTAACATAATACTGGAAATGATCACCGTATCCAATGAATCCGCACAGCCAAGTTTGATCGATTCAACTGCCAACAAGCCGCCAACCCCTGCCGCAAGCGCATTGTGAAAAAACAAATTGATGCCGCTTTTCTCCATGCCAAGTGATACAAACTTAATTGCCAAGCCAATCACAAAGGCACAAAGTGCATCCTTCCATGTCCCATGAAAGAAAAAGGCAAAGCCGAATGCGGACAACGCGGAAAAAAACAGCGTGGTGAAATATGCATAGCGCCCCATTTCATCAATGCGATGAAGTTCTTCTTCTACCTGCGCAATCGTATAGCCTTTGGCACAGATATTGCGTGACAACGCATTGATTAAATCAATTTTATTCAAATCCACCCCACGTCTTTGAATCCGGGTAATCTTCGCATAGTTCTTTTTTTCATGCGTAATCGACATCATAATACCGGTGGTGGTCACATAGGACTGTGCATCCTCCATCCCAAATCCTTCACAGATCTTCACCATCGTTTCTTCCGTACGATAAGCCTCTGCCCCACTTTCCAATAAAATCCGCCCTGCCATACCGGCCACATTCAATATTTCATTGCCATCCATATATCCCTCTGCTCCAATTTCCCTTTATACATGCATACTTCATCCATAAATCTGTATGAGTATCAGCGCTTATTCTTTTCATAAGTATAAAACAAATCACCGCATTTGAAAATAACTTAACTAAAAAATCCTGCATTTCATCAGATGAAAACTGTTTTTTTCGGTGAAATCAGGTATAATAAAGGCAAGTGAATCGAAAGGTGGGAGTTTATGCGTAAACAATGTATGTTTGTCTTCAATCCACATGCCGGAAAGGGCAAAGTAAAATCCTCTTTATATTCCATCATTCAAGGTTTCTTCTCTTTGGGTTATTTGATCTCCTGTTTTCCTACTGCCTATAAAGGTCACGCAGAGGAATTGATTCAGGCACATGGAGAACGCTATGATCTATTGGTGTGCTGTGGTGGAGATGGAACGCTGAATGAGGTAGTCAACGGTGTACTGCGCTTAAACAAGCGGCTGCCCATTGCCTATATCCCCACCGGTACGGTCAATGATTTTGCGACAACTCTGCATTTATCAGGAAACATAGATAAGGCAATGGAAGTGTTCGCCAAAGAACAACCCTTTGCCTGTGATATTTGTGCCTTCAACGAAAAATACTTTACCTATGTAGCGGCCTTTGGCGCATTTACCCAAGTATCCTACGATACCCCACAGGCAACGAAAAACTTGTTGGGCAAAGCTGCCTATTTCTTAGAAGGAATGAAATTGCTACCGAAAATCACTACTTATCATATGCGCATCGTCGCTGCGGATCGCATCATTGAAGATGACTTTGTCTTTGGCGCAATTACCAATTCCCGTTCCATCGCCGGTTTTCAATCCATCAACACTGCACATGCCGAACTCGATGATGGCGAATTTGAGGTATTGCTCGTACGCATGCCGCAAAATCCCTTGGACTTACAGCTGATCATCTCTGCTTTACTCAAACAGGAAATCAATGAGAGATTCATGGAGTTTTTCACTGCCCAAGCCCTACTGATTGAAAGTGATCCACAGGCCAATTGGACGATTGACGGTGAAGAAGGCGGAAATCCCGAACTCATTCAAATCACAATGAAAAACAAGGCAGTCACCTTTCTGATCTAGCCTTGTTTTTTAACCATTGAAATTGACTTTATCGAACTTCGCATTGTTTCTGCGCTTACCGACCAATTTATCAAAATTCTTATCCGTTTCTTTCTGTTTCGCCTGTTTTGCCCGCGCAAGCAACAACGCACCTTTTGACTTGACCGCTTTGGTTTTGTTTTCTTTCATTGCTTCACATCCTTATCCAAGACTTATCCTAACATAAAAGCGTCACTTGTACAAGTACAAAGCGTAATGATACATCCACTCGTTTCTTCTAACATCCCTTCATTAGGATCCTCCTGATTTTTTTAAGAATCAAAATAGCGATTTTTAAAAGAATCAAATTCGTGGTTGACAAACAACATAGAATCCTTTAAACTATAAACATACCGACGGTATGTATGTGAAGGTGATACAATGGCAAGAAATAAATTTCCCGAGCGAACAGTGGAAAAAATATTAGACTGCGCCTATCATTTGTTTGTGGAAAAAGGCTATGACAAAACTACCATTCAGGATATTGTGATGCGTTTGGGGATGTCAAAAGGCGCAATCTATCATCATTTTAAAGCGAAAGAGGAAATCTTGGAAGCATTAAGCAACCGCAGTTTTTCGCACCGCCATCCCAAAGCGAGCGAAATGGATCCCACTTTGAATGGCTTAGAGCGAATTAAGGCATTGTTCAAAAATGAATTTACAGATCCGCAAAAAGCGGAGATTGATAAGATGCGTTGTGCCATTTTTCATATCCCGCAAGCAGCGGCGGATATTCTCTATCAGAATGTGCATGAGAATGCCCCGGAAATGGCAAGGATGATTCAAGCAGCGAATGCGGATGGCAGTGCCCATGTGGAGGATCCACAGATTTGTGCCGAACTCATGTTTACACTGATCAATCTATGGGCATCCCCCTTCCTCAATAACAACGGAAAAGATGTATTTATGCGTCGTACCCGCACCACTGCGCAAATCCTAGCCCATATGGGATTGGATCTGTTTGATGATGAGATGTTTCAGCTCATCGAACAATATTATCTAAAAATTGAAGCTGCCCTTTAAAGGCAGTTCTTCTTAGCCAAGATACATACCGTCGTTCGGTATTTAATAAGATAGGATGCATTGCGCGCAAGTGCATCATAGAAAAAGAAAGCAGGAATCCAAATGACACAGACCCAAAAACTATTTCACAAAGATTTTACCTTGATGGTGATCGGTCAGATCATCTCCATTTTCGGCAATCAAATCGTGAGTTTTGCCTTATCCCTGTATATATTAGATCTGACCAATTCCGCATCCATGTTTGCGACGATATTGGTCGTTTCAAAAATACCTAATATTCTGTTATCCTTGATTGGGGGAATCAGTGCGGATCGCTTACCACGCAAAGCAATCATGGTAGTGTTGGATTTTTTCACCGCATTTAGCCTTCTCATGTTTTCACTTTTGATGAAACACTGTGATATTATTGCTTTAACGGCAGCCTTTATGATTCTGCTTTCCATCATTCAAGCATTCTATCAACCAAGTGTATCCGCAAGCATTCCGGCCATCACCGCAAAGGAACAATTAACCGCCGCAAACAGTGTCACCACCGGGATCAATGCGGTGGCTACCTTAGCGGCACCGGCCTTGGGCGGTATGTTATATGGTTTTTTTGGCATTACCCCGATTCTCAATCTGGCAATGCTTTGTTTCTTTCTCTCCGCCCTATTAGAATTGTTTCTGCACATTCCTTTTGAAAAACAGGCTCCGGCCACAAAAGGTCTGTGGATAATGATCCGTGATGATTTCAAAAGCGCATGGCAGTTTGTCACAAAGGAACATCCAATTTTCTTTCAGATGTTACTGACCTTAACCGGATTGAATTTTTTAATCAGTGCGATGATTACGGTGGGACTGCCCTATATCATCAAAATCCAGTTGGGATTGAGTTCACAACTCTATGGCATCGTAGAGAGTGGCTTTGCCATTGGTATGATGATCGGTGCTCTCATTGCCGTGAAAGGAAAACAGCGCTTTACAATACACAATGCATATCTTCCCTTACAGTTGGGAATTATTTCCATCACCATGATCGCTTTCTCCATTCTCACACTTCAATTTCCGATGCCTTCCTATTACATGATTTTATTGTCCGTATTGGTTGGTATGAGTATGATCTCAGTTTTCAATATTATCATACAAGCCTATATGCAGGAGCGTACTCCCTCCCTTTTATTAGGCAAAGTATCTAGTTTTACCATGATGATCACGCAGTTGGCGGTGCCACTGGGACAAGCACTGTTCGGCATGTTATTTGATCAGTTTGCGTCATACAGCGCATGGATTGTATTAATTCCTTCCCTGCTCGCTTTGGGTATCGCCGCTAAGACTCGCTCCATTTTGCGTGCGTTACCACCGGATCAATAACGCATAATCATTCGCCTAAGGATAACATTGGTAAGGGATACAGATCCTTGCCGATGACATCTTGTAGGGCAATGCTTCCTACCCTGCGTGAATCATAGGACTCATCGCGATTATCACCCATGACAAAGATTTCATTCTCTCCTACCTCAATTGGTGCGAAGTCTGTCATCGCTGATGCTTGATTCACATACTCTTCCATTTGCGCAATGCCATTGATATACAGGATATGCTGGCGCACTTCAATGCGATCATGGGGCAGACCAATCACCCGTTTGATCCATATTTCCCCATCCTCTCGCTGAATCAAAACGATATCATAGCGATGTATGCCAAACAAATGCCTTGCGGCCACATTCGCAAAGCCAATCGTTCCATCCGCTATTTGTGGCTCCATACTATGTCCCTGCACATACACCGGCATCAAACATGCATGAGTAAAAAGATAGGTCATAAGATAAGCCCTTATTAAAATATTTAAATAGGTCAACAGATAGTGACGCATGATCTGTATACGCTTTGTTTGATTCATAATATCACCCAATCGCAGTATATCAAGGATCATGCGCATTCACTGTCTTTTTTTGCGAATGCGTTTTTATTTTATGAGCGCTTGCTTATAAATGGTGATATAATAATGAAACAAAGGAATGGTGGTTTTCATGCATAAAAATTATTCAGATCATCTTTTAACAAGTGAATTAACACAGGTTAAAATATTTTTAAAATGGTTGTTTTTGGCAGTGCTTTGCGGTTTGACGATTGGACTTTGTGCCAGCGCTTTTGCGCATTGTCTGCATTTTGCCAATGAAACTCGCATCCGTTATCCATGGCTTGTTTGGTGCTTGCCGATCGGTGGTTTGGTAATTGTCGCACTCTATCGCTTCAGTGGTGTGAGGGAATGCAAAGGAACCAATCTGGTGATTAGTTCGATACGCTCCGATGATTCACTGCCCTTGAAGATGGCGCCGCTCATTTTCATCGCTACCGTGATCACACATCTAGTGGGTGGCTCTGCGGGACGTGAGGGTGCTGCGTTACAGTTGGGTGGCAGTATGGCACATCGGCTTGGACAATGGCTCCATTTAAACGATAAAGATATACATATCATCACGATGTGCGGTATGAGTGCAGCTTTTTCTGCCCTATTTCAAACACCGATCAGTGCCGCTATCTTCCCTATGGAAGTAGTAAGTGTCGGTATTTTCTATTATGCGGCGCTCGTCCCCTGTGCGCTTGCCTCTATCATCGCCACTGCTTTGGCTGCCGCTTTGGGCGTGGGAAAGGAGGCGTTTCCCCTCAGTGTGATTCCCAAAGAATCGCTGCTTGCATTTCTTCAAGTCATTGTTTTGGCTTCGTTATGTGCGTTACTTGCGCGTTTATTCTGCCTGATTCTGCATGGCGTGAGTGATTGCTTTACGATGTATGTGCACAATCAATATGTGCGCATTGTGGTTGGCGCCTTTCTGCTTCTGATTGGAGCAGGTTTGTTTGGTCATTCGTATCTGGGAGCGGGAATGGAAGTGATTGAACGCTGTTTAAACGGTGAGGTCATTCCCTTTGCCTTTGTGATTAAGATGATCCTGACTGCGATTACCCTTGGTTGTGGGTTTAAGGGCGGTGAAATCGTTCCCAGTTTCTTCATCGGCGCTGCTTTTGGGGCATGGATTGGTTCGCTGTTTCAAATGCCGGTTCCCTTTGCGGCAGCCATCGGCTTTATGAGCGTATTCTGCGGTGTCACCAATTGCCCCATCGCTTCTTTGTTTATCAGTTTTGAATTATTTGGATTTGTGGCAATCCCGTATTTTCTGATTGCGGATGCGGTTGCCTATATGTTAAGTGGATATGAGAGTCTGTATCATGAACAGCGCATCATTTATTCCAAGTTTTCTGCTCATATGTTGAAACAAAACAGGAGTGAATCAAAGGTGGAGTAAGGCTGGGGAGTTGGCATGTCGATAGGGTGAGGTTACGTCGGTTTGTCCCTTTAAGGCCATATTTTACTCTATATTTTATATGTGATTTTCGGTAAATGCTTTTCCCTTTATGAGACTGTTTCAAAAGGCACTTTTCCTTCTCCAAATTCAATTTTAACATTTGAAAGTCTCTGTGATTTGTAAGACAAAACTACAACCGTCTCCAGTTGTATAATGGTTAGAATAATCCCTAGGCAAAATAACACATTTTATTTTTTATCCTCTAGGCACTTTTGTTCAAGCAACTCAAAGTCGCAACAAAATGCTTTCATAAAGTTATCTTGTTTCGCTAACACATTATAAAAGGTATTTTCAACTTTTCTTATAAGCTCTTTTTTCACCCTTTCTTTTCTTAAATATATGTATTCACTATTTAAATAGTCTTTATCTCTATCATTCGCTATATCTACCAAATGATAGTTTTCTTTTTTTACTGGTATCATATTATTTATTAATAATGCTGCAATTAACTCTCTGCTTTCATTATATATTTCCACAGTTGTTCTTTTATTTCTTCGCTGGCCATTCTTTCTTAGAGGATGAGAAGTGAGAGGTATTAAATAATGAAATTCATTAATTCGCAATATGATGCCCGAAAACCGTCTATTATTCTTTAAATTTACCCTTTTATCGAATTGATAAAGATATTCTCTATATTCATAACTTACTTCATATATCTTTATTTCATCATTTATAAGTGTTACCTCTCCCATTGAATACCTCCGTTTCCATCAATTATATAAAAATTGAGGCTACAATAAGTAACCTCAACGTTTTTCATCGTCCACTAAAGCAGGACCTCTCTCGTTTTTAATCGCCTACTAAAGCAAGGCCTCTCTTCTTCTAGATATCTCTATCTCCAACATTATTATATAGTTTCTCCTATATCTCTGTCAATGGGATCCCATTAACAATATTAGTATATGATACTTTTTATTTTTTTACTATTAACGTCACACATTCCACCGAATACGTCTGCGGAAACATATCAACCGGCTGGGCTTCTATCGCTCGATAACCAAGTTGATCCAAACGCTTCAAGTCTCTTGCCAAAGTTGCCACTTTACAAGATACATACACAATCGTGTGCGGATGCATGCTGGCGATCGCTCTCAGGACAGACTCTGCGCATCCCTTGCGCGGTGGATCCACAACCACCACATCCACCTGTTTTCCCTCTCGCTCAATCTGCTTGGCATACGCGGCCGCATCCATACATAAGAAATCCACATTGGTAATCCCATTCAAATGCGCATTCTCCTTGGCATTCGCAATTGCCTCAGGGACAATCTCAACCCCACACACATGTTTTGCATGCCGTGCCAACAAAAGCGAAATCGTCCCAACCCCACAATACAGATCCACCACTTCCTGTGTACCGTTTAAATTGGCATAGCGAAGCGCTGTTTCATATAGGACTTCTGTTTGAATGGGATTCACTTGATAGAAAGATTTCATGGAGATCCCAAACGTCAAATCATGGATACGATCATGAATCATGGGAACACCATACAATAAAATCTCCTCATCTCCCAAAATCACATTGTCCTTACGTTGATTGATATTACAGAGAATGCTTTTTACTTGTGAAACCTTACGCAATGCCTTTACTGCCTGTTGTTCAAAGTCATCGCAGCGCTCACGCATAATCAACACGACCATCACTTCATCACTCGCAAAGGCATACTTCACAAGCAGATGGCGAAGCGCTACTTCTTTGTCATATGTAGACAACAACGCTTTGATGATTTGATATACCTGATTGATCAAAGGATGCTGGATTTGACAAACTTGCGTGTCAATGATCGTATTGGAGTGAATACGATAAAAACCACTGATGACACGCCCCTTTTCCCAGCCAAAGGGGAACTGTGCTTTATTGCGGTAATCCCAAGGATGATCCATCGTTAGAATCGGATGAACCACAAGATCCAAACCGCTCAATCGTTTCAACGTCATCTCACTCTGTCGCTGTTTAAATTCTGCTTGATGGGCCGGCGACATATGCTGGAGCTGACAGCCGCCGCACTTTCCGGCAATGGGACACTTGGGTGTGACACGTTGTGGACTTGTTCTTATGAGTTTCGCTATCGCACCATAACCGTAATGTTTTTTTACCAATGTGACAATAATGTCTGCCTGCTCTTTCACCATTAACCCCTTGACAAACAGAGGGAACCCATCAACCTTAACAATGCCCATCCCATCATACGTATAATCCTCGCAATATGCGCTCACTCGATCGTTCTTTTTCATATGCCTCCCTGAATAAAAAGGGCTATTCGCCCTCTGTTTGTTCCTCCTGCGATACCGGTGGATTTGAGGTGTCCGGATGCAGGATCTCCTGCGCACTTTCTTCGTCTCGCGGTGTGGTTAATACATCATCAATCAAATCCGGTGCCGCTGCGTTCTTACTGCGACTGATATGAATTTGAGATGCCTTTTGTTCCTCATTTTCCGGAATAAAATTATAAATACTGATCTCCAAATCATACATTTTGATGACTGTCGCATCATCACCGCTGCCAATCGTCTTATTTGTAAAATATGTTTCAATCGGAAGTTGTGCCCCTACCGCATCATATACTTGCCCCAATAAGGCACTCATTTCCTCCTGCGTCATGTCATCACGTGTATCAATGGTAATGCGCAGCGTTGCCGATTTTAAGTTGACCTCTACGCTTTGCGCATCCGCAAACTGTAAAGCCTCTTTTAACGTATTCACTTCCTGTGGTGAAATTTTAGGATCGAGGGCGTCCGCAAAGCGACTTCCCTCTACCGGTGTAGAGGAGTTCTCCCGCGAACCGATCAGGATATAAGCCAAAATCAGACAGGGAATCGCAATGACCACAATTGTGATCCATAATAAATAATTGGTTCGCAACTGTTCCTTAATGCGCTCACCAAGTGGTCTTTGTGCACCCTCCCCAGAAATACTGCCCTGTTTCGCATGATCTGCACGATGACTGGTTTGATTTCCATTTACAGTCCTCTTAGTAGGCGATGCATTGGTTTTTTTCTTCGTTCCCTGATTTGCATTCTTTTTGGATTTCTTTTGCTTATCGGAGGTAGTGGAAGGGATAGTTTTCAGGGCTGCACTGAGAGAGGAGTTCGCTTTTTCACTCTGTTTTTGCTTGTCCTTTTTTCCCTGTGTCTGCCGATTGGCTTGTTTTCCCTTCTGCTTGTCTGCCTGTTTTTCCATGATCTCAACTCCTGTCTGCGTCTACTCTTAATCTTTATTTTACTAAATTATCCATACTTTGACTATATATTTATGCGTTTTTATATGATTTTCACCATATTTTCGTTTTTTTACCTAAGCGTAAATCCCTTAAGAGCATTTGTTTTTCTTTGTCATTGCATACAGTTGTGATAACCATACCAACAATATTCTATAACAAAGTACATAGGCTCCATCTCCTAGCGCTTGGCCAATTCTTGCTTGATCAACTGATTGCTTAAAGCAGGATTGGCAGTTCCTTTGCTGGCCTTCATCACTTGACCGACAAGGAAACCGACAGCGCGATCCTTACCGTTTTTAAAGTCGATGATGGATTGCGGATTCTGATCCAATACCGCTTGAATAATCGCCAACAATGCGCCGGTATCCGACATCTGTTTCATGCCCTTTTCCGCTACGACCTGTTTGGGATCTTTACCACGCAAAATTTCTTCAAATACCGATTTCGCCTGTTTAGAGGAAATTTCACCGGCCTTTACCATCTCAATCATCGCAGCCAGATGCTTCGGCTCACAAGATAATTCTGCCAATGTTTTATTTTCTTTATTCAACACTGCGTTTAACTCAACGATTGTCCAGTTTGCCGCTGCCTTGTATTCCTTCGTATATTTGCACAATGCATCAAAGAACTGAGCCAATTCACGATTCGCAACCAAAACACCCGCATCATACTCACTCAAAGCGTACTCCTTTTGATAGCGTGCTTTGCGCGCATCCGGCAACTCCGGTAAATTCGCCGCGATCTCCTCGATCCATGCCGCATCTAAGCGAATGGGGGGGATATTGGGTTCGGGGAAATACTTATAATCGACATCGCCCTCTTTTTTACGCATACTGACAGTTTCCTTTAATGCCTCATCATAGCGGCGGGTTTCCTGAATGATCACGCCGCCTTGATCTAAAATTGCACTTTGGCGCTGTACCTCAAACTCCACCGCCTTTTGTACATTCGCAATGGAATTGAGGTTTTTGATTTCTGTTTTCACCCCATATGCACTTGTCCCGGCTTCACGCAGTGATATATTAACATCACAGCGCATACTGCCTTCTTCCATCTTAACATCACTGACACCAAGATAATAAAGAATGGAGCGCAGTTTTTCCACATAAGCAGCTGCCTCTTTGCCGGAGCGCATATCCGCTTTGGATACGATTTCCACAAGCGGCGTACCGGCACGATTAAAGTCAATCAATGTACCTTCTTCATTATGGAATTGTTTTGCGGTATCCTCTTCCATATGCATGCGCTCTAAATGAATGCGTTTTTGCAACTGATCTACTTCAATATCTACATAACCACCACTGCCGATCGGATGAAACTGCTGGGTGATCTGAAACCCCTTAGGTAAATCGGAGTAATAGTAGTTCTTACGATCAAACATCACCAGCGGATCAATCTCACAATGCAAGGCGCTGGCAGCCATAATCGCTAAGCGTACCGCTTCTTTATTAACACAAGGCAAGGTTCCCGGATGTCCCAAATCAATTTCATTCACACAACTGTTAGCCAGTGCGCCAAATGATACCGGAGCACCGGAAAACATTTTGGTTTTGGTTTTTAATTCGCAGTGGATCTCAATTCCAATCACTGTTTCATAATTCATTTTGTCACCTCCGCAACCTGTCCGCGCAGACCGCTTTCTTCCTCAATCGCCAGCGCAATGTCAAACAAGGTCTGTTCCGCAAACGGTTTTGCCATTAGATTCACACCAACCGGCATCCCTTCCACAAAGCCGCATGGAACACTGATACTGGGATAACCGCTGAAGTTTCCCAAAATCATATGATTTTCCGCAATTAAATAAGTATCACTTAACTGCTCATCCACACTATCCTGCGGATGCGGCGCAATACTACCGGCAGCCGATGCGATGGTAATATCGTATTGATCCAGTACACGCGCCAATTCCTCTACCAATAAACGACGTACCTTCTGTGCTTTGCGGAATAATTTATCCTGATTTTCGACAAACAATGAATAACTGCCTACCACAAAGCGCTTGCGGATATTGGCAGAAAAGCCGGCTGTGCGAGAATGGCTCATCACATCCTCCACACTGTTGCCATCTTCCCGCACACCAAAGCGAATCCCATCCAAATTGGAGTGATTGGCCGTCGCTTCGGCATTTGCGATGATGTAATAGGTCGGCAAGATTACCGCAAGTAACTGCTCGTTTAATGTGATGGACTCCACAATCGCTCCACGCTGTTTCAAGCGCATCATTAACTGATCAAAACCGGTGCGAATGGATTCATCTTTGATGGCCTTCTGTACGTTATCAATAATGGCAATGCGTTTCCCTTTGATATCACTGTTTAACAACTGCTCATAAGCAGGTACTTCCTTTGTCGAACTGGTCATATCACGATCATCGCGTCCCGCCAATACATGCAGGGCAAGCGCCGCATCCGCTACACTCGTTGTAAAATAACCGACATGATCCAAAGAAGATGCATAAGGAATGATGCCATAACGGGAAATTCTGCCATAGGTCGGCTTCATCCCAACAACGCCATTGTATGCGGCCGGTTTACGTACACTATCGCCGGTATCCGTGCCAATTGCCAGCGGCGTCACATCCGCTGCCGTTAATACCGCCGAACCGCCGCTTGATCCACCGGAGATGCGCGAAGTATCATAAGGATTATGAACCGGACCGGTGTACGCAGAAAGATTGGTGCCCCCCATTCCCAACTCATCCATACTGGACTTGGCGATGATGATCGCTCCCGCCGCTTTTAATTTTTCCACAATGCATGCATCATACACGGGAATATAATTGCTTAAAATACGGGAAGATGCACTGGTAAGTAATCCTTTGGTATTCACATTGTCCTTGAGCACCACAGGGATTCCATATAAGGGTGCACTTGTATCAATCTGTTCTAAATGAGCCAACTGTTCCTCAATATCCTGCGCAAAACTAACAACCGCATTAAGGATTGGTTGAAGGCGTTTTGCTTTTTCAATGGCCTCATATACGCGCTTTCTTACATCTTGATTCTTACACGTTGTCAATTCCATTCTACTTCACCACCTTTGGCACATGAATATGCCCTGCCAACACCGCTGATGCATTGCTTAATGCATCCTCACGAGCGATCACATGATCTACCTGATCTTCACGCAGAAATGTCGTTTCTTGTGCAAAGGGATAAATCATTTCTGTGACTCCATCTGTATCAATCGCCTCCAAAAGGGCAATCTGTTTTTGTAAAATCACAAATTCTGCTTGTAGATCTGCGATTTCTGCATCGCTTAATTCAAACATCAGTTGCTTGGCTAATTTGTTAAAATATGCTTGATCCATTGTCTCCATATATCCTCCTTTGTTTATGATTTATGCCTCATCTATAATAAAGTATTGACATTGACTTCTTTATCACCGATCTGCCGTACCATGGTCGCTATTGTCATATCCTGACAGCGTACTTCAACTTGAATCTTATAATCCAAAGAGCTAAACGTACTCAGCTGCGATTTCAAATACTGAGTCAAAGATAGCGCCTCCGTTGCGGTCTTGGCATACATCTCCACTGTAATATGTAATTCACTTAATGAAGCGTCCACATAGCGCCCCTTGCCAATGATACTGACATCATCCGGTAAATAACCGGCCAATGCACTCTTCACCTGTAAAAATTGCGTATAAGAGGCATGATCCAACTGACTTGCTTCATCGCTTGGCATCATCGCCCATACCTCATCAATTGCTGTAAAACTGCCACTGCGTCCCTCGAAATAAGCCTCGGAAAAGAAACTGCCCGGTAAGGAACTCTCACTGGCGGTATTTTTATACAAGGCGATATAAATGGGCATGGAATCACCGATTTCCGGCATCTTACGCAGATAACTCATCAAGCGCCGCGCTGTTTCCTCACCAAACGCTTGAAGTTTGTCATCGCTCACCCGTACATCATTATCTCCGACGATACCATTTAGTACAAGCGCAATCCCCACACCTTGCGTTTCCTTATCGCGGATGAAATCAACCTCATAAATATCCCTTACCAGCACCGCACTCTCCACGATGCCATTTCCCGTATCAAAGGCAGAGCCGCTGGCCGGATTTAGTGCATCCGGATTATTCTCTGACTCACGTCCCAACAAGGAACTCAATTCATCATAGACAAGCAGTTGCCCCTCTTGTATCGTATAACTACTGCTGGAAAAATGCGCCTTCGCATAATTGAGCAAACCCATACCAATATAAAGATTGTCCACCAAGGAAACCGAGCGAATCTGATGCTGCTGACGGGTATTTGCGCTAAGAAATGGCAGAGCAGCGCCATATTCACCGGATTCCAACGCTTTGGTTTCTACCATATGTTCCAAATCCTCATCTTCACCCTGCGAGCAACCGATCAGTAGTAATGCACTCAGACAGATCAGCCCTATCCCTTTACGCTTCATAAGCAGCCACCTCCTTCATGAATGTTTCCTCATCCATTGTTTCAACATGCAGTTCCATCGCCTTGCCTAGTTTACTGCCGGCACTTTCACCATAGATGAGCAAGTCGGTTTTTGCCGAAATTGAACCACTGACTTTGGCTCCTAGACGCTCCAATAAAGCCTTTGCCTCATTGCGCTTAAAATGTTGCAAGGTGCCGGTTAATACCACCGTTAAACCAGTAAAACGGCTTGCCTGTATCACTTCTGCCTCTGTACTCATTTGCACACCCAGTTCTTTTAGCTGTGTTATTAAATCTAAATTGCGCTGTTCACCAAAGAATGCCAATAGGGATTGTGCGGTAATTTCACCAATATCTTTGATCGCTACCAAGTCATCTATATCAGCGGCAATTAACGCATCCATAGATAAGAATTTCTTTGCCAGTAAGCGTGCCGCTTTTTTGCCGACTTGACGGATTCCCAACCCGAAGATCAAATCCTCGAGGGGACGCTGTTTGCTGGTTTCAATTGCCTGAATCAATTTATCAAAGCTTTTCTTTTGAAAGCCCTCGAGTGCCAAAATCTGTTCTTCATGCTCCTTCAGGTGATAGATATCCTCAATGGTATGAAGTAAACCGTGATGATGCAAGTATTCGATTTTTTTATCGCCCAATGTATCAATGTCCATCGCATCACGACTAGCGAAGTGAATCATGCTTTCAACTACACGTGCCGGACAATCCTGATTGACGCAATAGTGATTCGCTTCATCCGCAAAGCGCACCAAGGTAGAGCCGCAGATGGGACACTGAGTGGGAAATACATAAGGTATCTGATTGCCATCGCGCTGTTCACTCAAAGCGCGCACCACCTCAGGTATGATATCCCCCGCCTTGCGAATCACGACATGATCCAAGATGCGCACATCCTTTTGCTTGATCATATCCTCATTGTGCAGTGTTGCGGCTGAAACACTGGTACCGGCCACACGCACCGGTTCCAGTACCGCATTGGGTGTGATCCGACCGGTACGCCCAACACTCAATACAATATCCAATAGTTTGGTCTCCACTTCCTCGGCGGGAAATTTATAGGCAATCGCCCAGCGTGGCGTCTTTACCGTATAACCCATACGCTCCTGATCGCTCAACTGATCTAATTTAATTACGATTCCATCTATCTCATAGGGCAGTGTTTTACGCTGTTCACTGATCTTTGTAATGAATGCCCAGATCTGATCTACATTATCACACTCGCGGCGTAACGGATTGGTACGCACATGTAATTGCTCCATTTTGCGCAGCGCCTCATGATGCGAAGTTATGCCAAGCTCAGATGCATTGACAAAGTGATACCAAAATGCTTCCAATTTGCGACTAGCCGCTATTGCACTGTCCAACTGACGAATACTGCCTGCCGCCGCATTGCGCGGATTGGCAAACAACTCCTCATCTTGCGCTGCTCGTTGAGCGTTTAAATGCTCAAAACTCGCTTTTGGCATATACACCTCACCGCGCAGTTCCACTTCTTCCATCAAATCAATGTGCATTGGAATCGAGGGAATCGTTTTCACATTATGGCTGACATCCTCGCCTACTGTGCCATCCCCACGTGTCACTGCCTGTACAAAGCGACCATTGCGATAGAGGATGGACATTGCCAAGCCATCAATTTTCAATTCAACGACATAATGAGGGTGTGCCACCTCATTTCTCACACGCTGATCAAAGTTTTCTAAGTCCTCACGATTATAAGCATTGCCAAGCGACAGCATCATGCGTTTATGCGTGACTTTCGTAAAACCCTCCAGCACCGTGCCACCTACGCGCTGTGTTGGCGAATGGGCATCGAAAAACTGCGGATATTCCTGTTCCAGTGCCAATAGTTCCTGATAATAGCGATCATATTCACGATCGCTCACACTGGGACGATCCAGCACATAATATTCATAAGACAAGCGATCCAATATGGAACGCAGTTCCATGATTCGCTTTTCTGCGTGATCCTGATCCATAATTTCCTCCTAGCGTTTCCTTAAGGTTGGATGATTGGCCATAATCTTACGAATGCCAAAACGTTTGTCAAAGGCAATCGTTGCCAAATTATCCTTTACGCTGATGACGACACCCTCCCCAAAGACTTTATGCATAACCAAATCACCTTTGCGCAGTTTGGCACTGCCACTTGGCGTACTTGGTTCTTCCAATTTCAACTCACTCATCTGTTTTTGCGCTTGATAGGATGCATCTTGCGCACTACGCTCATATTGGAAGCCACTACCTTTGCCAAGCTGCTGGGCACCTGCATAAGCTTGGCGCTCATAGCGTTGCGTGCCGATCTCTTCCACATATTCCTCAGGAATTTCCTTCACAAAACGCGAAGTCATTTTCACACGATCCAGCATATAACTATAACCTTGTGCATCGCTCAAAAACAAGCGCTTCTTCGCTCGTGTAAATGCAACATAGGCAAGTCGGCGTTCCTCTTCCATCGCATCACTTCCCCCCTCGTTCACACTGCGCTCATTGGGGAAAATGCCATCGGCAAGAGAATATACAAATACATGGTCAAACTCCAAGCCCTTTGCCGCATGAATTGTCATCAACTGTACATATTGTGCATCGCTTTCGCTGTCGTATTCTTCCTTATCTGTATAGAGGGAAATCATTTGCAGGTATTCCTCCAAATCACCCTCTGCTTGGTTTAACAGGAAGGACTCCATATCATGTAACAATTCCTTGATATTTTCTAAACGCTCGATTTCCTTTTCTTCTTCCAGCATGCGCAGATAACCGCTTTTATCTAACAGTGTATGCATAAGTTGATCAATGCTGATCTCATGAACCAGCGCCCGACATTCTTCAATCACCTGCACAAACTGCGGAATCGCACTACCGGCTTTGCTTTTACCGCGGGGGAATCGTTTACATGCCTCGTACAGATTGATATCCTCACACGCCGCGATTTCCTCCAGCTGCTCCATTGCTTTATTGCCAACACCACGTCTAGGCACATTGATGATTCGCTTGATCGCAAGATCTTTCCATTTCTGTTTCGTGTCGTTTTCGCCACCATCACTCAGCAGGCGCAAATAACTCAATGCGTCTTTGATCTCTGCCCGATCATAGAAGCGAATGCCACCATAGATGCGATATGGTATATTTGCCTCTAACAGTGCCTTTTCCAGTGATCGAGACAAATAGTTACTGCGGTAAAGAACCGCCATATCACGATAATCAATTCCGCTTTGATGTAGGGTGCGCAATTTAGAAGCGACCCAGACCGGTTCATTGTAATCATCCATGGCAGAGAAATGAACAATCTTATGTTCTCCTTGTACTTGTGTAAATAACTCTTTGTCGATACGATTTTTATTATTGCGAATCAGCGCATTGGCACCGTTCAGAATTGCTTGGGTGCTGCGATAGTTCTGATTGAGTACCACGGTTTTGCAATTAGGAAAGTCCCGCTCAAAATTCATGATGATATCCACCTGTGCGCCACGCCATGTATAGATGGTTTGATCGGGATCCCCAACGACGCAAAGTAGTGTATCTTTGCCGGTGAGATATTGAATAATTTCATACTGCAAGTGATCCACATCCTGAAACTCATCCACATGGATATAACGAAAGCGTCGCTGCCATTTCAAACGCAGTTCCTCATTGTGTTTTAACAACTTATGCGCAAACAATAAAAGATCATCAAAATCCAACGCCATCATTTCTTGCAGGCGTTGTTCATAAAACGCATACACCTGCGCCTTGATGCGTTCCCCCTCCCAATTACCGGCCATGCTCATCGCTGTTTCAGGATCGACAAAAGCCGTTTTATTACCGGATATGTAGCCAATCACACTGCCATAACTATAACTTTTCACGTCGATTTGATATTGTCGATATGCCTCTTTTAAGATGCTTTTTTGATCATCACTATCCACAATGGTAAAGTTACGCGGATATCCCAGTTCATAAATATCCTCCCGCAACAGGCGAACGCAAAAAGAGTGAATCGTAGAAATCGAAATCCCTTGGGCAATATCACCCAATAGTTGTATCACCCGCTCACGCATCTCTCTTGCGGCTTTATTGGTAAAGGTGATTGCCAGTATTTGATTGGGCCATACATGGCATTCATCAATCAAATATGCAATTCTCGTTGTCACAACGCGTGTCTTTCCGCTTCCCGCTCCCGCAATGATTCGCAAATGCTGATCCGTGCACAGCACCGCTTCTTTTTGCCGTTCATTTAAGCCATCCAAAACAGACACATAACCACCTCACAATTTTCTTGTTTCATTATACCACAAGTCCCTCGCTCTTGCGATAAAAACCGCATCGTAAAATACATGCCATGCCTTTATATTCACTGTACCTCATAAGATAAAATTTGCAAGTTTTCCGATTAAAAAAAGTGCATAATAAAAAGTGCTGTATCTATATCATCCTCATGAAAAAACTGTTGAAACAATGTTGAATGGCGTAAATCCATTGCATGAGTCAATGGGTTATAATTATTTATAAAAAACAACTGTACGCTAATTCATTGCTTAGGGATGATGTTGTATTTTTCAATCCGTTATACAATCGGTTTTATGACATTTTTTGGGTATGTCAGTGGACACATGCACATAATACAGATACAATATAAGATGAAACTGTTTAGGAGGTATCGAATGAAACAAGCTATACAAATCGCAGAGAACGTTTATTGGGTCGGAGTTCATGACTATAATTGCCGCCACTTTCACGGACATATTTTTCCCATTGCGGAAGGCACAACCTATAATGCCTATTTGATTGTGGATGAACAGATCACCGTCATAGATACTGTAGAGGCTGAATTTATGGATATTATGTTGGAGCGCATTCGCTCTGTTATTGGAGATCAGCCAATTCATCATTTGATTGTTCAGCATGCGGAGCCGGATCATTCCGGCGGGTTTACCCAATTCATGAAAGAATATCCCGATGCGATTCCCTATGCATCCAATGCCGGTATTCAAATCATGCAAAAACAATACTTCAAGGAATATCCGTTCCAAAAAGTAAAAACAGGCGATCAGCTCGTGATCGGCAAAGAAACGCTCACCTTTGTGGAAATGCCTTTGATTCATTGGCCTGATAATATGATGAGTTATTTGAACAATGCCCACATCTTATTTTCCAATGATGCATTTGGTCAGCACATCTGTTCCCAACAACGCTTTGATGAAAATTTCTGTTTAACTCATTGTCTGGAACAAGCAAAACTATATTATGCAAATATTGTCATGCCCTATGGAGATCGAGTGGCAAAGAAACTGGATGAACTTGCGAAATTAAATTGGGAGATTGCCATGATTGCGCCTGCCCATGGCATCATCTGGAAACAATACATCACGCAGATTTTGGATGCTTATCGTGAGTATGCGACATTTGGGGCTCAAAATAAAGCAGTCATTATCTATGAAAGTATCTGGAAACATACGCGCGATATGGCAGAAGCACTCGCCGAAGGATTGGGCAAAGCCGGTATGGAAGTTAAGGTATATCAGGCTTCGATCACCGATGATGCGCTGATGATGAAAGAGCTTTTAGACGCAAAGTTGATATTGATTGGCAGCGGTTGTTATAACAATGAAATGGCCGCTACGATCGCCGCCCTATTAACAAAATTAAACACGTGTCATATGAAGGGTAAGCAGGGCTTGGGTTTTGGCTCTTATGGCTGGTATCGCAACACGGTATCCTCCATCAATCAAAAATTAGTGGAAGCAGGAATCACCTTGTGTGATGAAACTATACTATCGCAGAATTATACTCCGAGCACAGAAGACTTAGATCAATACAGTGCATGGGGAATGGAACTGGGAAACAAAATCATGAACCAGTCCAAATAAAATCAAAAAACAGCGTTCATCCATTGAGAGATATACGCTGTTTTTTGCTAGATGAAAGGAAATCGCTTTATTGTTTTCCTAACTTTCTATCATCAGTGAACTTTCTTCGCCTAAATTTAGGGTTTACGCAAAATGAAACACTATCTTCTCTTCATCACTTATTTGTAAAAAAACAACAGTTCGGATTCACCAAACTGTTGCGCATCTCATAATGCTACACTTAAGAACATGGTTACACATCACCGCAAATTAGCGCCCCACATTCACTGCTTGCCATACCCATAGCGTACCAGTACCTCCATCACCTCATGAGCGCCTTCCCTATCATCACAATGCTCAATGTCATTTTGGATGACAATGGGTTCTTTGCCACATACATATGCCAACAACGCAGCTAAATTCTGTGTGGTAAAATCCGCTTTAAGGCAAGCGATCAAATCCTCATATACCGCATCAATCCCATCCGGAAATGCGCTCTTGATAATTGCGATCGTCTCATATATCTTTTCCATAGTCACCTCTTAGTGATTTGCTTCATCACTTGTTTTACTCGTTTGATTTTACGTTGCTTTCCCTTGGTGCGACTCAACGAAAGTGCCACGATGACACCTGTGCCTATGACTGTCACAAGCCAAGTAAACACATCACTTTGCGCTGTATCACTCGCATCACTCCACATACCAATTCCTTGGGCCTGTGCTTTTTCCTGCGCCGCATACAATTCATCGGTATAGGCATAATCTCCATAAATATACGCTACTTCTGCCAAACCTTGTTCCACTAATAATCTTTGTAATAATTGACCATCCACATAGATCCACGCCAATTCCCGTCCGTATTTATCCTGTGCATCACTACCGCTATCATATTCGAGTTCAATCGTATCTGCTTCCTTTAGCATCTGACAGGTAAATTCACTGGCTTCTTTGCCATACGGTTCTTTTTCTTTCGTATACTCCGGGGTATCCACAGCCAGAAAACGCACTGTTCTATCTTCCCCGTGAATCATAAAATGGGCAGTATCACCATCGGTGCACTTTGCTAGCTGCACGCTTACCTTATCATTGGCCAAACAAAGCGTTATTTGCGCCAAAATCAGTATGGGAAACAGCACCATCCACCGCTGATGTTTCATGTATATCCCCTTTCTCCTCTACCATTATACCTAGGAAATTTTATAAAAAAAGACTTGAAAAACAGAAAAAAGCAGAATGTAATCATTTGTCTCGCCTTTGCCCTCTATATCAAGGGAACCAAAAGACGATGATCACTTCTGCTTTTATTATTTCATTGTGCTGGCATATGAAATCTGCCATGCATCATCCTGCCCAAAATTTTTGCTTAGATCATTCTAATTATGCAGAATTATTTTGCGCCGAACCACTTATCAATTAACTTCTTCATTTCTCCGTTTTCTTTCATCTCCTGAATTACGGGATCAATTTCAGCCTTTAATGCACTACCCTTTTTGAATGCGATTGCATTACCACTGGAATCATTGCCTACACCCAATGGGAAAGATGTTAATTCGCTGTAAACTGCGATATTGTTATCTGCCATTGCCTGTTCACAAACCATAAAATCAATGTTTCCATTCAGAATTTCCTGCACGATATCGGCATATTCCTTACGTGTTTCAATGGTAAGTGCATATTCCTCGGCAATTCCTTCCACTGCGCTTTGCTGGATCGTACCATTCTGGACGCCGGCGATTTTACCCTTTAAATCGGCAACGCTCTGATATCCTTTATCTTTTAAGGTCACTACCGTATTGGTTGTCTGCGTCTCATCTTGATAGTAAATCTCGGAGAAATCCATCACTTCCAAACGATCCGGTTCCGGCGAGAGACCGGCAATTACCATGTCCACCTGTCCCTGTTGAACAGCTAATAAAGAAGCATCAAACTCCAAGTTCTGCCATTCGATTTCATAACCGAGTTTCGCGGCAATCGCCTCACCTAATTCAATGTCGAAACCCTCTAATTCATTGGTTTTCTCATTGATCATCTCATAGGGTTCATAAGGTGCGACTGTGGCGATCGTCCACTTCTTTTTCTCGTCACTTCCCTGTTTGTCGGAACTGCCATTACCGCATCCACTCAATACCATCATTCCCACTGTAAGCATCATCACTAATTTTTTCATTTTTGTTTTCCTCTCTTTCTTATTGAATACAGTGTCAATCACTTTCTAGTATAGCTTTCTTCCTTGCGTATTCATCCATGAACAAGCTGCCAGACCTTGTCTTTAGATCTGTAACATATTAGCGACAAATTGCCTTGCCCGCTCACTCTTGGCTTCATTGAAAAATACTTCAGGGGTACTACATTCCAATATCTGACCTTGGTCCATATAGAGAATGTAATCTGCCACCTCTTTGGCAAACGCCATTTCATGCGTTACCACAATCATCGTCAAACCGGTATGCGATAAATCTTTTAGCACTTTCAATACTTCACTTGTCATCTCCGGATCGAGCGCACTGGTCGGCTCATCACATAAGAGAATCTCCGGCTCCATCGCCAAGGCTCTGGCAATCGCCACACGCTGCTTTTCACCACCGGATAATTGATGCGGATAGGAATCCACACGATGACCCATGCCGACCTTATCCAACATTTCTTTTGCCTTAGTAAATGCTGTTTCCTTGTTCATATGCTTGACCTTCATCAAAGCATAGGCAACATTCATCTTCGCATCCATATGGGCAAACAGATTGAAGTTTTGAAACACCATGCCCATCTTTTGGCGAACTTTGGTCAAGTCCGTTTTGGGATCATTGACCACAACATCATCTAAAGTAATCGTTCCTGATGTCGGCACTTCCAACATATTCAAACAACGAATCAATGTGGATTTACCACCACCGCTGGAACCGATGATCGCATAAGTCTTGCCGTCCTCAAAGGTAAAGTTGATATCTTTCAGTACTTTAATCGTTTCACTGTAATCCTTATAAACATGCTCCAACTTAATCATAGGCCAGTTTCCTTTCCAATCGCTGTCCGATAAAGCTCAACACTTTATTCAAACAGAGATATCCGATCCCAATAACCACCAGCGGTTCAATCGGTGAATAAGTTTTCGCAACGACAAAGCTGTAACGCTTCATCATATCATTCACACCCAGCACACTGACAACGGAGGTTTCCTTTGTCAATGCGATAAACTCATTGAACAATGCCGGCAGAACAGAGCGAATCGCCTGATTCAGAATGATATCCTTGATGATATCCTTTTGTGAAACGCCCAATGCCTTGGCAGCTTCGATTTGTCCCTTGTCGATTCCTTCAATACCGGCACGCATTACCTCGGCCAGATAAGCACCGGAATTTAATCCGAATACAATTACGGCACAAGCCCATTTATTGGTTGGAAAACCGGGTATTAAGCCGGGCAAGCCGAAATAGAAGAAATACAATTGGAAGAATACCGGCGTTCCGCGAAAGAAATCAATATAGGCGCTGATGATCATGCCAATTCCCTTTTTCTTCTTTAAAAACGCACACAGCACTCCGACAATTACACCGATGATCGCACAAATCAATGAAAGTCCGATAATCACTCCCAAACCTTCTAAAATATAGGGCAACCAATCTAACATTCGTTCTATACTAAATCTCATTTCACCACTCCCTTAATCATAATGGAATCCTTCGTTTGTTTTTTAAAACAAAAAAATCGTCCTCACACAAAGGACGATTGAATCGCGGTACCACCTTATTTCTGATGCATATGCATCAGCACTCTTTCCTTTAACGCAAGGATTACGGTCATCGTCTCAGAATGATTCTTCGCCGACACAGCTCCCAAGCACGTTCACGTTTACTTCATCGACCGACTTTCACCAATCTCGGTTCGCTTATTACAATGGGTTTCAGCGTTACTACTCTTGTTCATCGCTTTTATGTTTTATATTATACGCAAGGCATTTTGAAAATGCAACTACTTTTTTCAAAAAAATATGAAAAATTTATGAAAATAATTTTCAAGAGATTGCCATCCCATATAAACAGGAATCATACGCGCGATTTATTTCAAAAAGCCCTCTACGATCACAGCCTCGGCCTCCTCTTGCGATAATCCAAAGGTCTGTAATTTCACTAACTGCTCATTGTTAATTTTACCAATAGCTGCTTCATGGACAATTTGCGCATCAACATGATTGGCCGCTATCTCCGGGATAGAAGAAATCTTCGATTGATCCATCAAAATCGAATCACATTGAATATGGGCCCGACATGCTTGATTGCCAACCGCAATCGGATGAAATACTTGAATAGAAGTATCTTTGCCAACGGAGCGTGAGATAATCTGAACGACACTATCTGCGCCATTTAATTCCACCGTGACATCGGAATCGGCCCGCTGTTCCCCATGCGTCATTAGCTTCTCAAAAATGATGAGTTTTGCGTTGTCCGCTAAATCACAGGTGGTTTTGCGCTTGGTGGAATCCACGCCCTTGATCTGTGTCATTTCCATCTCCATATAGGAGCCTTCTTCCATATGTACTGCGGTGGTCGGATTCAAAATGCGCTTGCCACTGCCCTTCCCTTCGCCGATATGTTTTTCGCGATAAATAACTTTCGCATGTTTGCCGACATGAAATGTATGTATGCCATCATGCTGGGACGCATCACAGCCATCATTATGAATGCCACATCCGGCAATGATTTCCACTTCCGCGCCCTCACCGATATAAAAATCATTATAGACCAAATCATGAATCCCGCTTTGGGTAATCAATACAGGAATATGAACTTGTTCCGCCTTGGTATGCGGCTGAATGATAATGTCAATGCCACTGCCCTGTGTTTTCTGCTTGATTGTGACTTGCGATGTGGAATGACGCTCCACACCCATGCCATCCATTCGCAGATTAAAGGCAGTACCGGGCTGAAACCCATTGATTCCCGCAATGCTTTGTAATAATTCTTTTGTTCGATCTTGCATGCTCTCACCTACCTCTTATATTCGCAGGAGGAAAGATCCTGCATGATTGTGGGCAGAACCGCTTCCCGTTTGCCGCGCTGCGTAATTTTGCCGTTTTCTACGATTAGAATTTCATCTGCCATATTCATAATGCGCTCTTGATGGGAGATTAACAAAATGCTAAGCCGTGGATTTTCATGGAGTTGCTGAAAGGTTTCCACCAGTTTGGCAAAACTCCACAAATCAATCCCCGCTTCCGGCTCATCAAAGATGGCCAGCCGCAAATCCCGCGCTAACAACGTAGCGATCTCTATACGCTTGAGTTCACCGCCGGATAAAGATGCATCCGCATCACGATCCAAATACTCGTTGGCACATAGTCCCACTGCACTCAAATAAGCACATGCCTGATCATGGGACAAGGCTTTGCCATGTGCAAGGGTCAAAAGCGCACGAACGCTCATCCCTTTAAAACGGGCCGGTTGCTGGAACGCATAACCAATGCCCAGTTTTGCTCGCTCATCTATTGTTAAACCACTGATATCCTTGCCATCCCACAAAATCTGCCCGGATGTGGGACGCTCCATCCCCATAATCAAGCGTGCCAATGTGGATTTTCCTCCGCCATTGGGCCCTGTGATCACTGAGAAACTGCCCTCCTCAAAATCAGCACTGATATCACGAATAATGTGATTCCCCGCTGCTTCAAAGCATAAATTCGATAATGTAAGCATCACGTTCACCTCATAATTCTGCCTGATTATTTTACCATACTTTCTGCGCAATGGCACTTAAAATACGCAAGACAAATTGCTCTTGCATTACAAATGCAGTATCATCTTCCTGATTCACACTGTTTTGTGCTGCTATGCTTTTTTTATATCCTGCCATGCCGTTAATCCATAGGCACTGTGGGCGTGCTTGATCGCATTTCGTATCGCTTGTTCCATGCATTGTACAGCCAAGATTCCAACGATATCCACGCTGCTTTCCACTGCATCCGTGGCCATCACAAATATGCTGTCACCATCACTCATTGTATGAACGGGTGTAATTGCTTTGGCATACGCATTATGCGAAATGGAAGCCACTTTTGTACATTGTGCCTTATCCAATTTGGCATTGGTAACGATACAGCCGATGGTTGTATTCCCCAAAGGCAGTCCTTCACAGTGCTTTAATAACAAATCATTGGTCGAGTGAATGCCACCATCTACCAATACACCGGCTAATTGTTCACCGTTTTCATCCACCACATTGCCACAGGCATTCACGGCAACAATAGCCGCAACCTGCACCTCCCCTACTTGTACACCATAAGTCCCCAAGCCACTCTTCATCGCATGCGCACTCCCCAACGCTTTCCCTACGCTCGCTCCCGTTCCGGCCCCCACATTGCCCTGCGCTATCTCCTTTTGAATATTTTGGCAAGCCGCATATCCCATCGCCGCATCCGGACGACAATGCAGATCCCCTACTCCTAAATCAAATAAGGATGCTCCGCAGACAATCGGTACTTTCACAAAACGCATATCATGGCCGCATCCCTGTTCTTCCAAGTAGCGCATGACACCCGCAGCCGCATCCAAACCAAACGCACTGCCACCACTCAAACATACCGCATGAATTTTTTGAACAAGATTCACCGGATTTAACAAATCCGTTTCTCTTGTCGCCGGAGCTCCACCACGAACATCCACACCGGCAAATGCGCCCTTTTTGCATAAAATAACGCTACATCCACTGCCACCTGCTTCCTCCTGTGCTTGTCCCACCTCAATGCCTTCAATATCACTCATTCTGATTTCTTTCATCTGTATTCTCCTTTTCTCTCCTGTTTATTTACTTTTTTCATTTCAAAGGTAGTGCTTTGCTTATGCCTTAGCAAGCATTGCTAGATTGTGATATGCCATGCATTGGCCTAACTCATTCCCTGTGGCCGATTGTCCACCAAATGAAGCGGCAGTTCATTGTGAATCAATGACTGAAAACCATATAGATGGGTATCTACATCTTCCATTACTGCCAAGGCCGCTTTCACAAACGCCTCCCAATCATATACCACATAATCTAAATAGGTATACATTAAGCCATTAGCCGCACCGATATTCTCGGCAATTCCATCCTTAACACAAATCTGCGCAATCGTTTCCTCCAGATTCTCCCTTATCCATAAACGTTGACTTTGTTCCAAATGGGCATGTTCATAAAATAAAAAGCCAACCACAATTCCATATTCCTTTGCTTGTCGAATGCGCTGATCTTTACCGCGGATATAATCTGTAATAACCTCTAGTTGACTGGACACTCCACTAAATATATCACTGCGCATCAGGTATTCCTGTTGATTGGGGAATATGGCATAGGTGGAAAAAATTTGATGGGCATGGCGCTGTCGCTTCACCCATGTCTCACGTTCACATAACGCGCTGAAATCTGCCAATGAAATACCTGCTTGAGGCGGTTGTTTTACTAACTTCATTTGACCGATCAAAAACATCCGAACATATTCACCGACAGCATCATCCAAGCATCTATGTATCAGTTTTATTTTCTCTGCTTTCTTCATTGTCTCAAACGGTGCATACACATCCAAATGAAATCGCTGCCGCAGCGAATGGGGCAGCAGAAGCAACTGTGTACTCCGTTCATCTGTATCGTCCGGTGTGCCCTTGGTTCTGATTCCTTTCGGCAATGCGTCATGAAACTGCCAATGAACAAGGCACGCATACGGGGCTCTTTCCATCACATAATGAAGAAACAAGTATTTCAACTTATCCCCTTGCGAAGACACGATGCACAGATAATGTCCCTCTTGCTTGCGCAGCCAACAAGGACAATGAAACAAACAGCGAGAGAACAATGCTTGAAATCGCTGTTCTGCCTCATCCTCTTGATGCTCGTCCAGCGCTTCTCGAAGTGTCGCTTCCGCTTGTACAAACATCGCCCAAAAACGTTCTGTCCGTTTACGAAAAGACTCCATCATCGCACCTCCTCAGATAGTTATATTATAGCCGATTTTTTCATTTTTTCCCATGTAAATGTACAATCTGCATTTACTTTCTGTTCTTCTTTAGGTATAATAGCATTGCTAGGGGAAAGGAAAGATAATTATGAAGAAAAAGGGCTTTGGCGAGTATTTGAATCAGCAAATCCATATGCGAAACATGACACAGAAAGAAGTAGCTGAACTGCTTCATGTTTCACCGCAAACGGTAAACAATTATGTATTGAATAAACGTGTTCCCGATTTGGATATGATTATTCAAATCATTGATCTATTCCATATGGATATCAACAAGGTGTTTCATTTATCTAAAAAGGCACATACCATTCTGCCATTATCGAAAAGTGAGACCAAACTGATTCGTTTTTTCCGTATTATGGACAAAAAAAGCCAGCAATATTTTCTGCAAGCGATTATAAATCAAAGTCGTTGAGCAGTAATTGTTTGCATAATTATTTCCTGATGATACATCCCACAAAGACTCCAAGTGTACCCATTTTACCTTGGGGTTTTTTCTTTATTCATTAGGAATGCATAAGGAGGGAAGAAGTGCATCAAGGTAAAGTTTGTGTGACAAGAAATCTGTATTTTTATCCTATCACTCTTTGGCAAATGGATATTTGCAGGTCTTTTTTAAACATAAGAGGGGATGATTATACTGCCTTATGAGACGTTATGTTATATACTCATGTATTTCAAAGTAAGATATGCTAAAGCAGAAATCACATGAATTGGTTGATATAGTTTGACAATTTCAG
>JAAWON010000064.1 GCA_022799495.1 Erysipelotrichaceae bacterium | reverse complement strand
ACGGTAGGTGGAGTTTTATCAATGAAAATCGTTTCTTGTTTCGCTGAGGTAATCGCCCCACTGTCTTTTTTCAGCCAGAAATTGATCACACTCTTTCCTTCTGTACGAACCGTTGTCATTGTTGGTTTCCATGTACTTTGATCAAGTGAGATATGAATATATTCATAATGATCACTGATGATATTTACATCTTGATTGGTCCAAGTTCCATCATAAGGTGTATGATTTCCATCATCGACCTCCAAGTGATACCAAGAATCCTCGATATTTTCTTCTATGATCGTAAGCGTTCCTTCTTGGAAGGTAAAACTGTAATTGGGATAGGTACGGTTAAGATAAGCCGCATCTCCTTTGATCGGATAGTCACCTGCTTGGCTGTTTTGCCCTGCGGCAGTATTCAATTTCACATCATTTGACTGAATACTATCCCTTATGCCATTCCATTCCACCAACTGATCATTGAATGATTCATAGGTGAATGGAGGATTTGTCTCTCCCTTATACTTTTGTTTATCCTCTATCGTTATTTCTATCGGCTTGGGCACTACACTAATATGTTTTTTTACACTCAATGGCCGCTCACCATCAGCGGTGCGTGTGATTGTGACCATCACTTGTTTCGTTCCGGTGATCTTTACCGCATCAAACTCTGCCATATTGCCATTGGTGAGTGAATTGGTTAGATACGTTGTATCATCTATCACAAAGGTATACTGCACATTTTGTGATGCGCTGTCATCCTGTAAACTGCGAATCATGAAGTGCTCCCCATATTCCACCTCACCCACATCACTGACAATCAGGATATTTTCATCCGGCCCCAATATATGAAGAACGCCGTCTGCTTCCGCCAATTCATAATTGCGGTTGCCCTGTTTTACCACATGAAGCGGTATATCAATTCCTCCATCCTGCTCATAGTTATAGAGGATTGTTTTTCCATCTGTCGTCTTTGCGATCCTTTTATCCACACCGGCCCCAACACTGAGATAAGTATCGGTGTCACTGACGACCACCCCACCCGCATCACTTGAAATATCTTGTGCATTGATAATAGGTGTCACACTGCCACTACCACTGGTCACATAGATTGGCTGTTCCGCAAATGACACGATTTGGCTAGCCTTTGTGATCGTGATTGGCAATTCAATTGTCATATCATTATAATTGCCATTTGGATCATGGCTTGTCGCTTCTACAATCACTGTACCGGCCTGAAGTGGTAAGGATGCATTCAAGATATGAATCGTTCCATCGCTGTCTACTTCAATCACATCAGTTGGACTGCTTGCCTTTAATTGATAAGTGATCGTTGTGCTATTTGGGTTTCCGGCAGTATATACTTGAAATGTCTTTTGTTTTGCATATACTTCACTGTATGGCGCATAAGCGTTACCATTTTTAGGAAGTTCCTGTTTTAAGGTAGCGTCCGTATAGATGAGATTTTGATTTGCGGGTGTCACTGTGAAGATCAATTCTGCCCTTGCGTTCGATTGGCCACTCACTCCTTGTTTGGTCGCTTCAATTACTACCGTACCGGTTCCTAGTATCGAAATGCCTCCACTGGTCGCATTCACACTAATCACATCGCTGCGCTCTCCACTCTTGATCTGATATCGTACCGGATTGCTATTTGTACTGCCTTTTACTGTCGCAAAGACACTGATTCCCGTATCCGTAAATACTGCGCTCTTTGTATTGATGATGACATTTGAGGCACTATTCTCATAGAATTGTAAATCCTCCGCATCCGCTTCTTCCACTCGTATCGTTAGTGGTATCTCTTTCTCACTCCATGCATCTTTCACAATGAGTGTTATTTCATGATCACCTACTCCTAAGTTCACCTTGGTTTTAATCTCACCCGTATTGGGATCCACTTGGAACGATGCCTGATCTCCTGTCTGTTTCAGCTCATAGTGATATGTTGTAGTTCCACTGATGCCATCATCCGGGGTTCCAAGCATTCCTTCAATCTTACCAATGCGTCCATTTGTTTTTGCATTGGGATCGCTTGCGGTAAACACTGGCTGATTGGGATCAGAAGATTGTGCATCCGGTGTCACTGCGCCATCGACATCTCGATAAATCACTACTTCTTTTGTGGTCGTGGCACTGAAATAATTATCATTTCCTGTAGTTGGATCATCATCGACTGTGGCTTGAATCGTGATTCTTCCATAAGCCCCGTTGCCTGTATATGTGATCGCTCCACTATTTGGATCAATCATAATATCACTCGTTGTGATATTCCCTTGTGTCGCAGTAATCGCATAAGTCACTTTTGTCCCATTCGCGGAACTGGCACTCGCTGTTTCCTGCCATCCACTTTGTGCCTGTACAATGCTTTTTTTACTCAACTGCGGATCATCAAAGGCAATGGACAGCGCTGTCTTGGCAACGTTAATTGTCGCACACACTTTTGATTTACCTAACTGCGGACTGCTTGGTTCATCATATAGATCATAGCCAATCATACAAATGTCATAGGTTCCCGCATTCAATGAGTTAAATGACGCATCCGGTGCATTTGCGGCTACCTTTAAGGAAATGGCAGATCCGCTGATACCACGATCTTGAGAAAAGGCAAAATTCAAATAATCATTTGTGCCACTCTGATCAAAGGCCACATGATATGGGGTGATGCCCTTTTGAAACAATAGATTGCCTACCACAGCATTCAAGTTTACATTGTCTTGATATTCATAGGTCGTAGAAGATGGCGTATAAGCAATGAGCAGTGGTTCTACGATCTGAATCTTCAATCCATCAGACAACTGAGAACATGCGGCTGGTGTTGTTTCTGTCACATCCTGATTATAACTCTCATTGACTGTTTTGATTGTGTATTCCCCTAGGGGCAGATTCAACGCCGCTAAATTCAAATCCACACGATTTCCGCCGGCCGTTGTACTTGTCAATGGGATATAGCGTACCAATCTGCCAGACGCATCAAATATCAATGCGGATAAGGTGTAAACGCCTTGTGCATCACTGCCGGCATTTCCGGTGATATCCAACTGAACCGTTGCGTTTTCTTCCACTTTCGCCACAGCACTTTTCGCAAGACCTTGTTTTGTATAGATGCTTTCATTCTGATAGAAAATGTTATTAAAGGAAACCTGCATTTTAGGATCTGCCAGACGCAATTTCATATCCTCACCGGTACGATAGTCTCCCTTGACGGTGATTGGCTCCAATACATTGAGGGATCCATTACCGGTTTGCGTAGGTTGAGATACTGCGAATACAACATTATTTTGAAGATAGGATTTTTTAAACTCAATTGCACCTTGAATATCATAGGAATTGTTTAATATCGGCGCTGCGACTGTTCCAAGTGTATGGTCAAGATAATTCGCGTATCCTACCCCGCTGACTAATCCTTTAATCGTTAAAAAGCCGCGTTTCTTTGGTATCTCTTTTGTTTGATAATAATTGCTTATGGTATAGATACCCGCAAAAGCCTCCCTTAAGACTCCATCTACACTAAATTGTAAGTCGATTTGTTCCAACGGATATCCCGGCAAAGCTTTCCCTGTTACTGAGCAGTTGACACAAAATAAGTCATCGCCTTTCTTAATTGTCAAAATATCCGTATATGGATATGCGACCGGCAAACCTGTGATAGTTTGTCCGTTATCGTCAAGACCATAACGATTCGTATCATAGGCAATGTACAATACAGAAACATTTTGTGCTTTCATACGATCTGCCTCCGGGATCGGAGAATCTAGGTCCTGAATAGCAACCGATACGGTTTTCAGCATTGGCATACCATAGTTTGGATCATTGATTTCAGCACGTGCATATTGCATGAGTTGATTTTGCCACTGTGCCGCACGATTTGCGACTACTTTCATATCTTGGCTGTTTGTCGCAAGACGCGCATTGAATTGGTCGTAGCGTTTCCAAATCGCTGTCTTGGAAGCGTCAAACTGATGATATTGTACGTGGGTATCTGCCACATTATCATAAAAAGTGGTATGATCCATTAGCGAAGTAGAAAAGGCCAAATAGGAATCATTAAAATCATAGTCCTCTAACAGAACCCAACCCATCGGTTGTTGGAGATTGCTTTTTGTTCCTAAAAAGATGCGATCTCCGATGATCGGCGCTCCCACACGACCATATACATCTCCACCAATATTATAAGGAGAAGTCGCACTCAGTTCCAAATTGTAAAATGCCCAACCCACAGTAAAAGATCCCACCAAAGCGATAATGCCAACCATGACCTTCTTCCACATAACCATTCATCCTTTCCCAACATTGTCTCGTAATTTAGACCTATATAGACAAGGGTTTCAAGTGTGAAATCCTTGTTTTTTCTATTCTGAAACATATATTTTAATATCATTTTTCTTTATCTCTTTAGGTCTACCTTCGTAAACCCTTCAGATATTAAAATGTATCTTTCAGTTCCGCTGTTTCTTTCTTTTGACGCTGTCACTTATTAAGAAGAATAATATACCAAGTGATGTGCATCCGATGCCCATATAGAGTAATGGGTTGTTGGTATCCCCGGTCAGTGCACCTCCCGTATTTGCCCCCGGATAGTAACTGCCCGCTACTTCTTTCTCATCCGCTATCACTGCCACAATGCCCAGTTCATCACTTTCATAGACGAGATAGCCATCTTCTATCTGTGCCTCAATGCGCTCATACGTTCCGCTCGCTGTCCTTCTGATTAACTGCGCATTCACAGCGCCTTCCGGTATCGGTATACGGATCCTCAATGTCCCATCCGGCTCAATCTCCTTGCCATCCTCTAACAACTTGATCTCATATACTACTTTTACCTCTTGCCTCTCTTTGAGCATGTCAGATCCGTGATTCATCACATCTTCTTTTTGATAGGTTGTCACATCCTCTACCTTTAATTCTAAATTCGGTGGGAACGGACTGCCATCCGGATGTTCGATGATCACATCGTTGTCTATTAGTTGATCACGCTCTTCTATCTTGATATCCGTCATTGTTTGGAATTTCACATCCCCATAAGTGAATACCTTATCGCTGATCTTCCATTCCTTTAACTTGACGATCGCTTCATCAGCCGTCCCGTCTTTGTCGCTATCCACATTGATATCGGGAATGCCATCCCCATCGCTATCAATATCCAACTCTGGGATGCCATCTTGATCTAAATCCAGATTGATATCCGGCCGTCCATCACGATCCAAGTCCACATTGATATTGGGAATCAAACTGCCATCCGTACAGTATTCCTCTGCTTGATCCTCCACACAAATACTTGGATTCCATTTTGTGATCTTCACAATGTTTAGATCGGCTTTTCCATCGCCATCTTGATCCACATTGATATCGGCGATTCCATCACCATCAGTGTCGATATTTAGTTCCGGTATGCCATCATGATTACGATCAATATTCAATTTGATATACATATCATCTTCATCTTTACCTAATACAATATTCAAATCAGGACATCCATCCCCATCCGGATCATTGAAATCTGGATCACCATCCTCATCAGCGTCCACATTGATTTTTTTCAATGTGATCTCATGACAACTTTCCTCTCCCTCATTGCCTGCTTGATCTTTGGGGGTTACACAAACCTTATATTTACCTCTTGTTTCATCAATGGTGAAACTTGCATTTTCATCCGTGACACTCAACGTATCCTCTTTTATCAATGTTTCAGCGGATCGTGCGGTTGGGGATCCATCCAATTTATAAATCTTATACGCAATGGATTCTGTAGCAGATACATCAATCGTTCCATTGACATCACTCGTGGTGATATCAAAGCGTGTACTTGGTTTAAAGAAAATTCCACCGCTTAGTTTATGAATAATATCCTGTAATTTATTGTTGGTGTCCTTCGCTTTTATACTTTTTACGGTAGGTGGAGTTTTATCAATGAAAATCGTTTCTTGTTTCGCTGAGGTAATCGCCCCACTGTCTTTTTTCAGCCAGAAATTGATCACACTCTTTCCT
>JAAWON010000010.1 GCA_022799495.1 Erysipelotrichaceae bacterium | reverse complement strand
ATCCAGAACATTTGCTTTATCGACGGAGATGACATGCTTGGAACGCTTACGTGCAGTTTGAAATGCCGTATGCGCGATGCGACGAATCTCATGCTCACGATAAAGCATTTGATCTTCAGCGACCCGTTCATGATTCTGTATATAGGTATTACGCTGACCAAAATAAACACCGGAAATCAATTCTCTGACAACGATGAAATCTATCCCCTTGGCAACGATACTTTTACGCAAAGGTGAGGTGTGAGCCAACTGAGGCAATATGCTGGCAGGGCGCAAATTGGCATATAGTCCCATTCCTTTGCGAATAGCCAATAAAGCCTGTTCAGGGCGGATAGACGCATCTGGATGATCCCACTTAGGTCCACCAACAGCGCCAAGTAATACACTGTCACTTTCGATGCATAAATCTAAATCTGCTTTTCTTAGGGGAGTACCATAAGCATCAATGGCGCATCCTCCGGCTAATATCTCCTGATAATGAAATTGATGATGATAAATTTTTGCGACTTGATTCAATACTTTACATGCTTCACTTACAATCTCCGGTCCAATTCCATCGCCTTTAATCAATGTAATGTACTTTTCCATAGCATCATTCTCCCTTAGCAATGGCTTTTAATAAGCCGCCTTTTTCCATAATATGCTTCATAAACGCAGGAAAGGGCTGTGCTTGATAACTTTCCTGTTTGGTTAGATTGTGAATAATGCCACGATCAAAGTCAATTTCAATCTCATCTTGATCTTCAATGCGTTCTCCTGCGGCTTCACATTCCAAAATCGGCAGAGCGATGTTAATGGCGTTGCGATAGAAGATACGCGCAAAGCTTTTGGCAATTACGCAACTGATGCCACAGGCTTTGATCGCAATCGGCGCATGCTCGCGTGAGGAACCACAGCCGAAATTATCCTTTGCGACAAGGATATCACCGGGCTTTATTTTATGGATAAAGGTCTCATCAATATCGCACATGCAGTGGGATGCCAATTTCACCTCATCACTGGTATTCAAATAACGGGCAGGAATAATGACATCGGTATCTATATTATCACCGTATTTGTGTGCTGTTCCATGGGCTTTCATAGTTTTGGCTCCTTTCTATTTTCCGCATATGTAGCCGGCAATGGCGCTGTATGCCGCGATAGCAGGGGAGGCGAGATAAATCTCACTGCTCACATGTCCCATTCGGCCGATAAAGTTGCGATTGGTTGTCGCAACACAACGCTCATGTTCAGCTAGGATTCCCATATAACCACCTAAACATGGTCCGCAGGTCGGTGTTGAGACAACACATCCGGCATCTAAGAAGATATCTATATAACCCAGTCGGATACATTCTTTATAGATACTCTGTGTTGCCGGAATGATAATGACTCGTACATCGTCGGCTACGTGCTTGTCTTTTAGAATCATAGCGGCGATGCGCATGTCGGATAAGCGCCCATTGGTACAAGAACCAATGACTACTTGATCAATGCAAATCCGCTCATCAATCTCATCAATTGTTTTGGTGTTTTCGGGTAGATGGGGAAAGGCGATGGTTGGCCGCAACTGGCTTAAATCAATCGTTATGATCTGTTCATAGGCATCCATGTCAGGGTGATAGATGCGGTAAGGACGTTTCACTCTTTCTTGCATATAGGAAATAGTGATTTCATCTACCTCAAAAATGCCATTTTTAGCACCTGCTTCAATTGCCATATTGGCAATTGTCAAACGATCATCCATGTTCAAAGAGGATAGACCACTACCACCAAATTCCATAGAGCGATACAATGCGCCATCCACTCCAATTTGACCTATGATATGTAGAATAACATCTTTGCCGCTGACTCCTTCGGGTAGGGAATTGATTAGTTCAAAGCGAATCGCTGCGGGGACTTTAAACCAACAGGTACCACTTGCCATACCGGCTGCCATATCACTGGAACCCACACCAGTGGAAAAGGCCCCCAAAGCACCATAAGTGCATGTATGGGAATCCGCTCCAATGATGCATTCACCAGCTGCCACAATTCCTTTTTCCGGTAGAAGCGCATGTTCTATTCCCATATCACCGACATCATAATAATGCGTGAGATGAAATCGACGGGCAAAACTGCGACATGTTTTACATTGCTGGGCTGCCTTGATATCCTTATTGGGGACAAAATGATCCATTACCATCGCGATTTTTTCAGGATCAAATACTTTGCTGAATTGATGCTTTTCAAACTCCTTGATGGCTACCGGAGAAGTAATATCATTGCCCAGTACCAGATCCAATTTGGCATCAATGAGTTGGCCTGCATAAACTTCACTTAATCCAGCGTGATCAACTAAGATTTTTTGTGTCATGCTCATTCCCATAACGTGTTTCCTCCTCTTTTTGTCTGATAGCGCGATTTAACGCACTACATAGGGCTTGCAGGGAAGCGGCGATGATATCATCGTGAATTCCAACGCCCCATTGTTCCTTTTGCGTACAATCCAATATCTTTACATAGGCAACCGCTTTGGCCGAAGATCCTCTGCTTAAGGCATGTTCACTGTAATCCTGAATTTCGAAGGTACGACCTAAGTGCGTGCGCAAAGAATTGGCTGCGGCATCTAAGCGTCCATTGCCCTCACCGCATAATTCCATTGCCTGTCCTTGATAAGTTACATGTAGTTGAGCATGCAGATGATCGCTGCGCTGAAAGTGGTAATCAACGAGTTCGATCGGTGCTGATACATTCATATACTCATCCGCAAATAAGCGATAAATTTCGGTTGCCGGTAATTCTTTATGCTCACGATCACTCACTGCCTTCATGAAATAACTGACACTTTCCCGCATCTCACTTGGCAAAATAATGCCATAATGCTCCTCCAATACATAATTAACGCCACCTTTGCCGGATTGTGAATTGATGCGTATGACATCCGTTTCGTATTCGCGTCCGACATCCTTTGGATCAATTGGCAAATAGGGGACATCCCAATACGACTTGTTTTGTGTTTCCCGTATATGCATCCCTTTGGCAATGGCATCTTGATGTGAACCGCTGAACGCCGCAAAGACCAGTTTACCTGCATAGGGCTGTCGTAATGAGACTTGCATCCGTGTATTTTGCTCATATACCTCAACCACATGGGGCATGTCATGAAAATTCAATTTGGGATCGACACCCATCGCATATAAATTCATGGCTAATGTTATGATATCCACATTACCGGTGCGCTCTCCGTTGCCAAACAGGGTACCCTCAATTCGATCAGCACCTGCTAGTAACCCTAGTTCACTATCCGCCACACCACAGCCGCGATCATTGTGAGGATGCAGCGATACAATAATTGCATCACGATGCTTCAGATGCTTGCACATGTATTCAATCTGTGAGGCATATACATGAGGCATCGACAGTTCAACTGTCACCGGTAGATTGATGATGCATTTATGATCCACACGCGGTTTCCACACATCAATCACTGCATTGCAGACTTCCAAAGCGAACTCTACCTCCGTAGCAGTAAAACTCTCCGGTGAATACTCAAATGTGTAATTGGCACCGCATTCCTCACTGAGCTGTTGCAGCAAGCGTGCACCATCTACCGCAATCTGTTTAATTTCCTCCTTGCTTTTTTTGAATACCTGCTCTCGTTGTGCTTTGCTGGTGGAATTATAGACATGTACAATCGCATTTTTACATCCTTTTAAGGCTTCAAAGGTCTTGCGAATAATATGTTCTCGGGCTTGCGTCAATACTTGAATGCTTACATCATCAGGTATGAGATGCTGTTCAATCAAAGTGCGCAGGAATGTATACTCTGTTTCACTAGCCGCAGGGAATCCCACCTCTATTTCTTTAAAGCCGATGTCCACAAGCAATTGAAAAAAACGCAGTTTTTCCTCTAAACTCATCGGAACCATCAAACTTTGATTTCCATCTCGCAAATCAACACTGCACCAAATTGGCGCTTGCTCAACATATTCTTTTTTACTCCATGCTAAACATTCTTCCGGGGGCATAAAATATCCCCTTTGATACTTTTGATAACCTTCCATATTGCTGCCTCCTTATAAATAAAAACAGCTTTCCTCTCAAAGAGACGAAAGCTGTTACTTACGCGGTACCACTCTTGTTTGACAAAAAGTCCACTCATATCATGAATCACATGATCCGGTTGATAACGAAAGCGGTGTTCCGATATGGATTACTTGCATTTCACCCATACAACTAGCGGAGGAGTAGAACTCATCTCTGTTTTTTGCCTCGCACCAAATGGCAATTCTCTGTATACAGTCAATCAGTTCCTGTTCCGCATCCAGCGTTTTTTATTAGTTATAGGATACAAGTATTTTCAGAAAATGTCAATCACTTTTTGAAAAAAGATGAAAGCGTATTCGTTAAGTGTGAAAGAAATTTTGTTTTATTACAATTATCAAAGATGCGTCTTGTAGCGACAGGGAAATCTAATGAATGGATGCATGAAAAATAAATAGATTCAAAAGATTTCAATTCAAATGGGGGATGATTGGCAGCACGATTGATGCCAGCCCTTCTTTATGAACGCAAGTGTGGATATCGCACATATCCTTGTTTGAACGGGAGTTTTGGAATGATTGTATCTAAAATCAGTCTATTTCCATTTGTGAGTGCATAGGCTATGACTGAGGTAGATAGTTATGAAAAAAATAGTTTGTTTCCTGCTTGCGGTAGTGTTATGTGGTGTATTTGCCGCAGGTGATGTTCATGCGGAAGAAACACCACGTACAGATACGACAACAGATCTTGCGCCCAATGCTAAGTCCGCTTATTTAATGGAATTTACAAGCGGTAAATTGATCTATGCCAAAAATGAGCATGAGAAATTATATCCGGCTTCCATGACCAAAATGATGGGTTTACTGTTAATTTACGAGGCTTTGCATAACAACAAATTGTCATGGGATGAAATGATCGTTACCAGTGAACATGCGGCCAGTATGGGAGGATCTCAAGTATTTCTTGAGGTAAATGAACAGATGAGTGTTCGCGATATGGTGAAAAGTATTTGTATCGCCTCAGCGAATGATGCGATGGTCGCAATGGCAGAACGTGTTGGTGGCACTCATGAAGGTTTTGTTCAGATGATGAATGACAAGGCAAAAGAACTTCAACTGAATGATACACACTTTGTAAATGCAACCGGTCTTCATGATCCGCAGCATTATACAAGTGCTTATGATATGGCGTTTATTGCGCAAGCATTGGTAAAGGAGGGTGGCGATGAACTGCTGGAAATCACTTCTACTTACGATGCTTATATCAGAGAGTCAGGAGAAAATAAGTTCTGGCTGGTGAATACAAACAAATTGTTAAAGCAATATCCCGGAGTCGATGGGTTGAAGACCGGATTCACCCAAGAAGCAATGTCCTGCATCACTGTCACGGCGGTTAAAAACAATTTGCGTTTGATCAGTGTTGTGATGGGAGAGCCAAACTCTAAGCAACGCAATGCGGAAATTAAAACGATGCTGGATTATGGCTTTTCACAGTTTGAACAAGGTTTATTGTTTCCGGCAGGAACATTGATTGAAACACGCAAACTGGACAATGGCAAACCAGGTGAAGTTGGCTTTGTGACAAAGAGTGATTTGCGGTATGTATATGCGAAGGGAAGCGAGCCTCATGAGGCAGATCGGAAAGTGGAAATTACTAAGACTCAACTTCCTTATTTGCCGAATGATACAGTTGGAAAAGTTACCATTACAATGGATGATGGATTTGTGATGGAAGCGGAACTGACGGTAGATCATGAAGTACAACCATTGGATTATTTGGATTTGTTTATGAAGAGTTTCAAGGATTTTCTGATTTGAGAAATATAGCTCTAGTTTTTATTTCAATCAGGTAACTATTTAGTGAAGAAGAAAGATCATCTCTGCGGATTTGATCTTTTTTGATTATAGGATAGTAAAATTAGTTTATGGCTGCTAAAAAATCAGATAAAAACCCAGAAATTATCGAGTCAATAAATGAACTGGAATGTTAGTAACAAAGGCTTTACACGGAGGATTATTTCATGTACACTGTAACAAACGCTGAACAATTTACAATCAGATCCATATGCATTCGAGGGGTGTCTTTTCGTTATGGAAGTGTGAAATGAAAGGGAGGGAAACATGGCCCATACAGAAGTAATGAATATTCATACCATCTTAACTAATTTTTGTTTGATGGATGATGATTTTATGACGAAATGTTTAGATGGGGATCGAGATGCGGCAAGGTTGATTCTAACAATCTTGTTGAAGCGAACGGATTTCCATGTATTGGAGATACGCACTCAGGAATGGCTGGAAAATCTGGCGCATCGTTCTTTGCGTTTGGATATTAAGATATTGGATGATGAACAAAACATTTATAACATTGAAATCCAACGTGATAGCCGTGGAGCAGGATGTAAAAGGGCTCGCTATCATGCGAGCGCATTGGATATGAAACAGTTGGAGAAAGGGGATGATTTTGCGGACTTGAAAGATACTTTCGTGATCTTTATCAGTGAACATGATGTGCTTGGGGCAGGTGAACCGATTTATCATATAGAACGAATGATACAGGAAACGAATACGAAGTTTGGGGATGGGACACATATTCTATATGTGAATGGATCCTATCGGGGTGAAGATGAAATCGGTAGGCTTATGCATGATTTCCATTGTAAGAATCCTGATGAAATGTATTATCAACCATTGGCAGAGCGTACACGCTACTTTAAAGAAATGAAAGAGGGTAAACAAAATATGAGCAGATTGATGGAGGAATTTGAGCAACAGGCGATTCAACGCGGAATGGAACTAGGCAAACAGATTGCAGATCAGCAGGTACGAACAGAAGGAAGAGAAGAAGGGAGAAAAGAAGGATTGGTGGAAGCCGCAAGAAAACTGATGGCAGCTAGGATGGTTATCCCTGAGCAGATCATGCAAGTATTAGGTTTAAGCGAAGAAGATTTGCTTGAATTTTCAAACTCCCATGCATGATTATGAAACAGACAGAATGCTTGTCATAGTATAGCCAATTGAGGGTTTTTGGAGCAGTGCTGTGTGCTAATGTTGGCCTAGCGCACTGCTTTTTTTCTTTTTGCATACGATAAGAGCGCATGTTATCATGCATCCGGATTGTGTGTATCATTAGCATCCTTTATGCAAGTGTTTACCGGCGCATTGCTCCTTCGTCAAAATTCTACAGAAAGAGCGCTTGCTAATAACCTAGAAATTTTCTACAAAGCGCTGAGCGCGAATCGCAATCACTGATTCGCACTACCATTATGAATTTTACTGAGACAAAAGAAGTTTTGTCTTTTTTTTGTATACTTTGTCGAGCATTTGAATGAACAGGAATAAAGCGTGATAAGATGAACGAGGAAAGGAGCGATGATCATGAGACATCAAATGATAAATGATACCCTGTATTTTTATTTTCATGGGGACTTTGATAATCTTGCGGTACAAAATGTGAAACAATTGTGTATTGATTTAATTCATAAACATAAACCCGCAGTGGTAAAGATGGACTTTGAAGATGTGAGTTTTATTGACAGTACCGGTATTGGTTTTGTTCTGGCACGCTATAAGCAGTTAAATAAAATGGGTGCTCGTCTGGTATTGTGCAATTTATCACGCGCGAATCAAACCCTGTTCCATATGTCAGGGGTGTTTCAAATTTTATCACATGAAAGAAATGGGGTGAAACTATGAATGAAATGAAATTGAGTTTTTTAAGCAAAGCCGAGAATGAACCATTTGCTCGTACCGCTTTAATTGCTTTTTTAATGCCGCTGAATCCTAATGTTGAGGAAATCATGGAATTAAAAACGATGATTGCGGAAGCGTTAACCAATGCGATGATCCATGGCTATGAAGGCCGTGAGGACGGTATTGTAGAAGTAAGTGTGCGTTATGATGCACAAGCAATGGTAGAAATTATCGTTAAGGATTGTGGCTGTGGAATTGCGGATGTGGCGTTGGCTATGCAGCCGCTATACACCAGTAAGGCGTATTTGGAGCGTTCTGGTATGGGGATGACGATAATGAGCACCTTTGCGGATGAATTTCATGTGGAGAGCAGCGCAGGGAATGGATGTGTAGTACATCTGCGCAAACAACTTCATGGACAATGTGAACACGCTCTCCAATGAGGAGTTAATCAAACGTATTCAAACAGGGGATGAGACAGCGAAAGAACGATTTGTAAAACAAAATACACCACTTGTTTATGCGATCATTAAACGCTTTCATAAGCAACGAGGTATGCATGAGGATCTGTTTCAAATCGGCTGTATTGGCTTAATGAAAGCCCTAAATCATTTTGATTTATCTTATCAGGTGAAATTCTCTACCTATGCAGTTCCAATCATTATGGGGGAAATTAAACGTTTTTTTCGTGATGATGGCAGTATGCGCATCTCTCGTTCGCTGAAGGAAGGCTATTTACAGATGGTGAAGGCGAAAGAGGATTTGATCCAAAGTTTAGGCAGAGATGTCAGTTATCAGGAGATTGCGGCATATTTAAAACTTGAGGTAAGTGATGTGATTTTGGCTTTTGAAGCAAATCAATTTGTATATTCGCTCGATGAGACAATCTATGAAAATGATGGGTCACCCATTCATTTAGAAGATAAAGTAACGCATCCCAAAGAACGGGATCTCGTCCTTGAATTAGCACTGAAAAAGGAAATGCGTCACTTAGAGGAGCGAGAGCGAATCTTATTGTACTATCGCTATGAGAAGAATATGAAACAGGAAGAGATAGCGAAAAGACTGGGGGTATCACAAGTTCAGGTGTCACGTTTAGAAAAGAAAGTATTAGCGAAACTAAAGGCGCGTCTAGTAAATGGCTAGATGCGTTTTTTTCATGCCACAAAAGCAACAAATCGCACTCTTTCGCAAATCCCGATGTCTTTATCGCAAAGCGATACATGGGAAAAACAGCTGTAACAATTCCCAAATAAGTAAATATCAAACGTATTTTTTATCTTCCTTTATAGATTATTTATAGATTATTGGCATTTGTGTATGCTATAATGAAACAGAATAGAAATAAAAGATAAAAACTGCGGTGAGCAATATGGCTTTTGAAAATCTGTATCAGCTGAATGAGGAACAATATCAAAACCTGCCAGCCCGACTGGGTGAGGCTTTTTTCCTGCATCCCCTGTTTTGCCGACTGTTTCCTAACGCACAGGTACGCAAGACTTGCATCACATATTTTATGAGCCAATATTTGAAACTGTTGGCACCTTATGCTTTATGTTTAGCTGAGAGTGAAGCGATGCATGCGGTAATTATCGTTTATGATTCACGCCGTTATGTGCGCAAAGAGTATTGGCGTGCATTATTACAAATGGATTTTCATCTATTGGCGTTGGTGAAGCAGTTGGGGATACGAGATATGCTTCATTTTATAAAGGAATGGGAGAGCCTATCCAAACGCTGGGTCAGAGACTTTGAGCGTAAAGCGTATTTTTATGTAGAACTTGTGTTTGCTTCTGAAATGCATCATAAGGAAGCGTTACAATTGGTGCGGGAATTGATTGATGAGGGAGATATTATGGATATGAATGTGGCAGTGAAAACAAGTGACAAAGAGAGTGCGCTTTGGTATGAACGTTTAGGTTTCACCTTAATGAATACCATTGTGGATGAGGAAAGCGGTTTGGATCAATACTGTTTGATCGCAAAACATCATAAGGAGCAGAAGTCATGGATACAAGACATCGGGTAAAACGCTTTTGGCAGTATTTTATGCAGGTGGAGGAGTCGATTCGCAAAGCCTTGCGTACATCGGATGAGGATGCCATCAAGGAGTGGAGAAGGGAACTGAATGAATGGGGCAGACAATTATATGATGGTGGAATCGAGCTGGAAGTACAGGATGACTTCTATGAATTGACCTTTCATGGTGGTGCGAATAAAAGCAAACAGTATATTTGTGCGTTGTTAAAAAAGGACGCACCCAAGCAATTGGTAGATCATTGGATCATCAATGCGTTTCGCCAGCCGTTATCGCAAAGTGCTTTGCATGCTCAAGTACGAATCGCGGATGCCATCTATCAAGGCAGTGATTTTATCGTTTATTATGAAGTGGACAAAGATGCCAAATGTATTCATACGCAAATCTACAGTGAGGCGCTATTAAAACAAAAGGAAGCACAAGCTCTGACGATTGTCTATGCGATGTTAGAATTATTCATCGGTGAGGTGGAATTGGAAGCGCGCATCGGCGATGTCACAATTTTGGATGCGCCCAAACCGGATGCTCAAAACTTTTGTTTATTGCCTAACTTTTATGAGGATATCTGTGATATGATCGTGGATGAGGGCTGGATTGAATATCGCGAGCCATGTGCAATTTATGCTGTGTATAAGTTGGATGATAATTTGGTGAGTGAAACGGTGCGCAGTGATATGATTATGGTAATGGGAACCAATCCACAACTGCTGGAGGAGTTATGGAATCATGAACAAGACAGTTGCCAAGAGGCAGTGCGATTCGGTGCTCAATACGGTTATTTGTATTATGAAATTACCCAGCAAAACGAACAAATTGCGTTTGTTCGTCAACAGTTGGAACAGGAAGTACAAGAATTGCTATATCCATTATCTTTGGCGCGGGTGATCGGAGGAGCGATTGGTACGCAATACGCCTACATTGACTTGATTGTGTTTGATCCGGATGAATTTGCCACAGTGATGCAGAAATTAAATGCTCATTTATCATTTCCACTCTATTATCAGCCGTTTCATGCATAGATTCATATGGCAAGGGGATGAATTAACTCGCTCATTTGATGAAAAAGCATTTGGAGATAAAAGGAATTACATCCTATATGACACGCAGCGAAGCATCGCTGCTTTTTTACATTTTCTGACATGATTTGACAAGCAAACTCATAGAATACTATCAGGTGATAAAATGTTTTCAGTGATGTTTGAGGTCTTATCGCATGCACTTTGTTATGTGGGATATATCCGCAATCAGTCTTTTGCGAAGCCATTGTCCAAAAAAGAAGAAGCAGACTGTATTGCGCGTTTAAATGATCATGATGCGAATGCGCGAGAACAGTTGATAGAACATAATTTGCGCTTGGTGGCTCATATTGTAAAAAAATACGATATTCGTAAGGAACAAACCGAGGATTTAATCAGCATTGGTACCATCGGGTTGATTAAGGCGGTGGATTCTTTTAAGAGTGAAAAAGGCCATAAACTAACCACTTATGCGTCACGCTGTATTGAAAATGAAATCTTAATGTATTTGCGCAGTTCTAAAAATTATTTTCAGAATGTTTCTTTGAATGATCCGATTGCCACAGATAAAGATGGCAGTGAGATTAGTCTTATTGATGCGATTGCCGCACCGGAAGAGAAAAGCGTGATTGAAACAATGATTTTGGATGAGCGGATTCAGCAATTAAAGGATTATATTCATGTGTTGGATGCACGGGAATTGGAGATCATTACCAAGCGTTTTGGTTTATATGGCCAACAGGAACAAACCCAACGAGAAATTGCGCAACAGCTGCGCATCTCGCGATCCTATGTATCACGGATAGAGAAACGAGCATTCATGAAAATCTATCGCGAGTTTAAGAAACATGACCACCCTGGGAAACGTGGAATTGGATAAGGAAGTTAAACCAATAGATTCAGAAAGAATTGGATATAAGGAATAAGTGAATAAAGGAAAACAGCACAAACGTTCTATTTATCAACAGCGTTTGCGCTTTTCATTTGCGCGCGAAAATGGTAAAATACTACACGAGAGCGAATAAGGAGCGAATGGCAATGCGTAAACTGTTTACCCCTCATATTTATATAAAAAACTATCAGGAATTGCGCAGTGATGTACTGTTGAAACATGGGATTAAAGTATTGGTCTGCGATATTGACAATACTTTGGTGGCACATGATTGCGCTTTGCCGGATGCACAGGTCAAAGCGTTTATACAAAGGATTCAGGATGCCGGTATTCAAGTGGTTCTTGTTTCCAACAATGTAAAAGAGAGAGTGGAGCGCTTTGCGCAAGAACTGAATGTACGAACGTATCCTTTTGCGCGCAAACCACTGCCACATACCTATCGACAGATGATGCAAGATGCCCATTGTGATGCAAAAGAAATCGCAGTACTGGGCGATCAACTGCTTACGGATATGCTGGGAGCCAATCATATGGGCTTTTTTACCATTTTGACAACCCCTGTAGCGCAACGTGATCTGCGTGTGACGAAGCTGAACCGCATAGTGGAACATATGATATTTTGGTTGTTGGCAAAGCAGGGGAAATTACATAAAGGAGTATACTATGGACAAACGATGTAAAGGTTGTGGCGTAGCGTTGCAAAGTGAACACGCACAGGAACTGGGATATACGCCGAAAGCAGCGGCAGACTACTGTCAGCGCTGTTTTCGTATTCGTCATTATGATGATGTGACGATTTCGATGCGCACAGGAATAGACCCTGACCAAGTGCTAAAGCAAATTGCAAAGATGAACGCTTTGGTTTTGTGGGTCGTGGATTTGTTTGATTTCGAGGCGAATTTAATTGCGGGAATCCATCGCCATTTACCAAAGAAGGATATCCTATTGGTTGCCACAAAGCGAGATTTATTGCCAGATACGTTGGCAGATGAAAAATTGGGGCGCTTTTTGCTGGAGCGCTGTGGGGCGCAAGGGATTCATCCCATAGGCCTTGTGGTATGCGGTGATTTGCGGGTGGGTTCATGTGAACAGGCCAGTATTGAGGAGATCAAAAATGCGATTGCTATGTATCGGGGAAAGCGCGATGTGGTGATTATGGGGATGGCAAATGCCGGTAAGAGCACCTTGCTGAATGCTCTGTTGAATCGTGAAGAACTGACCACTTCACGCTATCCCGGCACTACACTAGATATCCTCCCCATAGATCTAGAGGATTATATCTTATACGATACGCCAGGTTTGAGTCGAATGGACAGTTATTTGAGTTTGGTCAGTGATGCCGTGCTGAAAACCATTGTGCCAACGAAGCGCTTGAAGGCGCGTGGCTACCAGTTGTATGAGGATCAATCGCTGGCAGTGGGTGGCTTGGTACGTTTGGATTTATGCGGTGGGCAGCGAGTGAGCTGTGTGGCATACTTTGCCCCGGGTTTACAAATCCATCGTGGGAAACAGGAAAAAGCGGATGGGTTATGGAAAACGCATATGGGAGAATTGCTTGCTCCAGCGATTAGCAATGATCCTGCAAGTTTGAAGAAATATACACATGGTGCCCTGAAAGGAAAATTGGATGTGGTAATCCATGGATTGGGTTGGTTTTGTATAAGCGGTGATGTCAAGCAGCTGAGTGTTTATGTAGATCGACAAGTGGATGTAACATTTCGAAAGGCGATGATTTAATGTTGACCAATAAAGAAAAACAAAAACTGCGTAGAATATCGCAAGCAAATCGTGCATTGTTTCAGATCGGAAAGGATAACATTTCCCATAACTTAATCAAAACCGTTGATGATTCTTTAACTGCACATGAATTAGTAAAGGTATCACTGTTAAAAACCTGTGCTTTATCTCCACGGGAAGCGGCTTTGGATATCGCTGCCGGAACACAAAGTGAGATCGTTCAAATTATCGGGCGAACCTTTGTTTTATATCGGCGCAGTAAGCGCAATATCATGGAACTTTGATATGAAAATTGCAATTATTGGCGGTAGTTTTGATCCCATTCATAATGGTCATTTGGCTATGGCACGCTATGTGTTACATCACCATTTGGCTCAGCAGGTTTGGTTTATGATCAGTAACCATACGCCGTTAAAAAAACGATCCTTGACCTTTTTTGAAGATCGTGCCAGACTTGTACGTATCGCAACAGCACATGATGCACGAATGAAAGTATGTAGATTGGAGGCAATGCGGGAAGGTCTTTCCTATACGATAGATACGGTGAAGGAATGTCAACGCAGATGGCCGCAACATGAATTTGTCTGGTTGATTGGCAATGATCAGGCTGCTCAGTTGGATGCTTGGAAGGATATTGATGAATTGTCAAAACGAATCGAATTTTATGTATTTCCGCGGGAACAAGCAGCGATTACTTGTGCGTATCCACATAAAGCGATGGGAATGGAACTGTTGGATGTATCAAGCAGCGAGATACGTGCTGGTAAAAAACTGTGGCAACTACCAAAGGCAGTATATCGTGAAATCATGAGGGAAGGGTATTATATGGATACGATGGTTCGCTCGCAAATGAGTGAAAAGCGTTTCTTACATAGTAAAAGTGTTGCGACGCTATGCTTTGAATTAGCCGCATGCCATGGGTTGGATTGTGAGGCCGCATTTCAGGCAGGAATGTATCATGATATCTGCAAGGAGTGGGGAAAACAGCGTCTGTATCCATGGATGGCCGCCTTGGAGCGAGCGCATTTGGAGGAGTCGCCAGCGATTTGGCATGGCTATGTCGCTGCACATATCATCCATAAATATTACGGTATACGAAATGAAGAAGTACGCTTTGCGATTTATCATCATGTGCAGGGCAGTGATCGTAGTAAACTGGCAATGGTGCTATATATTGCCGATAAATTGGATCCGTCGCGCGGTTATGACAGCACGGAAACACTGGCTTTGTGCCGTAAAGATCTACGGGCAGGTTATCACAAAGTGAAACAGGAACAAGCGCAGTATTTGAAAAAGGAGTTGGGTTTCGACCATGGAAGAACAGTTGAAAACGATCGTACAGGCGATTGATCATAAAAAAGGGGAAAACGTGATTGTATATGAGTATCATCATTTGAATCCACTGATTGATTATGCGATTATTGCCGAGGCAAGTAATCTGCGTCAGGTTCATGCGTTGGCCCAACATGTGGTGGAGGAAGCGCATAAGGCAGGCATTTTGGTTAAGCGCGTTGAGGGAGATAAGGAGAGCGCATGGGTACTGGTTGATTTGGATACCATCATTGTCCATATCTTTTTAAAAGAAGAACGTCAGATCTATCGACTAGAGCAGTTGTATGCGGATCTGCCGCAGGTGGCGTGGGAGGAATGATGTACGAGCAATTGGCGCATTATTATGATGCGCTGCTTAAGGATGAAGCGGCCACCGCATGCTGGAGGGAGTTTGTGAAAGCGCACTGTGATGGGAACACATTGTTGGAGGTGGCATGTGGCAGCGGCGAATTGGCCTTGGCTCTGGCTTCATATGGGTATCATCTAACGGCTGGCGACATCAGCGAGGCAATGTTGGATCAAGCAAGGAGAAAAGCGGGAAGTGATGCAGTTGATTGGCAGCGATTTGATCTGCGCAATCTTTCCTCCTTTGGCTGTTATGATGGAATTCTTTGTTTTTGTGACAGCTTGAACTATTTGCTGGATCAAGCAGAACTCATTTCTTTTTTCCATCAAGCCTATGCGCATTTACATACGGGTGGTACTTTATTGTTTGATCTGCATAGCTTGGATCGCCTAGAAGAATTTAGCGAGGAATACTGTGAAAGCGGTCATATAGATGATTGCGCATATGAATGGACCATCCTTAGTGATGCACCATATCTCTATCAGAATTTTGTATTTTATGATCAGTATGCACACCCCACATTAGAACAGCATGTACAGCGTGTTTATGATCCTAATGAGGTATTGCATATGCTTGCACAGTGCGGATTTCATACTACTGTTTATACCGATTTTACTACAATGGGGATTAAAGCGGGAGAAAAATACTTTTTTGTATGTCGAAAGTAATTGGACAGTGTTTCATTTATATGATTTTTTGCATAATTGAATAAGGAGGCGCAGAGATGATTGCGATTATAGCGGCAATTCAAGCGGAAATTGATGCGTTATTGAAGTTATTGAAGGATGACACCATATGTACATTGGATGGTATTAGTTTTTGGCAAGGGCACATTGGAGAGATGGCTGTGGTATTGATGCAAAGTGGGGTGGGGAAAGTCAATGCGGCCATGAGTACAACGCTGTTAATCAAGCACTATGCGCCTGAGGTGATTGTGAATATTGGTACAGCAGGTGGATTGTGTGAAGATGAGCAGATATTTGATTTGGTCATAGCGGATCAGGTCGTACAATATGATTTTGATACCTCTTATGTGGATGGAGCGGAAGGAATAGGGCGCTTCGTTCCATGTGATAAAGCACTGTGTATGTATTGTGAAGCAGTATGCAAAGCATTAAAGATGAATTATCATACGGGATTAATTGCCAGTGGAGATCAGTTTGTTGGCCGTGATTCTCAGCTTCGTGCCTTATTACAACGCTTTCCCAAGGCGAAGTGTGCAGAGATGGAGGCAGGCGCTATTGCGCAGGTGTGTGCGCATTTTGCGATTCCTTTTGCCATGGTGCGTTCTTTATCTGATATCGCTTTTCAGGAAAAAAGCAATTTGAGTTTTTGGGAATACGCTGAACAGGCATCAAAGCGTAGTGCGGCAATTTGTGCTGCGCTGATTCAAGCATGGAGCGATAAACAAGTCTAAATACATGCAAAGAAGAAAAGGATAGGATCAAAGCATAGAATGCAAGACAAACCGCGTGGAATCATGTATAATGATAAAGGCAGATGGGAAGTGAACGTATGGGACGTGAGCGCAGAGGCTTTACAATTGGACGATTGATTGGTACCCTTGCTTTGGCTGCGATACTTATATTTGTCATATTCCTACAAATTGTTTTATTCGTTAGTGGTCCTGCCATCCATTATGATACGAAGATCGCTGCCCAAGAAAAAACGATTTTAGATGAATATAAGGATATCAAACAGCTGCATCGTCATGTCTTTGCTTATGTGATTTACAGCGGTCAGGATGACACAACTTATTATTGGTTTAATGAACAAGGGGACTTGTTAATGAGTCGTGCGCTGGATACATTAGATTATGAAGGTGCGCGAAAAAAGGTCGTAAAAGAGTATGCGATGCAGGATGAAACAGTGCGATTAGGCTATGGCTATGAGCGAGCAGTTTATATGATTGAGGATGCGCAAATGGAAATCTATTTGGATATTGATACATTGGAACCGGTGTTTATCCGCAGGAAAGGGTTATGATTATGGCACAGGCACAATGGTGGAAAGAACGCTATATTGATCGCAGAGCCTATCTTCTGGATCATTTCGAGGAATTAAGTTTAAATTGCGAGGAAGGAATGGCAATTCTGCTGATTGATTTTATGAATGAGCATCATATCGCCATTTCACATAACATACTGGCAGAAAAAATGAAACTCGATGGTGCACAGGTGGATGAACTATTGTCTCGCCTAACACAAAAGGGTTATTTACAGATCACCTATCAGGATAAACGGGTGGTATTTCTGATTGATGGTATCTTTGAGACGCCCAAGCAGCCGGCATTAAATTTTGATCAATCATTATTTGATCTATTTGAAGAAGAATTTGCCCGACCCCTTACGCAGCGAGAATTACAGCGTATGAGTGATTGGATGCATGAATATGATCAAAAATTGATTGTATATGCACTGCGTGAAGCGCTGATTTATGATAAACGCAGTTTTGATTATATTGAACGAATTTTATTGGAGTGGCACAAGCGTGGTTTTAGCGCTCAAGAATATGAGGATGGTAAACGATGACAACAGATGAAATATTAGATGAATTGGAACAGCAGTTCCCACATGCACATTGTGAACTTGTGCATCATAATGCGTTTGAATTGATTGTGGCAGTGGTATTGTCGGCACAGACGACAGATGAGGCAGTAAATCAAGTTACACCTGCTTTATTTGCGGCATTTCCTACTCCACAGGCTATGGCGAATGCTGAATTACAAGAGATTGAACGATATATTCGACGAATTGGTCTATATCGTAATAAGGCAAAGAGTATTCAGTCCTTATCCAGATCATTGATGGAGCAACATCAAGGGGAAATTCCCAGTTCGATGGAGGATTTGACCGCATTGGCCGGTGTTGGCAGAAAAACAGCGAATGTGGTGCGTAGTGTGTGGTTTGATATCCCTTCTTTTGCGGTGGATACCCATGTTGAGCGGATCTCCAAGCGGTTGGGTTTGGCAAAGGTGGCAGACTCAGTCGAAACTGTGGAAATGAAATTGAAGCGTAAAATTAAAAGAGAACGATGGAATCGTGCACATCATCTGTTTATCTTTTTTGGACGCTATCGTTGTACTGCTCGTAGTCCTCAGTGTGAGGGCTGCGCATTTGCCGCTTTCTGTAAAAAAGATAGTTTGGCACAATATAAGCAGAAACAAAAAGAAAAAATCAATGCTTAACCAAAGGTGATTGATATCCATGTTCTTTCCATTAACAATCAAAAAGATGCTAAGCTTTATCTTTTAAATGGCAATAGGAAAAGGGAAGTGATGCGACTGCTTATAGCTATGTGGTATGGTCCTTAAGTAAGCCAATCATTTGGTATGGATAGAAATGGATGAATGGAATACGATAAATGAAGAGAATGAAAACAAGCCTGTGTCGTCGCACCGGCTTTTTGTTTGGACAATCAATACCTAAAATAGATGACTTCATCGGTGTATTAACGTTATTGAAATGAGCATAAAAAAACGATACAGATCATACATCTGCATCGTTTAGATTTAATTTTCACTTGGTAATGGATGATTGATACAATCTTTTACAGCGCCTTGAATCAACGGAATTTGTTCGTCAATTTCTGCTTGTGTTACATTTTGACTGGCCATCAAACGATTGGCATTTGTTAATATGGCATTTAATTGATTGACATATTTCGCTTCATAACGCTTCGGATCTAGGTAGTTAGAAGCATTTTGAATTGCCGCAGCCAATTCATCGGTATTGACTGGTTCTTTGACTTGGGCAAAAGTAACATTTGCGCACATTTCATTAGAAACTTTGTTACTATGCTCATAAGCATAATAACCGCAGACTTGAACACTTTGTCCTGCAAGATTTGCGCTGAGCGTATGATCTGCGGAAGGGGAACTGGTTGTTATGGTCTGAATAATTGCGCCATTCATCTTGATATTGGCTTTATAGATGACTTTACCAAAGACAAAGGCGGGATCAAAGAACACATTGCCGGTAAATTTTATACCCAACAGGTCATATTCTTTTGTATGAGAAGGATCCTTGGTTTTATCCGCATCCGGATACGCAGCGAACTCCAAGTGGATGCGATCTCCAGCCTCAGATGCCGATGCGGCTTGAAATGAACTCAGCGGTTTTAAATCTTCAGCGCTTAATACTTCCAATTTCGCTTTGTCGCTGCGAATCATTCCGGTAGCGATCATTTCCTTCGGCATATTCTCCGTTGGGGCAGCGTAGGGATATTTACCCTTAACATGAGAGATGGTGCTAATTCCGCCCGGATTTTGAACCGTTCCCATATCTTCTACATTGGCTGCCAAAGTATCAAATAAAGCGCGATTCACCCGGCCCGGAATATTCTCTAATAATAGTTCATTTGTGACGTAATCGTAGCCGTTAAAGCCTTCCCATGTCACTACGACATAATTACCGGAGTAATTTACCATCCATTCATCGCGAATCGCACCTTCAGGGATATTGTGATCCACACCGGAATCTCCCCAGTCACTGGTGCCGGTCTTACCATAGATGCTATAAGGCACTTGTGGCCATAACTGACTCATGAAGTAGTTGTTACTGGTAGCGGAATGCAAGATATCTGACATGAGGTAAGCAGCCTGTGTACTGATGGTTTGCACCGGATCATAGTCTGCCACAATTGGTTGTCGATCCGGATCATCCGGGAATTCAATTTTGGTAATTACGTGCGGCTCAATATATTTGCCCTCATTGGATAATATAGCGTAGGCTCCGGCGAGCGTCTTAGTCGAGGAAGTCATATCGCTACCACCAATTCCATATTGCAGGTTGAAGTTTTCCACGACATCTTGATCAAAGCCAAGCTTGGTTAAATAGTTTTTGATATTGGTAACGCCCCAAGCCTCCTGCACATCTATCAATGATTTACTGGCTGTTGTATTATAGGATTGACCGACAGCTTCCACAAAACTCACATCACCGAGATATTTGTGGGTGGAATTGCTTACCGGACGGCCATCACCATAGATATCCACGGGAATATCCGCAAACGTATGTGAAGTCGCATATCCCAATAGGTCGAAACCGGGCGCATAATCCAAGATCGGTTTAATGGTCGAACCGGTTTGATGTCGCTCCGTTACTTGGTTTTTGGTAGTCGCATCATCTAAATTGAAATGACGTCCACCGATCATAGCGACAATTTCACCTGTTTTTGTATTCATCACAGTGGAGCCGATATCAAACAGTTCTTTTTTAGGGAAGGCATACACGCTGCCATCTCCTTGTGGAACTCCATCGTTTCTGACGATATCATCGGCTTTGTTTTGTACTTCCATATTGATTGAAGTATGTACAACACAACTGGTGGAATAAATATCAATGTCATATTTTTCCAGAGCTTCCTTGCGGACAAGATCTAAAATCGCATCATTGGATTCTGTCTGGAAGAAGCGCTCACCGTTTAACTGAAATGCCAGTTCGGTACTTTTGGCCAGTTTGTATTCTCCCTCGCTGATATAACCGTGGTTGAGCATTTGATAGAGCGTTTCATCACGGCGCTCCAACGCATAGGCATAAAAGTTGATCCAATCTTGCGAGCGATCGCTCCACTGTGTACCTTTGTATGGATTAAATAGATTTGGCGCATTCACCACTCCGGCCAAGAAGGCACTTTCCGATAGGTTGAGCTGAGAAGCATCCTTGCCGAAGTAATATTGAGCTCCTTTTTGAATGCCGCGAGCGCTGTTGCCGAAATTAACCTTGTTGAGATAATTTACCAAGATTTCCTGCTTGCTCATACTGCTTTCTGCTTCCATACTTAAGAAGATCTCCTGAATCTTCCATTCGATTTTTTGCCAACTGCTGGCATTGTATTCATCATAATCAGGATCGCCTTTACGCGCATTGTCTATCATCTGCATGGTTAAGGTAGAACCGCCTTGTCCTAAATCACCATTGCGCAGGTTATTGATGGCAGACATCGCAAAGCGGGGAAGATCAAACCCATTATGGGTAAAATAACGAGAATCCTCAATCGCCAAAAATGCATCGACGGTGGATTGAGATAATTGATCATAGGTGATGCTTTGACGATTTTCCATTCCAACCTCTAGCAGCGTCTCACCATTGCTGGCAAGGATTGGGGAACTGTCTTGGGCGATGAAATCAAGATCGGACAAGGATTTTGCACCACTCATGATGCCGGCAATCACAAAGAATACAACGATGCCGCAAATAGCGACAAACGATAAGAAACATACAAGCACAGAATTCAATAATTTGCGCTTATCCAATTTTTTATCCTTCACCGCTTTTTGCTTCTGTGCATTGCTGTTTATTGCAGCGCGTTGCTTATGCTCACTGCCTTGGTGTTTGCCATTGCTTGGTTTGGTCTGTTTCATTTGCATGATACCTCCTTGAAATACAATGCGTCAACGTTATCCAAATAACGCAAGCGAGGGGTCAAGCCCTGTTTGATCAACGAAGCGTGCTGCTTGATCTCATCATAGGGAATTGATTTACGCGTTTGCGTATAGTATTGCTCTATCATATAGGATGCATCCACCAGATAAGTTTCATCATAACAGGTGAAACGAATAATCACAAAACCAATACCGCCATGCTTGAGTACTCGCTCTAAGTGCTGAATTTGATGTGGATGAATATTCTTTAGCGGGAAGGAACTTTTAGATTTTGTTTCCTTTGCTTCAAAATCAATCGCTCGGCCGCGATAGATCCCATTGTAATCTGTTGTGCTTGGTGTTTTGTAATATGCTTCCACAATCTTGGCTGAACTGCGTGTTGGGTAATCCACTCGAACAATTTGAATCGGAATCGGTTTTTTATGAATTACGGCTCGCTCACATTCTAAGTAATAAGTGTTGCTTTTATTCAGATCATCTTCTAGCGACATTCCTCGGCCCATGTAATTGTCACGGATTCCAAGGTGTGCTGCACTTGTTTTTTTATTCGGATAATTGATCATCCTATCACCCTTTTGTCTATGATGAGGTAACTGTGTGAGTGCTGTTGTTATCCTCAACGATTATTATACCATATCTTAAAAAGGATAGGTAGGAAAACGAATCTGAAAAATATGATTTCACATAAAAATTGACAAGATTCGCATCTGATAGCGAGTGTAGGCGAACAAAGGGTACGGATTCATGGCAGAATTAGGAAATCAGTGCTCATATCCGCATAAAAAACAGTTCGATTGCTTTTTTTGCTTGCAATTTTTTTGATTTTTTGAGACACTTATAGGCAGAAGGTGAAATACATGGAGAAAAGATTCAAATTGAGTGTTGAAGATGTATTGGAAAAGCAGTTCAATATTGATTTCAAAGGATATTCTTCTGGTGAAGTCGATGAATTTTTGGATTTGGTGATTTCCGATTATCAGCAATACAACAAAATGATTGATGAACTGGGTGCTCATCTTCAGGAATATGAGCGTCAAATCAATGCCCTGCGGGCGAAAATTGTGGAATTGGAGGGAAAGCAGGGAGTTGTGAACAGCGATCATGCGGTGGGCAATATTGATATATTAAAGCGTTTATCCCGTTTGGAAAACGAAGTATTCCGCCGTTAAAATCATTACATAAGTGACGCAGCCGCTGGTTTTGATGAAATCAGAGGAAAGTCCATGCTCGCACGAGCTGCGATTGCTCGTAGTGTTTGTGCCGGATGAAACAATAAGCCCGGGCAGAAGTGATTCTGACGGCTGTTTGGATACCTAAGGCGAAAGCTATGGTTGAAAACTGTAAAAGTGCCACAGAGACGAGGCATATGCGAAAGCAAATGCGTGGAACGTTGGTAAACCCCACAAGCGAGAAACCCAAATTTGGTAGGGGAACTCAGAGGCGATGAAAGAAAAGGAAATGGCCTTTGGGATCTTGCGAAAGCAGATAGATAAATGGCTGCGCCCGCAAGCGCGGGAACAGAACATGGCTTACCTTATGTAATGTGTGGACAGGAGTAAAATCTCCTGTTTTTTTACGTCTTTTCGCCTTGGGAAAATGGCTTTTAAGGTTTACATTGGTGGAAATGCTTGTTATAATAATATAGAAATGTTTCGGACATGATACATAAGAAGAATGATACACACATACAATGTTGGATTTGAGGTGTCGCAATATGGATAAGATCGGAAGCATATTGAAACAAAAACGTTTGGAAAAGGGGATGACGATTGAAGAAATCAGTCTGAAAACCCGCTTAACGATTAAGCATATCAAAGCGATAGAAGAGGGGGATATCTCTTATTTTAAGGATGATCTTTCTTATCTTCGCTTCTTTTTACGTGCCTATTGCGATGCTTTGGGAATTGATTTTGAGCCGATGAAAGAGGAATTGCACGATTCGATTGAGGATTATACGACTTCTTTTAGCACTGAGGCTTTGATTGAACATGCGCAGATTGAAAAAGGGGTTCAGAAAACCAATGAAAAGATGAAACAGCCGGATGCGTCTAAGGCAAAGAAAGCAAAACGGCGCAAGAAACGGAAATATCGTCGAATTGATTTTTCCTTGTTGTCGTTTTTGGCAATTATCATCGTTATTTTGATTGGTTTGATATTTGCTTTCGTTATGTGGTTTCAGGGCAGTCAAAAGCCGAAGGATGATATCAGCGAGAATAAGCCTCCGGTTGCGGTAGCACCAACGCATACGAAAGATCCTGAGGAAAGTACGCCTCCTCCTGTGGTGGTGGAACCGCCGGTGGAGGAAAAGGAGATGACCATTACCAAAACAAGTGAGGATAGTTCACAGGTCATCTACACGATTGAACATGCCAAGGCAGAGGAGGAATTGGATTTTGAGATCACCTTTGGCTGTGATTCCAGTTTCCGTGCTTTGGTAAATGATGCGGAGTTAAGCAATCCGCCAAAACAGATTTATAAATATAAGACAGTTTTGCATGTGCGAGAAAAGGCGACAGTGGATAAAAAAATCGTATTGGCTTTTGGTTATATGCAGAATAACAGCGTTAAAGTGAACGGAAAGCAGTTGGAACTGCCTGCGGCTCTGGTGAATAAGCAGGGATCGGCAATCGTTTCGTTTGTAGTGAAAGGTGAACAGTAGTTATGAACATAAATTTACCCAATCGTCTGTCGTTATTTCGGATATGTTTGGTTCCTTTGATCGCATTGATTTATTTGTTCCCATATGCGCAGTTCGGTATTGCGGTGATGGAGTTGGATTTCGGCTTTGTGACCCTGCGCGTGACCAATATCATCGTATTGATTCTGTTTGCGATCGCATCCTTTACTGATTTTTTGGATGGATTTATCGCAAGGAAATACCAGTTGATTACCTCATTTGGAAAGTTTTTGGATCCAATAGCGGATAAACTGCTGGTCAATACGATGTTTGTACTGTTTGCGGCAAGCGGTGCGGCCGCAGTAGTGCCTGTCATGGTGATGATCTGGCGTGATACGATGGTGGACGGAATGCGTATGAATGCCTCAGAAAAGGGAATCGTCGTGGCAGCGGGTTTTATGGGAAAGGTAAAAACAGTGGCTCAGATGATCACTATCATCGTAATTCTGCTAAACAATTTGCCATTTGAATTATGGCGTTTTCCAATGGGCGAACTGTTGTTGTGGTTTTCGATGTGTGTTTCCGTGATAAGCGGGGTTTCCTACTTCATGCAGTTGAAAGATGTAATCATGGAGACGATGTAGCGATGGAGGAACTGTTTCGCTTATTGAAAGAAAAGGGTTTAACGATCGGTAGCTGTGAAAGCTTGACAGCAGGATTGTTTACTTCGATGTTGGCAAGCATCAGCGGTGCCTCGGCTGTATTAAAGGGTGGTATCGTTGCTTATCACAGTGAGGTGAAAGTCCATGTTGTTGGTGTAAGTCAAAGTTTGATTGATACCTATGGAGTAATAAGTGCTCCTTGTGCAGCGGCGATGGCACAGCACGCGCGGAAATTGCTGGACTGCGATTTATGCGTGTCGTTTAGCGGGAATGCTGGACCGGATACAATGGAGGGGAAGCCGGCTGGTTGTGTATATTGTGCAATTGCTTATGCTCAGGGAATCAAAACGTATCACTTACAGTTAAGTGGTACACGCAATGAAGTGCGTACACAGGCTGTGGCGAGAATGTGTGAAGAAATCAAATCACTATGGAAGGAAAAAGGTGATCTATAAGTGGAAACAGAAAAGAAACTAAAAAAAACGGTTGATAAAAAGGCAGATGTTAGAGATGAAGCCTTGGATAAGGCATTAAAGGAAATTGAGAAGCAATACGGCAAAGGTGCGATTATGAAATTGGGCGATCGCGCATCGGTGGATGTGGATGCGATCTCCTCCGGTTCTATTAAGATTGATGAGGCACTTGGTATTGGTGGCTTTCCTAAGGGCAGAATTATAGAGATTTACGGACCGGAATCCAGCGGTAAGACGACGCTTGCTTTGCATGCGATTGCCGAAGTACAGAAAAAAGGCGGTCGGGCCGCATTTATTGATGCGGAGAATGCGATTGATCCAATCTATGCGAAGCATTTGGGCGTGGATACAAATGAGTTGATTTTATCACAACCGGATAGTGGTGAGCAGGCATTGGAGATTACCGAGATGCTAATTAAAAGCGGTGCGATTGATTTAGTTGTGGTGGACAGTGTTGCGGCCTTGGTCCCACAGGCAGAGTTGGACGGTGAGATTGGTGATTCACAGGTCGGCTTACAGGCTCGCCTGATGTCAAAGGCAATGCGCAAACTGAGCGGAGTTATGAACCGTAGCGAATGTACAGCTATTTTCATCAATCAGTTGCGTGAAAAGATTGGTGTAATGTTTGGAAATCCCGAGACGACTCCGGGCGGTCGCGCATTGAAATTCTATGCTTCCGTCAGAGTAGAAATCCGGCGCAGCGAGGCCATTAAAAATGGCACGGAGATCATCGGAAATAAGGTTAATGTAAAGATTGTAAAAAACAAGGTTGCGCCGCCATTTCGTAGCGCTCAGGTAGAGATTATGTATGGTGAGGGAATCTCCTATGTAGCGGAGGTTTTGGATCTTTGCGTTGATCACGATATCATTCAAAAGAGCGGTGCTTGGTTCTCCTATGAGGGAAATAAGATCGGCCAGGGAAAAGAGGCTGCCAAGCAGTATTTGAAAGGTAACGCGGAGTTGCTTGCGGAAGTTGGCGAAAAATTGAAACAGAAAATGCATCCAAATCCAACCGCGCTTTCAATCAATGAGGAAACCGGTGAGGTAAATGCATAAGACAGGAAAAATGGCTCCTGTCTTTTTCACATATGTATCTGTGTTGCTTGTAACGGATGCTTTGGCAGTTATATGATTCGTAATTTGTGTGCATTGGTTGTGGTTGATAAATAGTGATTGAGTAGGAAGAAAGAGATCATAGCATCAAAATAAAATGGATGATCCATGAAGAGATAGTTGATTAGATTTGAATTATTTATATGACAGGATAAGGGGAAGGAGTGGCAGAATGGAAATTACATCATTAAGCAATGCTAAGGTGAAGGCATGGATGAGATTGCGAGAAAAAAAGCATCGGGATCAAATGGGACAATTTTTGGTGGAGGGACATCATTTGGTGCAGGAGGCGGATGCAGCGGGGTGTTTGCGTGCGATCATTGTTCGCAAAGGGACAAAGGAATTTGCTTTCGCTTCTATGATGGAACAATACGAAGTTAGCGATGCGATTATGCAAAAACTATCGCTGCTTTCTTCCAAAGAAGATGTGATCGGTGTTTGTGATATGCCTGCGTTTCCTACTCAAGCGTTATCTCGGCTCATTCTATTGGATGATGTACAGGATCCCGGTAATTTAGGCACCATAATTCGTACTGCCCTTTCCTTTGGCTATGAAGGCATTGTTTTATCACCACGCTGTGCAGATGTCTACAATGATAAGGTGATACGCTCGACCCAAGGCGCTATATTTCACCTTCCGATATGGCGAAGGAATTTGAATGATTCACTTGTGGAATTAAAGCGACAAGGTTTTACTTTATATGCGACTGCCCTGCGTCAGGCACAGGATCTTTCTATTGTAAAACCGGCCAATAAGCATGCCATTGTTTTTGGTAATGAGGGGAATGGCGTGAGTGATGCTGTATTGGCAAATTGTGATGATACAGTGCGCATTGAGATGCAGGGGTTTGAATCGCTGAATGTTGCAGTGGCTGCGGGGATTTGCATGTATGAATTTATGTGCAAGGGATGGCAGAAATAAAAGAAGCGCATAATTGAACGTATAAAAAAGGTTATCTTATCGAGAAGATGCGTTTATGCTTTAGGTCGGGATTATTTTAATGGTGCGAATGAAAGTGCGCAACGAAGTGTATGTTAATCGTTGGTTGCGGAAGTTGAACAAAGGGTTCCATGTAGAAAGGAACTTGATAAAATGGAGGTTCAACTTTTGGTTTGTTTTGGACTGGGATGTTGCATGGGTAGTTTTGTCAATGCGCTTGCTTGGCGCATGGTAAGGCATATGGATTTTGTATGGAGTCGTAGTGTTTGTCCACATTGTGCTCACCCACTCGCATGGTTTGAACTCATCCCTTTGGTGAGTTGGGTGTTGATGCGTGGTCGTTGTCGCATATGTCATCAACCAATTTCTTTGCGTTATGTTTGGATGGAATTAGCAGGAGGGTGGATAACATTGGCATGTGTTTTACAGGATGGTGTTTGGATTGGCTTGATCGCGGCATGCATTCTATTTGGATTGGTTGCGATTGCCTTGATTGATTGGGAAACGATGTATATTTATGATGGAATGCTGGTGGTAATGGGGATTTGGATTGTATTTTATATCCTTCTGAATCAGGATTGGTTATTGATCCAGCGCTTCTTTCATATGATACTACCGGTTTTGTTGATGCGAGGCTTACGCATGCTGGTGGGGGACTGCTTTGGTAGGGGAGATATCAAACTCGTTGCATTGGGTGGTTTTTGGTTATCTGAAAGGATATGGATGGCGCTTGTTTTGGCGCTTTTATCCGGTGGTGTATACGCATTGTTTCTGCTTATGAAACAGCGAGCGACGCATGATACTAAGATTCCTTTTGCGCCTTTTTTGGCATTTGGCATGATCACAGCATTTCTGTATAGTGAGCATTTGCTTGATTGGTATCGCTACTGTATAATTTATTGAGGAAGGGGATTGTAATTTACATTGGTTTCGTGTATACTAACACCTGTAAAACGAAGAACGGGATCAGTACGCTCGGATTGCTTTTTGTTAGGGAAAGATGATCATGGACTGAAAGTCATCTTGAAAAAGGCCGTGCGGAATTTCACCCGGGAGTGAGACCAATCATCTCCCGTACATGGCGGTTATCCATGATTTGCAATTAAGTGTGTCGTCAGACAAAACAGGATGGTACCGCGCAGTGATGCGTTCCTGTACAGACGGCACTTTTTTTGTATCATCCGTCCCGTTAGAAGGAAAGGAAGTTGCGTATGAAGAATTTAAATGAATGGAAGGAAACGGCTGTTCAAGCAATTAAGGATTGCCATAACAATGCGGAATTGAATCAGTTGCGTGTTCTCTATCTTGGCAAAAAAGGACCGATTCAAGAGATAATGAAATCAATGAAGGAGTTGGCCAAAGAAGAGCGTGCGGAATTGGGAGCTTTAGTGAATGAAGTGAAACAGGAGCTTTCCACATTGTTGGAGGAGCGCCGCAGTGTTTTGGAAGAACAGGAAATAGCAGCGCGTTTAAAGCAGGAAAGATTGGATATCACGCTGTCTGGTTATCAACCGCAGATCGGTAATTTGCATCCGCTCATGTTGGTACAACAGGAATTGGAAGATGTTTTTGTCTCTTTGGGTTATTGTGTTGCGGAGGGACCGGAGGTAGAGTGTGATCTGTATAACTTTGAGCGGGCGAATATTCCCAAAGATCATCCGGCGCGAGATATGCAAGATACCTTTTTTATCAATGTAGAGGAGTTATTGCGCACACATACTACGGCGGTTCAAATGCGTCAGTTGGAGCAGTATCATAAAGAGGGAAAAGAGATTATAAAGGTAATTTGCCCGGGTAAAGTATATCGCCGCGATGACGATGATGCGACCCATTCCCATCAGTTCATGCAGTGTGAAGGGCTTGTGGTTGGTCATGACATCCGTTTGTCCGATTTAAAGGGAACCTTGTTGTTTCTGGCTAAAAAGATGTTTGGTGAAGAACGGGTCATTCGTTTTCGCCCCAGTTATTTCCAATTTACAGAGCCTAGTGTCGAGGTGGATGTGTCTTGCCATATCTGTGGTGGCAAAGGCTGCTCAGTTTGCAAGGGCACGGGTTGGATTGAGATCTTGGGTGCCGGCATGGTGCATCCCAATGTTTTGCGTATGGCAGGCTTTGATCCAAAGCAGTGCAGTGGGTTTGCGTTTGGTGTTGGAATTGAGCGCATTGCGATGTTAAAGTATGGCATTGATGATATTCGCGCTTTCTATACGAACGATCTGCGTTTCTTAAAGACGTTCAAGCGCTTTGAATAGGAGGTCGAGTTATGTTAATTAGCAGAAAATGGCTTAGTCAATATATGGATATCAGCGATTTGGATATGCAAACCATCGCAACGAAAATAACCGATGCGGGATTAGAAGTGGAAGGAATCCATTTGCGTAGTCAGGGTACGAAGTTGATCATCGGTGAGGTCATTGATTGTGTGGATCATCCCAATAGTGATCATTTGCATGTCTGTCAAGTGAATTTAGGCCAACGTGTGGAACAAATTGTCTGCGGTGCTCCAAATGTGGCGGCTGGTCAGAAAGTGATCGTTGCTCAAGTAGGCGCACAGTTGCCGGGTGGTGAGATAAAAGCAGGTGTTATTCGCGGCGAAGCATCCAATGGCATGATCTGTTCTTTATTGGAATTGGGAGTGGATCCGCATTCATTAAGTGAAGAAAGTAAAAACGGTATCGAAGTATTGGCACAGGATGCGCCGGTGGGGCATGAGGATCCGCTTGGGTATTTAGGTTTAGACGATGAAATTCTGGATGTTGGACTTACTCCAAATCGTAGTGATTGTATGGCCGCATGGGCTATGGCCTTAGAGGTGGGAGCGATCTTGAATCGGCCGGTGCACTTGCCCGATTGTGAGGGAGCAGCGAAGCAATATCATCGTTCGGCAAGCTTGCGCCTTACCAGTGAAACAGCAAAATGTCCATTATTTATGGGAAAGGTAATTCATCATGTGGTTGTGCAGGAAAGTCCGAAATGGATGCAAGAACGATTGGCAGCGGCAGGTGTGAAATCAATCAATAACGTTGTAGATATCTCAAATATTGTTATGTTGGAAACCGGTCAACCAATGCATTTCTATGATAAAGATGCGTTGCCTTCAATGGAAATAACGGTAAAGGATCATTTGAACGGTGTCTATACAGCATTAGATGGCGTGGAGTATGAGATCCGTGAAGATGATATCATGATTACCAATCAGGGCAAACCAATTGGAATTGCCGGAATCATGGGGGGCAATGATTCTAAGATTGAAATGAATACCACTGCCATTGTATTGGAAGCGGCGATATTTGATCATGTTTCTATTCGTAATACTGCGCGTCGTTTGAATTTGAATACCGATGCAAGTATACGTTATCAAAGAGGCATCGAGCCAATGGCAACCTATAAGGCAATGGATCGTGCGGTTGCTTTACTGTGTGAATACGCACAGGCTGCCGATTTAGAGGAAACCGTTGTGTATGGGGATGCAAATTATGTACCATATTCCATGAAAGTTACTTTAGATGGCATCAATCACTTATTGGGAACTGATTTTACGATGACAGAGGTGATGGATGTCTGTGAGCGTCTGCATTTACAACCGGTTCAAAGTGATAATGAAATTGAATTACAGATTCCAAGTTATCGTCAGGACTTACGCATTGAAGCAGATATTGCGGAAGAAGTGATTCGTATTTTAGGCTATGATCGTTTGGCTTCTACTCTGCCTACTATGCCTGCGACAATGGGAACATTGGATCAGCGGCAACAAATGCGGCGGCGAGTTCGTGACTGTCTGCGTTATAGCGGTTATCAGGAAGCAATTACTTATACCTTGATCAGTCAGGATTTATTGGGCGATGCGATTATGCCGCTTTTAGAGCCGATTGCGTTGGCTGCGCCAATGAGTGAGGAACGCAGTATGATTCGCACTTCGATCTTACCATCCTTATTGGGAAGTGTAGCGTATAATCAAAATCGTGCAATGAAAGATGTCGCGTTCTTTGAACTATCCAGTGTTTATGCAAAGGGGCATATGGAAGAGCGTCTGGCTATTGCGGCAAGTGGCTTCTTGCAGAAAAGTCGGTGGCAAAAAATTGAAATCAAGGATGATTTCTATTCTTTGAAAGGTATATTGGAGGCATTGTTGGCGCGGCTTGGTTTTGAAGGAAAACGGATTCAAATCAAGGAGAACACATTGGATACTAAGGCCTTCCATCCTTATCAATCGGCATGTCTGTATCTTGGCAAAGAACTTGCAGGTATATTTGGAACGATTCATCCGCAAATGGCAAAGCGTTATGGGGTTAGTGATGAGGTTGTCATGGCTGAATTGAATTTGGAGGTATTGCTTCATAATAAGGCCGCAAAAGTAAAATTTGCGGCGACAAGCAAATATCCAAGTGTGAATCAGGATCTTGCCTTTGTGGTGGATGAACAACTGCCGGTAGGAGCGATCGTTTCTTGTATTGAGAAGCATGGCAAACTGGGTAAAGAACAGGTGATTGAACAAATTGAAGTATTTGATGTATATCGCGGAGCACATGTAGAACAAGGCTATCAATCAATCGCATTGTCCATCACATTTCGCTCCACTACACATACACTGAGTGAGCAGGAAATCAGCACATTGCGTGAAGCAATCTTGTCAGCTTTGGAAAATGAACTTCATGCTCAATTACGTGCATAAATAGAATAATAATATGCGACTGAATGAAATGCACCCCAAATTGGATACAAATGAAGGCGGTGCATTTTAATATGTCAAAGTTAATAAAAGAACAAAAAAATAGAAATCTATGAAAAAAGCGGGTTCATGTTTGTGAATCCGCTTCCTGTTCGATATTGGGATCTGTATTTTCCTGTTGTTCCTGTTCATTGATTGGTGTATCTGGGGATGAGGAGGAAGAAGTGCCCTGTTCATGTTTTAAACGATAAACAATCATTTGTGGTGGGGAAAACAGACGCATATCCATAGTTGTTGTTCCCATGCCATTGGTAATATGTAAAATCATATGGTCGATGCGATGCTTACCATGATTATACAGCGTTGCCCCCTCATCACTGGATAATGAGCCAATCAAGGGAATATAAATTTGCGCCGCATGAGAATGTCCCGCTAACATAAGATCAACCCGATTACTTGCGAATCCTTCTGCTTGCACAAGATCTGGGCAATGGGTTACTAAAATGCGAAATTGTTCTTCTGGAGCATTTGCAAAGGCAAGATTGAAATCTGGTGTACCGTTGATTAAACTATCCACACCAATGAGAGTAATGGAATCATCCGTACCATTGCGCAGTCGCTTCGCCGTATTATTTAATAATTCAAAATCACTGTCCATCAGCGCATCTACAACCATGGAACGAACGCCCTCATCTACATTATCCTGTTCCCCCAGCACGGCGAATTTTCCAAGCGGCGCTTCAATTTGCTTTAATAACTGCGAAACTTCCTGCTTGGTCGCATCATTGGGCACATAGGTGAGGGGGAGATCAAAAATATCACCACCAAAGATTACAATATCGGGCTTAACTTCATTGATGGTTTTGACCATAGCACTTAAGCGCTCTTTATCCATAAAACGGTTATATTGAAGATCACTGATAAAGGCGATTTTGACATCCTCCATGGCTAAGGGGATTTTTGAAGAAGTGATGGTATTGTAATCAACAGTTAGTCGCTCGACGGATACAAAAATGGAATAAAAGAATACCACTGCCGCAATTAGCGCAAAGATCAGTAAGCCGGTTACTGTTTTTAACATACGCTTCATTATCCATCACCACCTTACATTCTGTTTAATTTTATCATAAACTGACTCAAAAGAGAAATGAAAAAGAAATAAGCGATATGAAAAATAATAAAAGAAAGGAGGAATTATATCCGTTTTCCTCCCATTCATTCATTGCTTGTTTCTTTATTTTTGCGACGTTGTGCATTGCGTTTTTGCTGGGCTGCTTTTGCCTCTTTTAGCGTTGCACTACGAGCGGCTTTGATCGACTGCATCTGAACCATTGCCTTCTTGGAATTTAGAATTACCGGAATCACAATCGGATTGCGGTGCGTCTTATGATAGAGGAATGGCTCTAAGGTACTGCGCACTGTATTTTTCAGTTCAGAAAAAGTTGTACGCTGTGCCATTTTGTTTTGCAGGGCATGGTATACCAACATCTCTGCTTCTTTCAATAAACCCTGAGAATCTTTGATAAAAACAAATCCTCGAGATACGATTACGGGTTTGCACAAGATGCGATTTTCACCGGAGTCAATTGCGACGATAACCGCAACCAATCCATTGTCTGCCAGCACTTTGCGATCCTTCAATACCGCTGTGGAAACACCGCTGATATCATTTCCATCTACATAGATATCATCAGCTTGAAAGCGAATCGAAGATTGGAATACTTTATTTTGACGCATGATCAGCACATCACCATTCGCACAAGTAAAGATGTTTTCCTGCGGCAATCCAGTTTCCATTGCCGTTTCCATGTGTTGCTTGAGCATTTTGTATTCACCGTGGATCGGCATGAAATACTTTGGCTTAATTAACTGAAGCATCAATTTCTGTTCCTCCTGCGAGGCATGTCCGGTAGTATGCAAATTGGTGAGCACTGATTTAGTCAATACATTTGCCCCAGCGCGGAATAATTTGTTGACAACTTGATTGATACTGGCGGAATTGCCGGGAATCGGGGAGGATGAGAACACAACAGTATCTCCGGGAATCAATTTAATATAGCGATGCGTGCCGGCTGCGATACGAGATAACGCTGCCAATGGTTCGCCCTGTGAGCCGGTACATACGATACAGACTTTATTGGCAGGATAACGGTTGAGTTGATCAGGTGAGAGAAAATGCTGTTCCCCAATTTTAATGGTACCAATCTTTCTGCCAATGGTTACGACATTCTCCATACTGCGTCCGAAAATGATCACTTTACGACCGCATTTAACGGCCGCTTCTAAGATTTGACCAACACGATGCACATTGGAGGCAAAGGTCGCTACAATTAAGCGTCCCTCTGTTTTGCGGGTAATGTCCAAAATTTCATTGGCCACCTTTTTCTCGGAAATAGAAAAATCTTCAACGCCGGAATTGGTAGAATCACTCATCAACAGCGTTACGCCAATTTGTCCGATATAAGCCATAATCTGATAATCGGCATTTGTTCCTACGGGTGTTAAATCAAACTTGAAATCACCTGTATGCACCACTCGTCCATTGGGTGTATTGATTAAAATACCGAGGGAGTCAGGGATAGAATGCACCGTATTGAAAAAGCCGCAGGTAAAATGTTCCGTTTTGATACTGGAAGTTGCATTGATCTCATGAATGCGGACTGTATTCAACAGCTTGCGTTCCTCTAATTTGCGATTGATTAAAGCAATTGCAAAGCGTGGGGCATATAGATCAGAAATAGCCACACTTTTCAATAAAAAGGGAATCCCACCGATATGATCCTCATGCCCATGGGTGATTACTAAAATTTTTCTTTTACCTTTATTCTCTACTAAATGTGTATAATCAGGAATAACATAATCAACGCCGAGTAAATTTTCCTCTGGAAAACGAACACCTGAATCCACAATTAAAATTTCATTTTCATGCTCGAAGCAATACATATTTTTGCCGACTTCACCTAGTCCACCTAATGCGTAGACCATGGTATCAGTATGTTTGACATCGATTCGATTATAATTGTTTTTACTATATCCTTGTGTTGTTTTCGGCGCATGGTTTCGATAATTGTTCATTGATAACTCCTTTCATCTGCACCAATTCATGACCCATATTATATCATATTTTCAAAAAATTACACGCGCTTTAGATGAAAATGCATAGAATTTTTCATGGTGAGCGCTTACATCTTGAAAACGCTTGTCGACTTATCTTGTATTTTGGGGAATGTAGAAGATATGGCAAGGATTGGCATGGTAATGGGGAAGATGGCAGTAGGAGAATGGGGGAGTGTATGTATGAAAAAAAAGGATAATCGCATCCTTTTTGAGTTCTTATTAACTTTATAACGGTGTTTATTCAATCACAAGTGCCTGTGGATCTTCTTTCCATGGATCGCTGGTATCAATGCGATCATAAAACAATTTACCGCTTAAATGATCAATTTCATGTTGGAGAACAATCGCCTCATAGCCTTTGGCAGTGATAATGATTTCTTGATCACTCAAGGCATCATAGGCCTTTACTTTGACACGGGCATAGCGGAATACATGTCCTTCATGTTCTGTATCAACGGAAAGACAGCCTTCTCCATTTTTTAAATAAGCATGCTGGGCGCTATGTGAGATGATACGGGGATTGACTAGGGCAAATTCGGTTTTGCCGTCTTCGCCATAATCAATGGAAATCGCTACTAATTGCTTTAAGATGCCGAGTTGTACTGCTGATATCCCCACAGCAGGGCGTAAGCCGCGCTCCTGTGAGAGTTTGGGGTCAATTGAATCACGAACATGCTGGAGCATACCCATCAATAAATCGCGATCTTCTGTTTGTAAAGGCAATTGCACTTTTTCGCTTTTTTGACGAATGAGCGGATGATTGTCCATAATGATATCTGTTTGCTTGATTTGCATTGTATCACACCTTCCATAATACTATTATTTTACCTGTTTCGAGACCGAAAGAAAAGGATTTTTTTAATTTTCGCTTAAAATCAGGGCTATATTATGGTATCATTAAATGGAGTATGAATGAAAGGAAGGATCAGTAGCGATGGCGAGACAAAAGTTAAAACTTCGGGCTAAAATGCCGCGTAAATATGATTTTTGGTTGCATTTGTCCGCTTTGGTTCTGATTTTGTTTGGATCTTTGATGATTTTATCGACGAGTGTAGGTTCTACATCGCAGAATGATACATTGGTTGTGGCCAAGGTGATTGTCAAGCAAACGCTGTTTGTGATTGCCTCTTATGTGATTATGATCTTTCTAGCCAATAATTTTACGATGGTACGAGCACGTAAGTTAAGTAGAGTTGTCGGCTGGGCGTTAATGGCTGCCTGCAGCGCTACGCTTTTATTTGTGGGGGTCAATGGTTCTCGGGCGTGGATCCGTCTTGGTTCTGTTACGATTCAGCCAAGTGAATTTGTCAAGGTTTACATGGTGGTATTGATCGCAGTGTATGTGGAGGTTGCGGGACGACGCAATTTTGATTGGTGGACCATCATAAAAACACCATTTTTCTATTTTTGTGCATTTGTCATACTCGTGGTTTTGCAAAGGGACTTAGGAACGCTGTTTGTCATTGGTATGCTTGCGTTTATATCCTTTTTAATTCCTTCCCATAAAAACTTGCGCTTAGTGCAGCGTATTGCTAAGATTGCGTTGGTCATTGGCAGTGTTGCTTTTCTATTTTTAATGACTTCACCGGGACTTGATTTGATCGGCAAACTGCCGGTTCCTTCCCATGTCGTTACGCGTTTTGCGAATGCGGTCAATCCCTTTGCGGATCCTTATGGAGATGGGTATCAGAGTGTGCAGGGATTGGTTGGTATCGCTTCAGGCGGTTTATTGGGGCGAGGGATCGGTCAGTCACAACAAAAGTTTGGCTTTCTAACACAGGCGGATAATGACTTTATTTTAGCGATTGTAATTGAAGAATTAGGTATTTTTGGTCTTTCCATTATCATCATCGGTTATGTTATCATCTTGCAACGCCTCTTTCATTATGCATATCGCACAAAGAGTGAGGGCTATAAGATTATCTTGATCGGTACCGGCATGTATATCTTTTTGCATTTCTTCTTGAATGTTGGTGGTGTGGGTGGCTTAATTCCACTGACCGGTGTACCGTTGTTATTCATTTCCAGCGGTGGATCTTCCCTCATGTCGATTATGAGCGCTATTGGTATATCACAGGCAGTCATAGCTAGAATACGACGACAAGGAGAATAAGAAAAGCACCCCGGTGTGGTCCGAAGTGCTTTCAGAAAGGGAAGAGGAGAAACAAAGATTGGGGGGTGCATCCTTTTATCGGATGCACTATTATGTTACCCGGCTTATAACACTTTATACATGAGGAGTTGAAAAAAATATGCGAATTGTGGCAGGAACATTTGGCTCAAGGAAATTGCATACGCTTGACGGCAATTCTACCCGCCCAACCAGCGACAAGATCAGGGGAGCGATTTATTCCCGTATTGGGCCTTATTTTGACGGTGGTGTGATGCTTGATTTGTTTGGCGGATCTGGCGCTATGGGCTTTGAGGCTTTGTCAAGAGGCATGGATGAAGTTTACTTTGGTGATCTTGAGCCAAAGGCTATTGCAGTCATCAAGGCAAATGCGGCTGCTTTAGGGGTAATGGAGCGAAGTCATATTCATCGCTGCGATTATCGCAAGTTACTTTCCTATCTTCATGAGCAACAGTGTTGTTTTGATTTCATTTATGTGGATCCACCCTACCGCTTAAAAATAATTGAGGCAATTTTAATACAGGTTGAGCAGTTTGCCTTATTAAAAGATGGAGGTAGCATTGTGTGTGAAAGCTTAAAAGAGGATAATTTGCCTGTATCCTGCGGACATTTGGTACAAGTGAAAGAAAGTTTGTATGGAATTACGAAAATCACTTATTATACAAGGAGAGCGTTATGAAAATCGCAGTTTATCCCGGAACTTTTGATCCGATAACAATCGGTCATATCGACATTGCCAAACGCAGTGCTAAATTATTTGATAAAGTTTATGTGCTGGTATCAACGCATCAAAATAAAACGATGCTATTTGATCCATCACAACGGCTATCTATGGCACAGGATGCTTTAAAGGATGTTGGTAATATCGAAGTGCTTGCGCATGATGGATTGACATTGACACGGGCAAAGCAACTGCATGCCTGTGCGTTGATTCGTGGAGTAAGGCAGCTAAAGGATTATGAATATGAATTAAATCAGGCGATGTGCAATGCCTATATAGATGCAGATATTGAGACCGTATTATTATTTGCTGATGCGAAGTATGCTTTTGTCTCATCATCAGCGATAAAGGAGCTTGCCCGTTATCATCAACCACTTAAGCATCTGGTGAGTGATATGGTCGCAGATGCACTAAACAAAGCATATCAGTAGAAAAAAGGAAAGGAGCATCATTATGGAACATTCAAAGGAAACGACAGAACGACTATTATTAAAGAATAAATTGTTGTTTGTTTGTAGTATCCTGTTTATTATGTCCAGTTTGTTTTTGACTTGCTACTTGTTCTTTTTTCGCACGATTACGATTGATGTGACAAAGCATGCACAAATTACCTATACAGGAGAAAGCGGTTTTGCGAGTGTTAGTGCAGTGAACGCCGATTATAATTTGAACCAGCGAACCCAAGAGTTTTTGAATTCGATTACCTATCAAGTATCACCCAATGAGCATTTAGAAAATGGAATGTCAATCACCATACGCGCGAAGTATGATGAGGGCCTTGCGGCTAAATATCATATACGCGTCATCAATGAGACAAAAGAAATCTTGGTCAGCGGGTTGGTTGAGCGCTTCGCGGAGCCGGGAGATATAGATGCTGACTTTCTAAATAAGCTGGATGAGACTGCGAACGCATATCTTAAACGGAATCAAGATATGATTTTGCAAACGGATTTTACGCAGTTTCAAGCGGGAACTGAGCGTTCTTATATAGGGAGTGATCGCAAATATCGTATCTTCTTAAAGGCATTGGATCTCTCGAATAAGGATAAAATTGTTGATGTTTATGTGTTGTATGCGAATGGCATTTTAGCTGATGGTAAGGATACAGCGACGCAAACACAAGAACCTGTTGGTATTTATTATTTGATGACCTATGATGATATCAATCAAGGGCGTATCATGAAAGATGAATCGGTATTTGGGGAAGGATTGGCAGGGCTAACACTTCAAAGCCAGACGGAATTGATTCAATGGCTGCATGATCGTTATGGCTTAAGTTATCAGTTTATGATTATGGAATAGACGTCATATCTCCATGACGTTTTTTTATCACTTTGTCATCTTATCTGCATAAGGTATAGAGGGATGAACATGGAGAAACAAAGAAATCTATGGTTGTTGGTCGGCTTATTGTTATATCGTGAACGCCTTCATAAGTGGTTGGCACAGGGGAATGGAAGATTGATGTTAAAGGGGGAAGGTGCTTATGAACTCGTGGCATTGCTTGGTAGCGGTATTTACCGTGATGAACTATTAGAGGAAGTGTGTGGATTACCGCTATCTTTATGCGAGGAACTACGAGCTCATTTTCGCAATTAAAAAAACAGTTTCCTGTTTTTTTATACTGCTAATTGTTTTGCTAGAATTGCTAAGTCTTGTGGTTCACTTTGTGCAAAATGAATTTGGCACGCATCCTGTGCATCATAGCGGGGAATCAAATGTACATGAAAATGCGCTACACTTTGACCGGCAGCTTCATTGATATTGCTCAAGATATGCATTCCTTTTGCGCCGGTTTTGTTCATAATGTGATTGCCAATGATCTGTGCCTTAAGCATTAGGTAGGAAAGCAGTTCATTATCACATGCGAGAAAATGCTCATAATGGCGCTTGGGAATCACAAGGGTATGCCCCTTAGTCACTTGGGCGATATCAAGAAAAGCCACGATATGATCATCTTCATAGATTTTATGAGCTGGGATGGAACCATCAGCGATAGAACAGAATATACACATGCCAATTACCTCCAATTATTGATGGTTTCATTATAGCACAGTTTTAAGGATGCGGATAGGGGAAATAGCGCTACGATTTCTAGTAAGGTTGCAAAGAAAAAGCATATAGCATGAACACATGCATATATGCTTCTTTTGTTAATCGTTTGTTAATCGCTGTCTTGCACTAAATAATCCGGCTGGCTGGATTTATAGGCATTGTAGATGTCAATATCATAAACTCTGAAATCATATTGTTTCAGGTAATAAACCATTGCATCCTTTTGAGCTGTTGTGGATTTATCGACAATGGAATCAATAGCGGCTTCCTGAAATTCTTCCATTGCCTTGGTATTAACTACCTTAACTACATAATAAACCGGTGATTCAGAATTGGTGATGTTATCGACAATCACTTCATTGATCATGGCTTCTTTATCGGTAATGACAGAGATTTTTGCCCATACAGCAGAGGGAAGACCACTTGCTTGATTCACTATGATTTCCTTACCGTCGTACGTATCGGTTTTACCGAATTGAGTTGCGATAGATTCCATATTTTCACCTTGCTGGGCTGCCGCAAGGGCATTTTTCGCATTCTCCTCACTGGTACATGCTACGATATGAACTTTTACGGGTTTATAGGTTGTCAATTGTTCCTCGGCATTTGCGTTGAGAAACTTCTTAGTCAATGCCTTGGCTTGTGCATTCGGCAGGGAGACTTTATTGTAGTATTCATCTTCATCCTTTATACCGGCCTGAGTCAAATAGGCACTGAAATTATCACCCATTGTCTTTTTTGCATCGGCAAGGTGCTGTTTGGCTGCGGCTGTAATCGCGTCGTCAACCGGCACTTCTTTTTCATAAATAATACTGTTTACGCGTGCTGAAACTTCACTGAAGCCACCACCGGTGAAAATCGGACGAAAGATATCATCATTGGTGACCTTGGTGGAGCCGACGGTAAAGAGTACCTCACTGCCATTGGAGATATCCACACTGGCATCTTTACATGCGCCAAGGGTGAGCAGGGTTGCGCTCATCAAGCATAATGCGGTAAGTTTTTTCATCATTTCCACCTCATTCGTAATATTTTGAGCT
>JAAWON010000063.1 GCA_022799495.1 Erysipelotrichaceae bacterium | reverse complement strand
AGTCCGATTGGCAGTTATCCGATTACAGCGGGAAACGCACAGAAACAGTTGAATGACAATTATCCGAATTACACCTTTACGATTCAGGATGGCTTATTAAATGTATTGGACAATGGGAATAAGGATTTCTGGGATGTGGATCATGATGGGTGTCCTGATGTGAATATCGAGATAAAGGATGATGATGGCAATCCAATTACGATCAATGGCGATAAGAACGACGATGGCATTCCTGATTATAATATCGACATCAATGGTGATGGGAAACCGGACTTAAACATGGATACAGACAAGGATGGGAAACCAGACCTCAATCTTGTGATCCTCAAGGAATGGAAACCAAGCCAATGTATCACCCTAGGTGATATCCAATTCTCTAGCGGCATCAATGCAAAACCTGAAATTAACATTGACTTAGACAAGGACGGTATACCTGATATCAATATTGATACAGATGGCGACTTTAAGGCAGATTTCAATATTGACACGGATGATGATGGAAAGGCTAATGTAAATATCGGGGCAATGCATAGTCAATGGAAACCGGATCATGATTATAAAGTACAAAACTTCGCTTATGATTCCATTGAAAAGGCAGAGCCACTCTTAAATATAGATACGGATGGAGATGGACGTCCAGATTTGAACTTGGATTTGGATGAAGATGGTATCGCTGATTTGAACATTGATACCGATGGGGATTGGATACCGGATGTCAATATTGACGGTAATGGCGATGGAAAGCCGGACTACAACCTTGATCCCGATGAGGATGGCAATCCTACGAAAAATATCATTCACTTAGATGAGTGGAAACCGGAACATAATGCTGAGACACCGTTCCCTTATGATACGATGAAGATAGAGAATGAAACAAAACTAGAGGACAATGGAGTGATCATAGAGAAAGAGGATGGTTCCCCATTTCCACCCAATCTTGAATTAAAAGTAATTGATGTCACCGCATATGAAAAATCGAATTTCATCAATCAGGCCGCTGATTTCATACAAGAACAACAAGAGGTAAAACAAGTATTTGAAATCAAACTATTGGAAAATGGGACAGAGATTCAGCCGGATGGAACATTGAAAATTCGCATACCAATCAAGGATAGTTATATCAACGCTCATTTAGTCAGACAAAAAGCAGATGGTACGTATGAGCCTATTGAGGCAGTCATGGAAGATGGTTATCTCGTCTATGAAAGTGAAGAACTAGGCATTGTGGCAATCATTGCGGATGAGAGCGAAAAACAGGTAGCCGGCAGTTACTATCCGGGCGCAAACACCGGAGGTGCACTGACCGGGGATACCAGCAACCCACTACTATATGTGGGATTGGGAGTTGGTTCATTCAGTATCCTATGTTTCCTATTTTACAAGCAGAGAAAAACGATGACTTCATAAAAGATAAAAAATCCGGCGAAACCGGATTTTTACTTTCCTTATATAATATCTTTATAGCAAATTCTTATATCATTTCCTTATATCTTTATATAGTATTCACTATCTATGACTTTCCTTATTTATGACTTCGCAATGATATTCTTACAGCCCAAATAAGTGATTAGGAAGTATATACCATAGATGACTAGGATCATACTGCCGGTAATCAGCGAGGCCATGAAGATATCACCTTTACCAAACGCAAGGACAATCATATTGACAACTTGGATTCCGACGATACTGTGTACCACAGCCAAGAGCAGCGGCATAAAGAAGTAAATGCTTAACTGTAACAAAAGCGAATGTGCCAGCATCTTTCCTTCGGCGCCGATTTTATTTAGGATTTGATAGCGCTGTTTGTTATCAATCGCTTGTGATAACTGCTGGAGGGCAAGGATTAAAGCACTCGCCATCAGGAATACCAAGCCAAGATACAAGCCGATATAAGTCATCACAACGGACAATCCCTTACTGTTTTCCTTTACCTCTTGCGCAGAGGCACTGCGATACATATAAGAGGAATCCTCCACCTCTAAACTGCGCTGCTCATGGTACTTCATCCATTGCTCTTCCACCATGGCTGAAAAGGCCGGTTGATCTATGCCATCCTCCAACATCACATTCCAACTGACATCATACAAAAGAGCATCTTCAGGGATGAGATCATCGTTGACCACAACCGCAAACATTACCGTGGAAGTGTTGTACGTCGTTCCCGTATTTAACAAATCGAACGTATCATTGCCAATGTGAATTGAGTGGCCATATACTTCAATCGTAGGATGTTGATCCAAAATACTATCAATGAACTGGGAGAGGATATCCCCACTGGTAAACAAATAACCTTCATTTTCCGCTAAGGATATTTCCGCTAATCCCTGCGTCTTACGCAGCTGATTGAAATCAGAAAGGGATAGTACCTCGAAGGGCATACCTTGCGGCAGATCGCTTTGCATATCTAAAATCTGTTCTACCAAAGTATCCGTGGTATCTGTTTGACAGTGAGCGAGAAAATCACTGAGTGATTCCTTTGAACGATAGGTTGTAATAAAGTGTTCACTCTCAATTTGATCACTTGGAATATCCAATTCTTTGCGGATTTCACGGATGGAGGGACTGTCACTTTCCATCGCATCATGATAAGTGGTAAGCGTGAAATCATAAGGAGTCGCCAACTGGAGTGTATGATTCAGGGTACGATTCAAGTTGGTACCGGTTGCGAGTGCTCCGATGGAAAACAGCAATAAAATACAAACCACACTCATGGAAATAAAGTTACTGTTAATTGAGGCATTGATCTGGCGCAGCACAAACAAATTCAATTTGCGAAAATAAATGGATGGACTGCTTTGGACAAAGCGCAATAAGAAACCGGCCAGTGATAGAAAGAACAATACCGTACCCAAAATGCCCAAAGGAGCGATGATATCTAGTCGCATCAGCGCATTGATTCCCTCAGAAAGGGCGAAATGATACGTATACCCCAATACCGCAAGTGCTGTGATAAATATGAGAATCGACACAAACATATGTTTGATTTTCAGCGTTTCATTTTTTTTGCTCGCACTTAACAGATCAATCAGTTTATAGCGGTTCAATAATAATGTATTGAATACCATAACGATGAAGAAGATCACTGCGAATGCCACTATGGTTGTAATCGTTGCGTCCATGGAGAACACAAATTGATAATTCAGTTTTGCCTCAAACAGATTGGCCGTCACCACCGTTAAGAGTTGTGATACCAATAGACCAAAGACAATGCCCATCACAAGGGAAATCAGTCCGACCAGCATTGTTTCATAGACGAGTACGCGTGAGATTTGCCGCTTGGGCATCCCCAGCAACATATACAAGCCAAGTTCCTGCTTGCGTCGTTTAATCAAGAAATTGTTTGCATAAATGATCAGAAAACCGAGCACAATCGCCACAAATACCGATAACATTCCCATTAAATCCTGAACCAGCACAATAATATCGGCCTGTGCGCTGCTCATTTCCATCACTGCCTGTTGGGCTTGAAAAGAATTAAACGAATAAAACAGACAAACGGAAAAGGCCAAGGTCAAGAAATAAATGAGATAGTCCTTAAAACTTTTTCTGACATTTTTTAGGGCTAACTTACAGAACATTGGAAGCGTCGCCTCCTAACAATGTGACGATTTCAATGATTTGATTGAAGAAAGCCTTACGGGTATCATTACCACGAATCAACTCATTGAAAATCTTACCGTCTTTGATAAACAGAATGCGATGCGCATAGGAAGCAGTGAAGGCATCATGTGTAACCATCATAATTGTGGCATGATGTTCCTCGTTTAGCCGTTCCATGCGATCCAGCAGCATTCTTGCGGCTTTGGAATCCAGTGCACCGGTTGGCTCATCAGCCAGAATCAAGGCCGGATTGGTGATCAATGCCCGCGCACTGGCAACCCGCTGTTTTTGGCCGCCGCTCATCTGATACGGATACTTTTTCAATACATCGACAATATCCAAGGTTTGAGCCACCTGTAAGATGCGCTCATGGATCTCCTTTGGCTTGATGCGCTGAATGGTCAATGCCAATGCGATATTCTCATAGGCGCTCAAGGTATCCAATAGATTGAAATCCTGAAAGATAAAGCCTAACTGTTCCCTTCTGAATTTGCTTAATGCATTCTTTTTCAGTTTTGTAATATCACGACCATTGATGGTAATATGACCACTGCTGACATGATCAATGGTGGAAACACAGTTCAACAGTGTGGTTTTGCCGGAGCCGCTGGGCCCCATGATGCCGACGAACTCGCCTTTATCCACCTGAAATGAAATACGATCAATCGCTTTTGTTAGATTGCCTTTGTTTCCATAATACTTCTCAATTTGATCTACTTGTAAAATCGCTGCCATGTTTTTTCCTCCTACTCATAGGTATGTTGCTTGCTTTTTAACACAAGGTCTGCGGTATGAAGACGCTCCAATATGAATATCAACAAGAGCCCCAATAGAATCACTTTATCAAATCCCTCGGGCAGTAATTGGGGAAAGATTGTGGTCATAAACATAACTGCCATCATTGCGGCAAGTAGTAATTCACAACGATATTCCTGTATGATTTTCATTTTGCATCCTCCATTCATCCTTGTGTCCATATTATAAGGGAGAAGTAAAGTAGGATGCCATGGCTGTAAATAACAGTTTGCTTACAAAGTTGTAAGGATGAAAGAGAGGAAGGAAGGCTTAGGTAGTAATGGTTGCTTGATTGGCAAATGATTGCGGATAAGTTAGTATTTGGGGATTTACTTTAATGGATATACCACTTGAAATTCTTCGCATACCACCATCATATCAGGATGAAAGGTCCGCTGAATGGCGCTGAGTTCTTTGGTGAAAAAGGCTTCATGAATGGTTCGCCAGCTTGCTAAAGAACGATCCCTTTCGCCTTCTTTATAAGCGTGAAGGGCACTGACCTGCGCAAAGGGAACGATGTTTACCGCAGTGGTTTGAATGATACATTGTGCTTCCCCTTGGCTGTTTAGAATCATACTGTAATCTCCACATTGCGGTAAAGGTTCGTGCTCATATTCATACACATCTAAGGCAGAGGCGGTGGCTGTTTTTATACCGGCACATACCAGTTGCGCCAAAGCATCACTGTCATCGCCAAACGCCCATGCTTGATAGTGGGCATTGTCAACTGACTTGGTTTGGATAAATTGATTCCACATGGTTTTAGCGTTCATTGGGATTCCTCCATTGATTGTGGTAATTGTATAAACTTATATTTGTAATGTCAAGTGATGAAAAGCGGGCTTGTTGCTTATGCTCACTTAATCGTTCTTATTATTTTCTAGTTACATGATTCACTCATTAGTGATATAATGAACGAGTGTTTTTATCTATTAGAAAGAAGGGAATGCGATGAACTTGTATACAGAGCGATTGATTCTGCGCCCATGGCGCGAGGATGACGCAGCGAATTTATATGAATATGCCAAGGATCCAAAGGTGGGTTTGATTGCCGGCTGGCCTCCGCATCAAAGCATCGAGGAGAGTGGTGAAGTGATTCGCAATGTATTTAATGGCAAGGAATGTTATGCGCTTTGTTTGAAAACAGATGAGCAGGCCATTGGATGCATTGAATTGAAATTACAAGGTCATACAGATATGAGTGATCGTGCAGATGAATGTGAACTTGGTTATTGGCTAGGACATCCGTTTTGGGGAAGGGGGTTGATGAGTGAGGCAGCGAGGGAACTTCTGCGCCATGGCTTTGAAGATTTGAAGATGCGTGCCATTTGGTGTGGTTACTATGAGGGCAATGAAAGATCAAAGCGGGTACAGGAGAAACTCGGATTTCAATATCATCACACCTGTGAACAAGTGCCGGTACCGTTGTTACAAGAGGAGCGCATCGGCCATACGAATGTGATGGATCGCAAGCAGTGGCAGCACATCCAAGCGATGCGCCCACAAGGGGAGTGTAAATGAGTAAGGAAGAGCGTTACGAGCCATTGTTGCGCAAAATTGACAGTTGGATCTGGTATCAGGAACATATGCCGAAAAGTGATTATAAGAGTGAGCCGCAGGTACATGATGCGTTTCGCAGTGCGCATGATTTGGACTGTGTTTTGCTGGATGGTGACCTTAACGCAGATACGATTTTTTCCTTATGGCTGCCTTTGCGTTTCACCCTGAAAAGCATACATGGTTATGCAGGACTTCGTTCACTTGGCAATATCAACCAGAAATACTTGTTTTTAAAGGCACTGCGTCAAGCATATGGCACTGAGCACTTTGAAACATTATTTCCTTTAGATGATGAGCGAATCTTGGCACTGCTCACCTTGTTTGAATTAGGACAAACGCGTGCCAATGTGATGCGCTTGCCCAATCGCCAAATGCAGGCAAGGGGTATGGCACCTTACTATGATTATGTACCTTATTTCCTATATGAATGCTTTGCGAGTGGCGCATTCAGCACTTATTTTGGCTCGGATGATGAACTGGTGACATGGATCCATCAAGAAGCGCTGACGATGTTTTTTAAACAAGGGGAAATTAAGCCATCGACTCTTCGCGATCTCAGTGAAAGCGGCTCGATTCAATGTGGTATACCTTCGGAGCGCCACATTCTTGACTACTTACAAAACTACATAGCGTGTTTGCAGGAACGCTCAGAGAAACTAAATGCAAATGCGCATGGAGGATAAAAAAGCAAACGACCATAAACAAGAGATTATCATCAGCACTGTTATGCTTAGATGAAACCGACTGTTTGCTTATAGATTGGCTTGAAATGTTTAAGTAAATTGCATCTAAGGAGGAGCATTTATGAGCGTCATTAAAATAGAACATCTGGTACGTGATTATGGAGATGGGAAAGGCGTATTTGATATATCGTTTCAAGTGAAGCAAGGAGAGGCGTTTGGCTTTTTAGGTCCTAATGGCGCAGGAAAAACAACAACAATACGTCATTTAATGGGATTCTTAAAATCAAAATCAGGAAAATGTACCATTGACGGTTTGGACTGTTGGAATGAAAGAGATAAAGTGCAGGCAAGGCTTGGGTACATTCCCGGTGAGATCAACTTTTTTGACGATATGACCGGTACGGCGTTTTTGAACTTTATTGCAGAATATCGAAAAATTGATAAACGAAACCGTATGGAAGAATTACTTGAACGTTTTGAATTAGATCCCAAAAGTAAGATTAAAAAAATGAGCAAGGGAATGAAACAAAAACTTGGAATTGTCGCAGCATTTATGCACGATCCTGATATTTTGATTCTGGATGAACCGACGAGCGGACTTGATCCGTTGATGCAAAACAGGTTTGTTAGTTTAGTCGCTGAAGAAAAAAAACGCGGAAAAACAATTTTGATGTCAAGCCATATGTTCGAGGAAGTGGAACGGACTTGTGATCGTATCGGTATGATTCGGGAAGGTAAAATGGTAGCTGTTGATTTTGCGAAAACATTACACGAAAGACATACCCGCAGTTACACAGTGACACTTGAAAGCGAAGCTACTGCCAAAGCATTTGCCAAAGATTTTGGTGGTATATGTAGTGGAAATAAAGTCACTGTTACAACAAAGCAAAGGCTGGAAGAAATTTTCATGAATTACTATGGTGGTGATAATAATGATTAATATGGCATTATATAAGCGTGAAATGAAAGGAAGCATAAAACTGTTTATTTTGTTTGGTGCTATTATCACCATGTACGTTTCCATTATTATTCATATGTATGACCCGCAGATGATGGAGATGCTAGACAGTTTTGTGGAAGTTATGCCGGAATTGATGGCATCTGTCGGTATGAAACCAAACGCCGGAAGTCTTTTGGGATTTATGGTGTCTTATCTCTATGGATTTATACTG
>JAAWON010000062.1 GCA_022799495.1 Erysipelotrichaceae bacterium | reverse complement strand
ACCAAGCACATCCCCTATTTTACATACATCATTCGCAGTCTCCGCAATTCCTTTCCACAGCGTCACAGAAATCTTGTCACTGTCATAGATACCATTGCTATTCTTAAATGGACGGATAATCTCTAAAAGAATATTGGCATACCGAATCCCCGTGGGTGTTTCCCGCATCTTCGGCAGTTCTACGACCCTCCCTGTCAATACGACGTTGTTAATCATGGGTTTGACCTCCTTTCCTTATCTGTACCCAAGGTACGGACATATCATACGCAATATATAGAAATGACACAAACCGCCAAATCTGTGATATACACCCTTAAACAGCACAAAAAAAGTGCAGCATGTACACTTTTTTTGTATTTATCACAAGTTTGTTCACCCATTGTTTTTTTGCAAAAGACGAACGATTGCCCGCTCACGATTACTTAAATAACGGCCAGCTTGTATAGCCACCTGCTCATCCAGTTCTTTTAACAGATCAATGGTACGAAACATATCAGCGCCATGAAAATAATTACGGGCAAAAGAAATCGCAATATCATCAAAACTATTCATAGCACGAACACTTTGCGCAAAATAACGCTTTTTTAATTGTTCCATCAGTTGTGGTTCTATCATCCCCTGTGTAAGCCGCTGATAGCATTCCTCGCATAATGTAATGAATTGCGCTTGTTGGGATGTTTCTGCATAGAACATCAATAAACCATAATCCTCACCAATTTCAATATCGCAGCCGCAAAAATCGTTGATCCATCCCTTATCCAACCATGTCTGATACTGTGGATACAAAGAAGTGAAGTTTGCATCTAGCAAAAAGCGAACCATCCACTCCATCCGCAAGCGTTCATATGGTTCAGGAATACCGCTCAATTTATAAGCAACCGAGAGTTTTGGTACACTGATATCCATCGCGAAATTATATTCCTTGCGTGCCACTGCAAGTGGTTCCTCAATTTCAACCGGTTTCATTTGAGGTGCAGGCGGAAACTGCTTTTTCGCCTGATTGGCGCGAATGATGTCAAGCAGTTGTTCACTGTCATGTGCACTGACACAGATTAAGATCATATTGGAAGGATGATAATTCATCTCATAGCAGCGGTACAACTGCTCTTTTGTGGTAGCGCGAATACTTTCATCATCTCCGGCAATATCATAACGCAGCGGATGTGTTTGAAACAGTGATGCATAGGTCTCCATAATTAAACGCTGATCACTCATTTCCTGATACATATGCAATTCAGAAGTAATGATACCTTTTTCCTTTTCTACCGATGCATCATCAATATCCAATTCCTGCACAAAATCCAATAACAGTTCCAAAGGCTGCTTAGGATCGCCACTGGTAGAAGTATAATAAGCAGTTTCCTGATAACTGGTAAACGCATTGACATTCGCGCCCATATCAGAAAACATCCGCATCACATCTTGCCCTTGCATCATAAACATCTTATGTTCCAAAAAATGCGCAATACCACTAGGATGATGCACAATATTCCCCTGTGCATCATATTGACTTAAATCTTTAGCACCAAAAGGAGTTACCATCATAAATAAACTTTTCTCATAATGCGGCTTATGCCAAAGAATAACGCGTAACCCGTTCTCCAATACGGTTTCATCATAACTCTCTTGGTAACGCTTGTTCACAATTTGCTTCATTCGCTCACCTCCCCACTTACCACAAAGTCTAAACAATGACGACACTTCTGCATCACACGTTCGATATCCGCACGTGTGATCTGCATAAACATCGCAATACGCTCATCAACACTGATCTGTTGATTCAGCACAGCATTTTGATAGGCTTGCGCAATTATGCTGTTCATTGCATCTTTGCCGGCCTTTAAAGAATTGATTGTCATCGTTTTACTTACTTGCAGCAGATGATCATCAAAATCACCCTCCTGCAATCGTTGGAACTGGGCATGAATCAAAGTAAGCGCCTGATCAATATCCTTTTGTTCCACAGCCGTTGTAATGCCCAATGCACCGTCAAAAGATATGAGGTTGGAATAAATGGAATAACATAAACTGTGTTTTTCCCTTACCTCTTGAAACAGCAAAGAGGTTGGATATTGCCCCAACATCGCATTGGCAAGACGCAATGCATAATAATCTGCATCACAAATTCCGGTATTCGTCTCCCAGAGAAGAAAAATACTGCATTGATTGATATCACGCTGTTCCTGTTCATGCATGCAGCCTTGCACACTATGGAACAAATAATGAGTGGCTGTATCTGCCCCACGATTGTTAAAGGGCAAATGAGTCGCAAGTAATTCTTGCATCGCTTGTTCTTGAATATTGCCACATACAATGATATGAATACGATTTTGCTGCAACAACTGTTCATGCGTTTCTTTAATATCAGCCAAGGAAATCTGATTCAACTGCTCTGCTTCTCCCAATGAGGATACACCCAGAGGCGTACCTTTTCCAATCAGCTGCAATCCGCGAATCATCGCATATTGCGCCGGATCATCCTTTGCACGTTGCAATTTAGAGCGTAATACAGTTTTTGCCTCATTCAGTGTCTCCTCATTCAGCAGTGGATGAAAAATAATCTCGTGCACAAAGGCAAGCACCTGTGCAATAAAATCAACCTCCTCCACATAACAAGGATCAATTGTTTTACAGCGTATCTCCAAGACCTGCGCTTGTCCATAGCCAACTGTTTGAGCACCAATACTCACTCCATATAACATATCCTGATGATCACTCATCGCCTTTTTGCTGGGATAAGCCTCCGTGCGATCAATCATCATCATAGCCAACAAACTACGTCTTGTCGCACATGTTTCATTGAGCGGTGCCATAAAACGAATACTGATACTAATATCCTTAAATTTATCGCTGTTCAAAATTTGTAATGACACACCCGATGCGATTTCCATATCAAAACCACCTCTCCTATTAGTATGAAAAAAAGACACTCATCTTATACTATACCCTACACATACTGCTTACTTTCCACTGTATAACAGTTCGATCATCATTATACCATAGAACACAAGAAAATCGCTTATATAGAAACAAATCCCATGTATTTCGATGCGTTCATACCAATTCATTCAACCACGGGATTCACTTTATTTCCATATTTCACTTGATTCTTATTACACAAGTGTAACCTGTGTACATCCATGCTGAAAGGCAAAGCGTTCATATTCTTTTAATTCCTGCTGATTGAGTGCTTGCCTGCCGAATGCCTGCAACCCCGCTTCTCTGACTCCATATGGGCGATAGGCGATCAATTTATAACGGCAGCGATTGCCAATATGCTTTGCCACATATGCAATCGTAGCACGATTTTGTCCATCACAGCCCGGTAATAAAACAGTGCGAACTTCTGCCAGTTTTCCCTGCTTTAACAGATAATCCAAATTGCGTAGTACCCTATCATTTTCCCTACCGCACAACTGCTTATGAAAGGTCTGATCAACAGCCTTCACATCCAGCATGACCCCATCGCACAATGCAAGTAGGCGCTGCTCCTTGGCAAAATCACAATCACCGTTGGAATCAATTAGAAGATGCAACCCAAGTTGATTTTTAAGAATTTGAAACAATTCGCATAAAAAGGGCGCATGATTCATACACTCTCCCCCACTCACAGTCACTCCGCGAATAAAGGCACTCACCTTTTTCACCTCTTGAACCAGCGCATCCACACTCATATAGCAAATCTTGGGTGAAGCAAGCCGCTCACATACATGAATACATTTATCACAATTCACACAGCGATCCTTCTCCCATATAACTACACCATTCTCCATACGCAGTGCCTTAGCCTCACATAAAGCAACACATGCTCCACAATTGTTACATAGATGAATCGTTTCAGGGTTATGACAATACAGACAAGCAAAAGGACAAGACTGAAAAAAGATGGCACAGCGATTGCCCGGGCCATCTACATTGGAAAACGGTATAATTTTATTGATGGGCGCTTTCATCATAAATCCTGCGATCCAACGCCTTTCCGCTGTTTCGTGCCCCTTGTCCAAATACCGTCACATTATTTAAACTTGCCTGATTTTGATCCAATCTTGCAATCTCACTTTTCTTTACCAGATAGCCAGTCACCCGTACCACATCATTATCTGCATTATAGCCGGTAAAATAGCGCATTCCAGAGGCAAAAGCACCTTTGATAATATCAAGCAGTGCCACTTGCGTATGATTCCAAGTATCATCAAATTTGAAAATATCACCAATACCAGAGACAAAATATTTATGAAAATTACATTCCCATAGAATATGATCCGGCAACTGCGGTTCTGCCCCAATCGGAATGCGAGCACCCGGCGAATTATCACGTCCATCACTGTCAATTCCCACTTGTGCGTGCAGTACATAACGATTACCACAACCCTCACAATATAAACCATGATGTGCATTTACCATTTCCGCAATCGCATCCATCACCCGTGTGCCCAGTTTTGCGGCATCCTCGTGATGACCATATCCACACTCAGGGTTTTGGATGCCCAACAAATGATTGACACACTCTGCCAAACCAACTATACCGAACATGCCGGTGAAATTCTCCCGTTTCACAAACCCCTCTGTCACCAAAAAGTTTGAAGTAAAGAAATTGCTTTCTTCCACAATATAACGAATACGCTCATCCATATTGCGCAGCAGCAGTTGCGTATAATAAGGCAACACGCGCTCAAAGAAATCCGCTACTGAATTAGCCTTACAAGCAACATTATACAAACGCATACGTGGCAACGTATATCCTCCACCACATACCTTTAAAGCATTGTAACAACTGGCAATCGCATAATCACTCATTTCCTTGCGGTACATCACATCATTGGCAAAGGACGGTTTGCTGGTCGCAAGCATGCAGTCTATGCAGGCAAGCGCAAACTCATCACTTGTTTGATTTGGATCATACAACAGCGTTATATTAGGAATTGCCAACTGCATCTCTTTGGTCAAAGTCAAAATAATACGGTTTACTTCGCTGTCACAAGGTCCGATATTTGCATGAACGAAAGAATCGGTCAATGTTTTATCAATGTGCTGCAAAAACAGTTTTAATGCCTTGTAGGTTTCCTCTTTGTCCTTATGAAACGGCGCAAACAGTTCACTAAAATTGCCTAAATACACCGGAAAGGAAGTCACGCTTGGGACATGCTTATAGAAGATTAACAGCGTATTGGTTGCTTCCCATATATCTTGCGGTGGAGTCAACTCCAAAAACTGACAGCCCTCACGCATCAATTTTGTATAATCCGGTAGTATATAGCGAGGACGATACGGTGCTCTGCCCTCACCTAAATCACAAAGTGTACGCTCTGCGAGCGCCTGTTCAAACTCCGGTTCCAATGCCAGTGTGTCATCTTGATTCTCAGCCAAATGAGCCAGTGCCAATACTTGCTGAGCATAGGTTAATTTAGGATCCTTAAGAATTTTGCTTACTTCACTCATCACTGTTCTCCTCACTATTCTTTATGTATACCTCTCGCGGTTTACTACCACGCGCCGCACCGATCACGCCATTTTCCTCTAACACATCAATTAAGCGTGCCGCTCGGGCATAGCCGATACTAAACTTACGCTGAATCAATGAGGTGCTCGCCTTTTGTGTAGTGATTACAAATTCTTTGACTTCCTCATACAACGGGTCATCGTGGCTCTGAGAGGTGGTTGCCCCAATCCCGCCATCTAACACTTCTAAACGCAAGAATGCATCATCGTATTTGGGCTTTGCCTGTTTACTTACAAACTCAGCAATCGCCGCAACTTCATCATCAGAGACAAATGCACCTTGGACACGAGTTGCGACTTGTTCTCCAACCGGAATATAGAGCATATCGCCAAATCCCAGCAGTTTTTCCGCACCCACCTGATCCAAAATTGTCCGCGAGTCCACTGCGGAAGACACCGCAAAGGCAATTCGGGAAGGAATATTTGCCTTGATGATACCGGTGATAACATCGACACTAGGACGTTGTGTTGCGACAATCAAATGGATCCCCGCTGCCCGTGCCAACTGAGTAATGCGCTGGATACTGGATTCAACCTCTTTCGCAGCCACCAGCATCAAATCAGCGAGTTCATCAATGATCACCACAATCCAAGGCAGCTTTTTAAGTCCTTCTTCAGGATGTGATTCAATATAAGTGTTATAACCACCGATGTTACGAACCCCCGCCAACGAGAATAACTCATATCGTTGATCCATCATATTCACAACGACCTTTAATGCGCGATTTGCTTCTTCACCATCGGTAATCACAGGGCCCAATAAATGTGGAATACTGCGATATGGAGTAAACTCTACCTTTTTAGGATCCACTAACAATAGTTTCACTTCATCAGGCTTCGTGCGCATCAACAACGATGTAATAATTGTATTGACACAAACACTTTTACCGCTGCCGGTCGCACCGGCAATTAACAGATGCGGCATTTTATTCAATTCACCGTAGACACAATTTCCCATAAGATCCTTACCAAGCGCAAATGTCAGTTTTTTATCTTCATAGCGCTCCGGGATTTCCTTCATCAATTCTTTCATGGCAACCGCAGTTTTTTCCACATTAGGAATCTCGATTCCAACAGCAGATTTACCCGGAATCGGCGCCTCAATGCGAATATCCTTTGCTGCCAATGCCATCTTGATATCATATTGAAGATTGCTAATCTTATTTACCCGTACCCCTAGATCTGGTTTTACCTCAAATTTTGTGACGGCCGGACCGATATGGGTTGCCACCAAGGAAGCTTTCACACCAAACTGATCCAATATCTCAATCAAACGGCGGCCACTTTCATTCGCCGCATTAATGTTGTTCAAAGATTTTCCTCGCTTACCTGAATCTTTTAACAAACTCAAGCGCGGCAATTTATAGTTGCTGTAATCCTCTTGGAAAGTTGAAACAAAGGTATCCTCTTTACCGATCGTCTCATTGATAATACGCTGATCTTCGCTGCGTTCTTCATCCGCACGAATTTGCAAAAGAGAACTTGACTCCTGCATTTCTTCTTCCATTTTGATCCCCTCATTCAAAATGTCCAACGTATCCTCTACAAGTTCCGGTTCTTCCTCCACTTCATCTGCCTCTAAAAAGGAAATCTGCCCTTTCTTCACTCGTTCCTCTAAGCTCATCTGCGCAAGTAAAGGCGTATCCGTTGAGGCCTCTTCCATGTCATCATCATCAACCCGAATATCTGCCATTTTAGCACGTTGTTTTTCCTCACGTCGTGCTTCCTTGCGCCGCTTGCTTTCCGCATGCGCATTTGCTAAAGGTTCCTTGATATGCTCCTTTGTACTGCGCATCCATTCCATAAAAGCACCACTGGCAAGTAAGATGATCCCCAAGCACAAGCATGCCACAATGATAATCCACGTTCCTGTGTAATCAAACAGAAAGGAAGAAAATGAGACAAGCAATGCACCAATCAATCCCCCACCGGCTGCCATCTCTCCCACAAATATGGCAGATGCGTTGCTCACATAGGCATTCAGCACTCCCATGCCTTTCAAAGAAGTATCTTTTGGCAGTGACGCCGCAATCAACCATGCGCTAAGTAATACAACCACTGCCACCGTATAATTCAAAGGAATCTCTTGAATGGATTTCTTCAACATAAGCGCAATCGCAAACAAAATAATGATTCCATAAACAATCCCATACAGATTACCAAACACAAACTTAATGCAGCCCGTCAGTAAAGATCCGACAAACCCGATCTGTAATCCACCGATCAAAGACAGCGTAATCATGATCAGGGCATAGACATACAACAGAATTTCATTTTCCTTCTGTTTCTTCGCATTGTTTTTCTTTGTCTTGCTTTTGGCCATAAGACCCCTCCAATTCTATCCTACCCAATATTGATTTCAATAATAACCGGCAGCACCATTGGACGCTTACCTGTTTGTTTAATCAAATACTTTGTGATCTTATCACGTGCCTCGCTGCGCAAAGTCAAATTATCATATCGTTTTTCCTTTACCGCTGTCTCAATGCATTCTTCCATCATTGCGGCGACTTCCTTCACGATATAATCGGCATCCCGCAAATAAATCAGTCCCCTTGTTTGCACATCCGGTCCATTGATGATTTCCTTTGTTTTCATATTCACGCCGACCCCGATGATCATTGCGCCATCTGTACTCAAAGTCTCACGATCCTTTAACACCACACCGGTCACATCCCAGTTTTCCTTGCCATCAATCAGCGTATCTTCCAAAGTCAAACGCTCAGAAGCACTTTTTAATACATTGTTTTCAAATACGGCAATCTGACCGTTATCCAAAATCAAGATTCGATCGGCAGAATAGCCCATGGAAACACCGAGATTAGCATTCATTACCAAATGACGATATTCACCTTTCACCGGAATGTAATATTTCGGTTTAAACAGATACAACATCATCTTTAGATCTTCACTGCTTGGATGCATTGAC
>JAAWON010000061.1 GCA_022799495.1 Erysipelotrichaceae bacterium | reverse complement strand
CTTGAATTCTCTGTTTTTTTTCCAGATTGGTCATATTTATCATAACCCAATTCTTCATCTAATTCACTGTTTAACATTTCTTGAATGGTATCGCCCATTCATTCACGAAACATACTGGATATATCATTGGCATCTTTTAAATCAAATTCTTTTATTAACTCTTTTACTAATTCTTTTCTTTTGTTCATTTTAAAAACCTCCATTTTCATATGTATTCTACCATACTACTTTTGAAGGTTTACACAATCTTTTTTACACTACCCTTTTTCTATATTCTAAACGATTAGGTCATCTTGAACACTCGTCCCCTCGAAATAAATAATTCACTGATTGGCGATGCTCATTCAGTACTACGGCTTTCCCGTCCAATCTAAGTAATATCCAAGATGCCAAATACAGTGATTTTAATGAGGCATCATCACTTAGATAACTGGATTTGATTTTCATCTCTTTTTATAATTATCGGTTGAAATTCTCAATCTCTTGTTTACTTATATCTTGGGCATGTAATGTGATGATTTGATGCTCGATTGATCCTAGATCCTTTCTGATATTTTTAAACGGCCTGTGGCTCAAATTCATCCTTACGATCTCTAGGAATCTTGAAAGTTACGCTGTCATATTCACTCCTCAAACTTTCTTCAGAAAAACCATTTCTTGAATGGTTTCACTCATCATGTGGTAAAATATGCTAGAAAGATTATTGGTATCCTTTAACTCATATTATATAAAAGTTTTTTATTTATTCTTTCTTTTGTTCATTAGAAAAACCTCCAATTTCATATTTTTTATCGTACTACTTTTGAAGGTTTCTCAGTATTTTACAAACTACCTCAAGATTAAAAAACTAATTAGACCGCCTCTGCATACAAATCATCTTCTTCAAATAAGTCAAATTCATCAGATAATGAACTATCCGTTTGAATCATCTTAATTCTTTTATTGAAGATTAGTAAATCTTTATAATGTTTTGTTTCTTCTATTAATAGTTCCAACTCTTCCCTTACTAATTCAATAATAATTTTTTCTGCTGGATTCAGTATCGGCAAAATGTTTCTCATTAAATGAGTTTCCGATTCAACTGCCGATGACTTACCTATTTTATCATAATATTCATAAATCTCCTGTATATCCTTTGAAAAAATCTTCAAATCTTTTTTACTATATTTATAAATTTTTACTTTTTTATTTAGCATTCTTTGCATATGGGCAATAAACATAAACGCTGGTCTTATCTTATCCGCTTTCGTCATTGCTTCCATCGCTTTGTCATATTGCTTTAATCTATAGTATGCAATTCCCATATTATAATTACACTCGGCCTCTTTATAAAGTGGCACATTTCCTTCTAGTAATATATGCTTTACCTTTTCCTTCACTTCATCAATTTCTGTTAAGTCATAAAAACTGTTGTATACCAATGTAGTACTATACATATCAATAAGCCGTATGTAGTTTTTACTAAGTTCCCATTCCTGTTCTAAATTTTCATACAATTTTTGTAAGCGACTTGTATATTCATTCGCTACATAAAACATCATTGTATTCACCTTATTACACGCCGACTCACTTTCCTCCAATTTAAATTCTTCAAAGCGCAATTCATATTCATTACAGTCCAAATCATGAAATGCCGAGCAAAATACCAATGATTTTAGCATTTCATCCCACTCCTTGGAAAACTCGCCAATCATCTTCGATAACAAGATTCGCTCTTCTCTTGTAGCAAGGCGCTGCTTCAAATAATGATTTTCTAATGCCTGAACAGCCCGAATCAAATCTCCATACCAAAGACATTGTGCATACGGCTGCAACATCTGTAAGGCTTTATCACAATATCGTTGTAACATTGCCATATTATAGTACTCCACTGCTTCATACAACTTCAACGTATATGTTCTAATCTTCCGATCCATCGCCGGCACATACTCCGCCCTCATATTGAGTTTTTTCGCAAGTCCTTCATACGTATCTTCAAAACGTCCTGCCTTCCCCTTTTCAATACTAATCAATGTATTAACCGAACAGATACTCTCACAAAATAAACTTTGTGTCCACTTGCCCGACTTCGCCGTCTCCAAATTATAAGATCGATTCGTCCTAATAGATAAACCATACATTCTCATTTGTTTCTTAGTCAATTCCATACATTGCCTTCCTCTCTGCCTAACTCTTATCACATCCATATGAATTCACCTTTATTATAGCATATTTCATATTGCGAATTTACAATATTTGTAAATTTACACCAAAAGAAATGAGCCACTTTGCGTGCCCTTCCCTTACGATTATTTCCTTTCATCATGATGTGCCAAATTTTCTCCTAGCATTAATGCTTTTTTCACCAGCAACATGTCATCCCCTATATTAGTTCCCTTTCCATAAAGTTTAACCCTCCGCAATGAACGTAGGTAAAACATGATACCCATAAAAATAATCCAGCATGCTAATCTAATATACGTATATTTCATACATCATTGAAAACAGCCGTATCCCCTTTTATAAAAGGTTGGTTGCCTTCTTTTATTCTTCTGAACTGTTAAAGATGATGTAATCATAACTGTAATCATAACTGTGTATCCACCTATAACTTCACTATATTTATCTACCAATAACCTTACAACAATACATCAGCAATTTTTTGAGTGCCTCAACATACGCCATGCGTTCTTGCCAAGATAAAATATCTATGCGTTCTTAAAACTTTTCAAGCGTAAAATGAAGATCCTTCCACAAAACTTTAACCCGATCCCCTCATCCTATGATCACCCCTTATTTTCTATATATAAAACATATCATAAAATAGATTTCTGAAACAATAACCAGAGAACGCAGTATAAGGAAGAAGGCAATCATCCAACGATTTCACCCCATATTTATGCAAATGGTATACTTTATGACAATTCAGTTTTGCTTGTACGATTGATTCTTGTCTGCGTTCTTCCAATTGGTTCAAATATTTTTCCATAGAAAAAAGACACCTCCGTATCATGGACGTGTCCCTTTTCTTCGGCGAACCGATTAAAAAATCTGTTATGATAAAGGATTTTCGCTGCGCTTACGGCGTTTTCCTTTATGTTAGAAAAATGGCGCCTCAAACAAGACTCGAACTTGTGACCTGCCGGTTAACAGCCGGATGCTCTACCGACTGAGCTATTGAGGCATCCTTTTAGCGCTCCATAATAATAGCATATCTCTGCGCTATTTTCAACTCTTTTTTATCATTTTCCTCATCATTTTCCTGCACAACCCACCATCCCCTTAATCATCAATGCGATCCTTCAACTTATCAATGCACCAATTCGCCCACTTGATTTCATTTTGATAATGCATTAACCCATACGTCATGGTCATTCCCCAATAAAAAGCATCGTCCTGCGTTTTGAACTCCTCCTCATAGGAAGGGATATTGCGCGTATCCTCATTCATCGCTTCAATTCGCTCATTACATTCCGCAATATACTTCTCCAACATCCGCATCGTCGCACCCAAATCAATACTGCTGGAGAAAAACACCTTAATTAACAAAGGATTCTTATACTTCATAATCTCACCCAAATCCGCATCTCCTAACCAACGCACCAATTCAATTCTACCCTCATCCGTAATGGAAAACACTTTTTTATTCGGTTTTCCACTTTGTACTTCCACCCGACTTTCCACCCAATGATTCTTCATCATCGCATTTAATTCCTTATAGACCTGTGAGGTCTGCGCGTGCCAAAAAAACGCAATTGGTTTTTCCAGCCATCGATCAATATCATAACCACTCATATCCTGATAATTTAAAAAACCTAAAATCGCATGCTTTAACGGCATAAAATTGCCTCCTTACCCACCGATGAATCCCCCCTCATTCAACTACCCATAGAATACACTATCCTCCCGTATTTGGCAAGAATGTTTTCCGCTTTACCACCACGAATCCAGTCAATTCACCACTCCCATCCAAACAAACAATAAACAATCACATAACCTTACTCCCTCCTCACCACCTACATCATAAATACGATCCTAACTCATCCCCCCACACGCTCACATCTCCTTACCTTCCCCCTCACCATCTTCTCCACATCACCTAAAACATATAATCATTTCAAAAAATTACACTTTATCATTTCAATGCCACATAAATTCATGTAAAATAAGATACATAGAGGTGAGCACATGGCCCAAACAAAACGCGTACAAAAAAAGAAAACCCGCTATACAAAACGGGCCCGCAGACTTCAAAAAGAAGCGATTCTGTCAGCCATTGGAATTGCGATATTTTTCATCCTGCTTGTCAGTTTCCATTCCAAACCACAGCGTTATCAACTCGTCATCTATCAAAGGGATGCATCCTATGAAACTGTACAATACTATACCGGCTTTCGCAGCGCCAAACGGGAAATGGAACGCTTGATTGCCCAAGGAGAATATAATCCGGCCATCCTAGATGAAAATGATCGAATCGTCGCAATCCGCTATGGAATCATTAACTTCAAAACTAAGACCTGCGGGGAAAATACTACCTATACCTTGGAAAACGGAGAACGCGGCTATACAAATGGCTGTTATGGCGCAGATGCGGCCTACTTAGAAACGGATGACACTATGAGCCGCGTGCGCTTCAAACAAAGCGGCGCTGTGGGCTGGGTGGATCTCAATGAAATTGAAATCTATAATGTCGATGATCCACACATGGTTCAATCCATCAATCATTACCGCAAAGAAAGCAATCACCTAATTCATTATGGTACAACCGACTTAAAAAGCAGTGATTATGCCTTGAATATCGCAATAGGAATCAGTGAATTGGAATTAGGCGATGGACCCCTATACAGTTATGATGGTCATTACTTTTATGATTCTTATCCTGCCATGATCGAGGATTATCGCAGTAACACCTATACGCATAGCCTCAATCCCACATCACCACACTATAACTACTTTCAATTTCTGAGCCATCGCTCAAAATCTTCCTATGTTTCTAAAGATATCAATTGGTACATTCGTGATTATCTAGGATTTACTGCCAAGCCTGCGGCTTATCCTGCACAGGCACATGAGAGTGAACTGTATGAGGAAGGCTATTCCTTTGTGGATGCGCAAAACAGTTATGGTGTGAATGCGATGATGGCGCTGGCATTGGCCATCAATGAGAGTGGCTTAGGCAAAAGTGAGATTGCGATAACCAAGCATAATTTATTTGGGCATGCGGCCTATGATATTGCCCCGGATGAAAGTGCCAACGGTTATCAGGATGTGAAATCCGGAATCATCGTTCATGCCTCGCTATTTTTGAATCAAGGATATTTGAATCCTTGTGATCAAAGTGAGGAAGATGCCACTCCTTTGCAATGTTTTAACAATCCGCAAAGCCGTTATCGGGGTGGTTATTTCGGTGATAAAAGCACCGGCATGAACATGCACTATGCCTCAGATCCATATTGGGGCGAAAAGGCCGCGCAATATTATGATCGCATGGATACGATTCTAGGGGGAAAGGATGCAAATCGCTATGAATTGGTTATCCTGCATCAGCGCGCAAAAACCCCCATGTATGCACAAAGCGATACAAACAGTAAAATCATCTATTATTCCCCGGATGTAGAGGATTACGCAATGATCCTGCTTGGGACGATTGAGGGGCAGGAGGTCATGGGAAGCAGCGTTTGGTACAAACTCCAAAGCGATGGCGTACTAAACAATGCCCGCAATGCGATTGTGCATCAACCGGAAAATTATCATCCCAACAGTGATGTAGTCTATGTTCCGGCCGCCTATTTCATGGATTCACAAACAGAAAATCCTTCCTAATTTACTTGTCAGCACTGTGCCCGCATCGCCAACGTGCCCGATCACAAGCGAAACTAATCGCAATTGCATAAACAAGGACACGCTTTCACATGTCCTTGTTTTTTTATGAAATGACATTACACAAACTATCTTCCCCGCATCCTATTTCCCTGCATTCGCTAAGTATCACGCCCTGGATTTATGCTTCTTTTGGGGCATTCAGGATTTCCATAAATTCCTCACCGGTTATTGTTTCCTGCTCATACAAATACTTGGCCAGTTCATGTAGGCGATCTTTGTTTTCCGCCAGAATGGCACTTGCCTGCGCATGTGCTTCCTTAATCATACGCATCACGGCCTCATCCACCTTTGCGGCTGTATCTGCGGAACAAGTCAAGGAGGTATCCTGTCCTAAATATTGGTTGTTTACCGTCTCCAACGCAACCATACCAAATTCTTCGCTCATACCGAGCCGTGTAATCATCGCACGGGCAATCTTGGTTGCTTGTTCAATATCATTTGCTGCACCGCTGGTAATACTATGGAAGATCAATTCCTCCGCTGCCCGACCACCGCAATAAGTAACGATTTTTTCAAATGCTTCCTCTTTACTCATGAGGTTGCTTTCCTGTTCCTCCACCTGCATGGTATAACCCAGTGCGCCGGAAGTACGGGGAATGATCGTAATCTTATGCACCGGAGCGGTATTTTTCTGCATGGCCGCAACGAGCGCATGACCGATTTCATGATAAGCCACAATCAATTTTTCTCTGGTTGAGATTACTGCCCCTTTGCGCTGATAGCCGGCAATCACGGTTTCCACCGCCTCATCAAAATCTGCCTGAGACACCACGGTGCGCTGATCCTTTACCGCAAGCAGCGCTGCCTCATTTACGATATTGGCTAATTCAGCCCCACTCGCTCCGGCCGTTGCCCGCGCAACCGCATTGAAATCAATATTTGAACCGACTTTGACATGTTTTGCATGAACACGCAGAATCGCCTCACGCCCATTCAAGTCCGGCAGTTCCACCGGAATACGGCGATCAAAGCGGCCCGGACGCAGTAATGCCGCATCCAGTGATTCCGGGCGATTGGTCGCAGCCAGAATGACGACACCCTTAGAACCATCAAACCCATCCATCTCCGCCAACAACTGATTCAGCGTCTGTTCGCGTTCATCATTGCCGCTGAATCCGCCACCGTCACGTTTTTTACCGATGGTATCAATTTCATCTATGAACACAATACAAGGTGCTTTCTCGCGCGCCTGTTTAAAGAGATCACGCACACGTGCCGCACCACGCCCGACAAACATCTCCACAAATTCCGATCCGGAAATTGAGAAAAACGGCACGTTCGCTTCTCCGGCAACTGCCTTGGCAAGCAATGTCTTACCGGTTCCCGGAGGCCCAACCAGAAGTGCTCCCTTAGGCATCTGCGCTCCAATCTTCTCATATTTCTTTGGATTCTTTAAGAAATCCACCATTTCCAACAAGGCTTCCTTCGCTTCATCTTGGCCGGCCACATCCGCAAACCGCTTGCCGCTTTGGGCCTCAACATATACCTGTGCATTTGCCTTCCCAAAACTGCCAAATCCACCACCGCCAAACGTCATACCATCATTGCCCACCCGTTTTTGGACTTTCTTAAACAATAAATTCCCCAGTCCCCAAAATAACAGCACCGGCAGCGCAAATGTCAGCAACAAATAAACAAACGGATTCATCTCCTGCGGATATACACGATTGAATTTCGCACCCGCTTCACTTAACTGTCTCGTTAAATCAGGATCCTGCATATTTCCGGTATAATAATTTATCTTCTTTTCATCCTGCTTGAGCGTATAGGTGATCGTCTCATCCTCTACCTCTACTTCATCAATCTGTTTCTCATTCAGCGCATTTTGAAATTCATTGTACGTAACTTCCTGTAAGGATCCATGCATCATCCAGCTGGATAAAAAACTGTTAAGCACAATAATCACAATCATGATAATAAAATAATAGTAATAAAGCGGCTTCTTCTTTTGGTTCATTAACTGTCTCCTTTCCTATATATAGTTATATAGTATAGTTTCATCCTTGGTATTATGTATGATATACTTCATTTACCAATGCCTGTATTGGGTTGAACGAAGGTAGTGGTATGCCATGTTCCAGCAAACAGATAACTTGTCTGCTTTTTTGCCTGTGATGTTACAATATGCAGGATAAATTTGCTTCATGCAATTCTTAGATCTCATCAAAGACTATGGTATACTATATACTTATTTTGTGCGTTCATCAAGCAAATCATGTAAATTCCATAATTTAACATAATCCTGTGGGAGTTGGATATTTATCGCTGTTAAATATCTATTTAATATATTGTTAATTTCATATTTTACATTATATCATGATATATTTAAAATTTATTTCATAAAATGCGTAAAATATGTTGATATTTTCATATGTTTCGTATACAATAGTATTGTCGATGAAGGATACTGCCTTTCTTCCCCCACCCAATTGGCAGTACCCTATTACCATCGACATTTTTTTATGCATAAGTAAGTAAATATCGAATACAAGATTAAGACAATCTGAAATGTAAGAAAAAAATGTACACATAGGTACATTTTTTTAATTGTGTGTATCTTTCTTATTTTTGTACAATAAGAAGAACAATAATCCAAGTGATGTGCATCCGATACCCATATAGAGTAATGGGTTGTTGGTATCCCCGGTCAGTGCACCTCCCGTATTTGC
>JAAWON010000060.1 GCA_022799495.1 Erysipelotrichaceae bacterium | reverse complement strand
TGCACTCTCGCGAGCGCTTGTATATATTACCCCATTCTTTTCTCTATGTCAACTACTTTTTTCTTTTTTTATCTTTTTTTCTCTCCCCTTTTCTCTCCTCCTTCTTTTTTTACCGTTTACTTTAAGTGAAACTATGGTTAAGTGAATATCTGCCACAAAAAAAGGATCACCATTGATCCCATATCTAACCTTATTTCAAAGCATTACAATAAAGCATTTCTTCGCTGCCAATCAACGCTAAGCGACTATGTGCATTCCCTTGCATTACATGATCCCTCCAGTACATAAGGAAACACAAGGAGATACCTTATACAACTCATTTATCATGAGAGGAAACACGCAATGCATCAGCGCAAAACATTACCATAGAACATCACTATATAATAATGAAATAAGTTCTTTCTCATTGCTCCTTAATCTACTTCTTCCTTACGCAAACGTCCACATATATTATAATTAGGACAACTCGCTGTACAAGAGCGATCGCTGAGTGCGCGCAGATGCGAAGGCACAAAAGCAGTGATTTCATCATCATCATAGCCAACCATAAAACTGTTTTCATTGATGATGATCGGTCGTTTCAACACCGATGGATTGTGCTGGATAAAATCCACAAGCTGTGATGTGGACAAATCCTCCAATGTACAGTTCAATGCTTGAAAAGCCTTAGAGCGAGTAGAAATAATATCCTCAGTGCCATTATCCGTGCGCTGTAATAAATATTTAATTTCATTTTCCTTTAACAGGGTTGTAAAAATATTTTTCTCCACAAACTGCATATCGTTTTGTTTCAGCCATTGTTTTGCCTTGCGGCAACTGGCACATCCCGGCGATGTATAGAGAAGTATCATTTGCATCCCTCCTGATTCTTGTTTCAATCTTGGATCAGTTTTCACTGTCTGTTTTTTATGAGATGATGAATCTTATGTAGCAGCGAAACGCTAGGATTGGCAAATCGCCATGGCTGCCTCAACGTTCCTTGTGTGGTATCGGGCTGAAATACACCCTATATATTCATCTATTTTATCAACGTATATTATCAGAAATATATAGTTGGGGATGCGCTTAGAACAATCCTTGTATAGGTCTTTTATTACCTTTGACAATAACGATTACATCCTTAGGTATTATAACGCATTTAGATAACCTTGTAAAAGGAAAGACATCAGTTTTTATAAAAAAGTATTGCATGTTTATCGCAAAGCGATTATGATATAAAAGAATCGGCGTCAGATAAAGGATAAGTAGGATGATGATTCTTCCTTTACAGAGAGCGTGATCAAATGCTGAAAGATCATGCACAGAACATCATAGCGAATTGGGCCTTTAAAGCCTCGACCATTGTCGCGGGAGTTTCCCGTTATCAAAATGAGCTGCATTATGCAGAAAGTTGGGTGGCACCACGTCAAGTTACGTCCCGATCACGGGGCGTTTTTTTATTCTTTTCTGAGCGATGAAGGAGGATACATTATGAAACGAATGTTAAGCGGCATTAAGCCGACCGGCCGATTAACCTTAGGGAACTACATCGGAGCGATTCGCCAGTTTATTGCATATCAGGATGAATATGAGTTGTTTGTCTTTGTCGCGAACATGCATGCGATCACCATTCCCATTGATCCAAAGATTTTGCGCCAAAACAGCCGTGACATGGTTGCGCTGTATTTGGCAGCAGGATTAGACCCCAATAAGACAACCTTGTTTTTGCAATCAGATTTGCCTCAACACGCAGAATTAGGATGGATATTAACCTGTCACTCCTATATGGGCGAATTACAGCGCATGACCCAGTATAAGGATAAAACAGCGAAAGGGGAAACAGGCATCACGGCCGGTTTATTCACTTACCCTTCTCTCATGGCTGCGGATATTCTCATGTATGATCCTGATTTTGTGCCGGTTGGAATTGATCAGAAACAGCATGTGGAATTGGCACGGGATCTGGCGGAACGCTTCAATCATCGTTACAGCGATACCTTTGTGGTACCCCAGCCATTGGTCGAAAAAGTGGGTGCCAAAATCATGTCCTTACAAAATCCAACCAAGAAAATGAGCAAATCCGAAGATAATCCCAAGGCAACCATTGATCTGTTGGATGAGCCTGCGGTTGCCCGCAAAAAAATCTTGTCGGCTGTCACCGACAGTCTTGGCGTTATCCGCTATGATGTGGAAGAGCAGCCGGGCATTGCCAATCTTCTGACCATTTTATCCGCCTTAAGCCATGAGGATATCGACAGTATCATTAAGCGCTATGAGGGCAAAGGCTATGGCGAATTGAAGCAGGAAGTAGCGCAAGTAGTATCTGATTTCCTCACTGATTTACAAGCAAAATATCATGACATTGTCGCAAGTGGAAGCGTGGATGATATTTTAAAAGCCGGTAATGAGAGGGCTGCGCGCATTGCATATAAAAAAGTTGCGAAAGTGAAGCGCAAGCTTGGCTTAAGTATCATAAAATAGCATTTACAAAAACCAATAAAAAAACCGTTTATCGGAATGAATACCATACACTTCATTGCCATAAAACGGTTTTTTCTTAATTATCGCTCTTAAATATAAGATAAAGGCCTTGGGCTTGCTTAGGCCAAAAAGGAAAAATAAAACAACACAATTAAGCCAAGCACAATGCGGTAAACACCGAAAATCTTGAAGTCATGTTTGCGGATATAATTCAGCAACATACGGATCGCAAACAGCGAAACGACAAAGGAAACCAACGTTCCAATGATTAACAGAAACCATTCACTGCCGCTGAACATACCCACTTTCAAAAAATATTTTAGCAGTTTCAATCCGCTCGCCCCGGCCATAACAGGTACGGCCAAAAAGAAAGAAAATTCACTGGCCACATAACGCGAACACCCAAGCAACACTGCGCCTAAGATGGTAGCGCCGCTGCGTGAAGTACCCGGTATCGCTGCCAATACCTGAAAACAACCGATGAAAAAGGCGGTGCGATAACTCAATTCTTCCAAGGTGCGCATCGTTGGTCGCTTTTCTCGGTTTTCTATCACAATAAATGCAATACCATACAGAATCAATGTCGTCGCTATGACAAACTCACCGGACAAATAATCTTCCAAAATCATATCCAACGGTAATCCTACTATAATAATTGGAATACATCCAACAATCACTTTTTTCCATAAAGCAAACGCATCCTGTTGTTCCCGCTTGCTTTTGCGGCCGGAAAAAGGGTTCAGTTTATGATAATATAACATCAATACCGCAAGAATCGAACCAAATTGAATGACAACCTTAAATACTTCAAAAAATTCCGGAGTTGAACTCATTGGCCATATTTTATCCACCAAAATCAAATGTCCGGTGCTGCTAATCGGCAGCCATTCGGTAATTCCTTGTATGATTCCAAGCAAAATTGCCTTACATATTTCAATAAAATCCATAAAATTCTCCTTTTCTTTTCATTTTACAACGAGCCAGCGAAAATTACAACCATCGCTTTACCCTTAGCATTCAAATACAGCCATAGATATTGAACTAAATAAATGCGATCCACAAGCCAAGCAGAGCACATAACAGCGCCACGCCCCAAAACATCAGCACGACTTGCGTTTCACGATAACCGGACATCTCAAAATGATGATGAAGCGGCGCCATCTTAAAGATGCGTTTTTTCGTGCGCTTATAATACGTTACCTGAATCACCACGGAAAGCATTTCAAGCAAGAATACACCGCCAATCACGACCAATAATAACTCTTGCTTGAGAATCATCGCACTGGCCGCCAACAAGCCACCCAGCGCCAAACTCCCAGTATCGCCCATGAATATTTTGGCCGGATGCAGATTGAATTTTAAGTAAGCAAGCAGGGAACCACTCACTGCCAATAATAAAACCGCCAAGTCATATTGTTCCTGTATTAACGCAAAGATAATATAAGGAAAAATTGCGATCATACAGGTACCGGCACATAAGCCATCCAATCCATCCGTAAAATTCACCGCATTGGTTTCGGCCGTAAACATGATAAAAATCAGCGCAAAATATAAGAAACCCATCTCCCATGTGATATGCACAATTGGGATATTAAGTGTGGTTGGGGCAATGTTGACATACAATAGATAAAAAATCACTGCCAGCAGCGACTGCAACATAAATTTATATGCAGGCTTCAATCCCTCATTGTTTTTCTTTACTACAATGATGAAATCATCAATAAAACCGATCAGTCCATAACCTAAATACGCCAATATCACAATGAGCATTTCAGTACGCTTAAAAGCCTCAGGTCGTAATAGTAAAGTAACAATGATCGGAACCAGCACAAAGACAATCCCACCCATTGTCGGGGTACCGCCTTTTGCCTTATGCGAAGCCAAACCCTCCTCTCGCTCTACCTGTCCGAATTTGATCTTATGTAGAAATGGGATCAAGATCGGCATGGTGATCAAGGTAGTAAGCAGGGAGAATGCAAATGATAGGATATAATCAAGGCTCATAGCTCTTATCCTCCAGTAGTTGTTTGATACATTCCAAATCAGAAAAGGGATAGCATCTGCCATTGATGCATTGATAATGCTCATCGCCTTTTCCAGCGACTACTATTATATCACGCTCCTGCGCAATTTTCACGGCATATTTTAATGCATAGCGGCGATTCTCAAATACTTCACAGGGTTGTTTCACATCCGCAAGCATATCATAAAGAATTTGATGCGGAGGCTCCTTGCGAGGATTGTCACTGGTAAAGATGGTAGTATCCCCATATCGCAAGGCTATCTGCGCCATTTCACTACGCTTGCTGCGATCACGCTCACCACCACATCCACATACCACGATCATATTTCGCTCCTTTAAAGGCGCAACAGCTGCCAATAATGCCGCTAAGGAACTCGCCGTATGTGCATAATCAATGATTACATAACGTCCTTTCAGCACATGACGCTCCATTCTTCCCGCAATCCCATGCAATCCGGCAACAATTTCCTGCATGCGCGTTGAGCCAATCCCCAATACATGCAAAACCACCAAACACTGCGCAATGTTCATCATATTATGATATCCGATCAATGAGGTTTCATAATGAATTTGTTCCAAATCAAAGCTGCTTCCCTTTGGGGTGAGATGAATATGGCTCAACTGTAAATGTGCCTCTTTTTCACCCACTGTGATAATTTTATGATCATAGAAATCATACAGCGGATGTAGGGAAGCATCATCATGATTGACAATGATGGAACCGTTTCGTTTAACATAACTGCGCAACTTAAATTTCGTATAATGGTAATGTGTTTTTGTACGATGATAGTCTAAATGATCACTGCTGACATTGGTATAAATGATATGATCAAAACGCAAGAAGCCAATGCGCTTTTGATCAATCGCATGCGAGGAAACCTCCATAATGACGGCAGGATACCCCATTGTCTTGGCCAGATGAATATAGTATGCCAATAAACAAGCTGAGGGTGTGGTATTGTTAATTTCAATGTCGGTATCGCCATAGCGAATATGACCGGTACCGATGATCATAACCCTGCGCTGGAGTCGCTCCAGCATTTGCGCAAGCAGACGGGTCACACTGGTTTTACCGTTGGTTCCCGTTACACCAACCACAAACAAATGGCGGCATGGGTTTTGATAATATGTCCGTAACAAAACAATCAAAGCCGCATCAATATCATCACATGTGTAACAATCCGGCTGTGCGCTTTTCTCCCATAAAACAACAGCGCCTTTCGCTTGTGCCGCGATGGCATATGCGCTGCCATCCTGCGCAGTCCCTTTGCGGGCAATGAACAGCCAGTCCTTTTGTACCAAACGACTATCATCACTGATCCCCAAAACAATGCGCTCATCCTTACATGGTACGTTAATTTTGCTTAAGAGCTTCGCTAACGTGATCTTCGCCAAGATAGATCCACACCTTTCCTCCCTCATTTAAAACCGCTCCGCTACGCGGTAGCTGATCAACTACAATATCTCCTTCACCGATAAATTCCATAATCAAGCCTTCCTGCTTGACCGCAGTTTTCTCTTGATTGATAAAATCCGCCACCTTGATCCGATTGACATCGCCCCAAATATATTTCTTTGGTATCTGTTCTTCCACCTTTTCTACTTCAAGATAGGGAAGAATATCTTGCATACAGTTTTTGATAATCGGACCAACCACGGTTCCGCCATAAAGAATATCATTATGTGGAGCATCCGCCGCAATATATAAGACAATCTGCGGATCATCCATCGGTGCGGCAGCGATCATGGATAAGATATATTCACCCGATAGATACACACCGTTTTGCGCTTTTTGCGCTGTGCCGGTCTTTCCGCCAATTTTATAACCCTCAATATAAGCAGGTTTACCACCGCCATTTGCCACAACGCTTTCCAATGCATAGCGCATTTGATCGCTGGTTTCTTTGGATATGACTTGTCGCTTGGCAGTCGGTTGAAATTCCAAAATCGTTTCATGCGTCAAGGGGTTTTCGATTGCCTTTGTGATATAAGGCTCATACAGCGTACCACCGTTCACAATGGCACTGAATGCCGTCACCAACTGAATTGGGGTAACGGACAATCCTTGCCCAAAGGCAACCGTTGCCTGTTCCACCTCACCCATCGCCTCTTTTTTAAACATGATCCCGGTGCTCTCTCCGGGCAAATCAATACCGGTCTTGGAGCCAAAACCAAAGCGAGTCACATAATCATACATATGATCCAAACCCATGCGGCGGCTGATTTCCACAAAGCCGGGATTAGAAGAGTTTTCTAATACTTGCAGGAATGTTTGTAAGCCATGTCCGCCGGCCTTCCATGATTTGATGCGCGCTCCCCCTACCATCTCATAGCCACGATCCATATAGGTATCCTGAAACATGTCAAATAGTTTTAAATCCAATGCTGAGGAAAAAGTTACCGATTTAAAGGTAGAACCCGGTTCATAGCTTTTCCAAATCGGTAAGTTGCGATTATAAATATCACTGTCATACTCCTCATAGTGATTGGGGTCAAAGTCCGGTTTTGATACCATCGCAAGAATCTCTCCGGTATTGGGATCCATCGCAATTGCCAGTGCATTCTGCGGATGATAACGTTCCATTAAATTGTTCAATTCTCGCTCCACAATATTTTGAATATTCGCATCAATGGTCAATTTCACATCCATACCTCGACCCGGTGCTTCATAAGTCTCATTATAGAGTTCCACATTATGTCCTTTCGCATCAAAAGGGATGTTCAAAGCACCGCTTTTGGCACTCAAAATCTCATCATATTGAAGTTCTAGGCCGGCCAAGCCCTGATTATCAATACCGGTAAAACCAAGCACTTGAGCCAAATAACTGTTATTGGGATAGTGACGCAGTGAGTCTTGTACTAAATACACCCCATCTAAGTCCAATGACTCCAGTTGAATGGCTTTCTCATCACTGATTAAGCGCCCCTCCGGCTGAATTTTTTGGGTACTCACTTTTTTGGTAATGGTCTCATAAATTTTGGCTTCATCCGCCTCCAGAATCGCTGCCAATTGTTTTGCGGTACCTTGCGGATCTTTGATCTGCGCCGGTACTACCATAATGGAAGTAGATGGAATATCATGTGCCAAAACAGTTCCGTTTTTATCTAAAATACTACCACGCAGCCCGGCGATGGTAAAATCACGTTCCCATAAGTTTAGGGCCTTTTCCATGATTTCGTCATGATGAAAGATTTGTTCATAGCCAAGTTTGCTTAAGATCAGCGCAAAAATACAGGCACAACACAAAAAGATGATCTGAATGCGTTTTTTTACCTTTCCACGAATCATAAGAAAAACCACCTCGCTCCCATTTTATGCAAGAGGCGGTGGTTTCATGTTAGAATCCCTATCGTTTTGCGCATGCAAGATAAAGAAGCAAAAGAAGTATAAAGCATTTGCCTTTTTCTATTGCGCCATACGCTGATCGCACAGCGAATGACAGTTATGAAGAAGGCGTTAAATGTATAATCAATATGATTCTTGCCTGATTCTGTGTAAGGGTATTTCACATAGGATAATTTCGTTGTTTCAATAATATTTATAGATTAGCGGGTAGTTTCGATTCAGATGGAACGAGTTATCTAAATGGATAAATCTTTTCTTTCAAAAATCATAATTCCAAACGCATATAGCATAACAGCCCCCACAAAAAGCACGAGCGCACCAATGATCGCACTGCTTTCGCCGTTAATCAAACCATCCGGATGAAACAAAGTAAAAAAGGTGAAGTATTTTGCTTGTTCTGCATTACCGCCAACATTCGCAAGCATTTGTAATACATACATAAATGCTGGAATACCTGCGCCAAATGCTACACTATGTTTGGTATCAGAAAAAATGCAGGACGAAAGAAAACATATGCCCCCAATAAATAAATGCAAGCATAACAGAGCACCGTTTAATAAAAAGAGTTCTTTTATATCTAACTCGCCCGGAAAACCGCTTTTAGCACAAATGAGTTCCACGATAGTGCTGTAAAAAATGAGCAATAGAATACCACTTACAAGCACTTCCATTTGTGTAAAGGCAATGGTACGCCGTTTTACAGGTGCGCCAACCAACGAAGCCATAGAGCCTTTATCAACATATTTTGCAATTAAGGCATT
>JAAWON010000059.1 GCA_022799495.1 Erysipelotrichaceae bacterium | reverse complement strand
GATCAATGGTATGGGAGAATCTCTTCTATCCCAACAAGAGGTCAAACAAGTATTTGAAATCAAACTATTGGAAAACGGAAAAGAAATTCAACCGGATGGAACATTGAAGATCAAAATCCCATTCACCGAAGGAATGATCAATGCAATCCTAGTGAGACAAAACAAGGATGGAACGTATGAGAAACTGAATGCTTTCATCGAAAATGGTTATCTTGTATATGAAAGTGACGAGTTAGGCATCGTCGCAATCATCGCAGATAAAGAGAATCCGGACAAAGAAGTACAAGGAAGTTACTATCCGGGAACCAATACCGGAGGAGCACTGACCGGGGATACAAGCAATCCACTACTATATGTTGGAATGGGATGTGGATCACTCGGTTTACTATGTTTCTTATTATATAAACGTAAAAAGGAAGGAAATGGATAATCTAGCAGCCACTGTTTTAGCATCTCATTGATTGAACTAGGGAAAATGGTAATGCCCATTCCTATCATTTTGGATTATTTCTATAATATATAGAAAACAAACAAAATGAATACTTCCGACAATAAGAGTCCTTTATGGGCTCTTTTGCTTTTGCGAATAAGAAGAATCACGCACCTTCATCCCTGCACAATTTTGCATCTTTATGCCAAAGAAAAGCCCAATGCCACATGGGCAATCCCCATAATTCATGTTATAATAATATGGAAAAAGGAACGATGCGAATGGATCTGACAACACTGCGGATTACAGAAAAAAAACAAACTATACTCGCAAGTATGGGGATTCATAGCGGAGCGGATTTATTAACTTATTATCCATTTCGTTATGATATACTTGAACAAATCCCCTATGCAGATTGGCAAATTGGCGCAAAAGTTGCGTTTGAGGGAATGATAGTCTCACGTGCCCATGTGGTACGTTTGGGCGGTAAGCGTTCCATGACAAAGTTTCGTATCATGAATGAGGAGGGCGAGTTTGACATTTCTCTGTTTAATCGCCCATGGGTATCACAGTTTAAACAGTCTCAAACGATTACGATCATCGGTCGTTATGAAGGGAAAAATCGCGTTACTGCGATACAGTATAATTTCAAGCCCTTGCAGGAACAACTGGGAATCAGCGCAGTATATAATATAAAAGAAGGCGTGACGCAAAAAGATATGCATCGCTATATTGAACGGGCATGGAATCAGTTGGGCAACACCATAACAGATTTTATACCATTGCCATATCGGAAGCGCTATCGTTTGATTTCCCGCAAGGAAGCATTATATTTCATCCATCATCCCAGTGATATGGAGAGTGTGAAACAAGCCCTGCGCCATTTGAAATATGAGGAGTTTTTTCGCTTTCAACTAATGATGCAGGCAATGAAAGCGCAGGAAGCACATAGTGTGGCAGGGCAGGCTAAGCATTTTGCGCCGGAACAGGTGTGGGAATTAAAGAAGTCGCTTAACTTTGAATTGACAAAGGATCAAAGCAGTGTAATTGAAGATATTCTGCACGATTTGGCCAGTGATCAGGTGATGTATCGAATGCTGCAAGGAGATGTGGGATGTGGTAAGACATTGGTGGCAGCCTTTGGCATGTATGCATGTATATTGGCACATAAACAGGCAGCTTTGATGGCGCCAACTGAAATATTGGCCAAGCAGCATGCCCGTTCCTTACAAACCTTATTTCAAGACGTACAGGTGAATGTAGAAGTGTTGTATTCCTCGCTTAAGGCCAATGAGAAAGCGGACATTCTGCGTCGCTTAGCCAATAATGAAATTGATATATTGGTTGGGACACATGCTTTATTTCAGGAAGATGTGAATTTTTATGAACTAGGTATGGTAGTTGCGGATGAGCAACATCGTTTTGGGGTTGCCCAGCGTAAGCGACTATTGGAAAAGGGCGACAAGGTTGATTTTCTTTTAATGAGCGCCACGCCGATTCCAAGGACATTGGCACTTTCTTTATATGGTGATATGGATGTATCCACGATTCATGAATTGCCCAAAGGACGTATGCCGATCACAACCCGGTTGGTGCATTCTGCTTCTATGGGGCCAATCCTCAGTGATATCCTGCGTTTAATTGATGAAGGAAATCAATGCTACGTCGTATGCCCGGCCATTGAAAAAAATGAGGAAACCAATGTAAAAAATGTGACGGATATTTATGAGGGGATGAAGCAGTCTTTGGGAAAACGATATACAATCGCACTGCTTCATGGTAAAATGAATGCGGCACAAAAGGATGAGGTGATGGCAGCCTTCCAAGCCGGTGACATCGCAATTCTTGTATCCACAACGGTGATTGAGGTTGGGGTAGATGTGGCAAATGCGAATATCATGGTTATTTATGATGCACATCGTTTTGGTTTGTCTCAGATTCATCAACTGCGTGGGCGGGTTGGCCGTGGAACGAAAAAAGGCTGGTGTTACTTATTGAGTGGCACAAAAGAGGAAGAAAGCTTGAAGCGGCTTAAAATTCTTGAAACGACCGGTGATGGCTTTGCGATCGCCAAAGCGGATTTGGCGCTGCGTGGCCCTGGTGATATATTGGGGACAAGACAAAGTGGCGTTCCCGGGTTTATATTGGGTGATGTGATTCAGGATGCCAATATATTGGAAGTTGCACGAACAGATGCGGCAGAGGTATTGAAACAATTGGATCAATATCCACAAGTAGAGGCATACCTCAAGGAACACTTCAGTGGAAGTGCCTATTTGGATTAGGTAAGTGGCATTGATTTAAGATATTGTGAATATAGACTGAAATAAAACGAATTCGGTCTCAATTCAAGCAATGGGCAGACAAGTAACCAATAAAGCAAAAAAGAATAAAACTATCAATGATGCAATACAAGGAGAAACGTGATGAAAACAATATTCGATTGGCTGGATGCACAATCCATTCGTTATGAAAATAAGCAGATGATTTTGGAGGCTTTAACGCACTCCTCCTATGTGAATGAGCATCGTGGTGCACGACGAAATAATGAGCGGTTGGAATTTATGGGAGATGCGGTATTGCAGTTGTGGTCATCGCAGAAACTGTTTGCCATACGGCCAATGTTAAGTGAAGGTCAAATGACGACACTGCGTGCTCAGCTGGTTTGTGAGGAGGCTTTGGCTGCGTATAATCGGCAGTTGGGATTAGGGCGTTATTTATTACTGGGCACCGGTGAGGAACGCAATGGCGGTAGAAATCGAGACTCGCTACTCGCTGATATGTTTGAGGCACTGATTGGCGCGTTGTATCAGGATCAGGGGATGTATGCGGTTGATATCCTATTAGAACAGGTTCTGACGCCTGCGATCACTTCACCGAAAAGTGAAGCACTGATTGATTATAAGACCAAACTTCAAGAATATGTACAGGCCGATACCCGTCAAACGGTACATTATCAGGTGGTGCGTATGGATGGCCCAAGCAATTGTCCTGAATTTGAAGTGAATGTGATGCTGGAGGAAATTATACTGGGCACCGGCGTAGGTACGAGTAAAAAACGCGCTGAACAGGCGGCCGCAAAGGCAGCGTTTGAAAAAATGGTGAAATAATTGCAGGATATTGGCAGAAGGGAATAAAAGGAAATAGCCGGTTCTTCACTTCCTTCAACTTTTGTTTTCTCTATTACTGTTTACTTTAGGAAATCATTAGAAGAATAGATAGTCATTATCTTACTTCCATCGAATATTACTGCCGCCGATCAGAATATTTTTTATAATGAGCCTTATCAATCCCACAGGAATTGTTTACATAATAGGAACTTGAAATTTTATATACCAAAATAGATGGGGAATCGAGTAGAATAAGATAAACCGTGCGGTATCACATCAACGAAAAACGACATCTCATATCCTGTATGAAATGTCGTTTTTGCTTTTCTTTATGTTATTCTTTTTATCGTAACAAGTTTATTTTAATCGTAATAAACGAGTGACAATTCTATTTATTATTTCATTAATATTGCTTAGTGTCCTGTAATTCTGCTTACCACCGCATTTATAACAGATATCGCTCTACAAAATCAGCCCAGCCATCCTCAGTAACACTTTTTTCGGTAATCCAAGTGGCGGCTTCCTTCGCATCAGGGGAACCATTGCGCATACAAATGCCATAGCCTGCCTCCTGTAACATACTGACATCATTGCTCATATCACCAAAGGCACAAACTGTTTGAAGATCAATTTGATGTCGCTCGCAAAAGACGCGCAACAATCTTCCTTTTGATGCATGAATATTACAAAATTCAAACATCGTATTCTCTGTTTTAAAACCGATGTAATGGGGAGAGGGAAATTTCGCCACATGGGCCTCGATTTGCTCCATATCTTCAGCGCGGACACGGAAGCCGACTTTTGGGGCATCCCCTGCCCAAAACTGTGCATCATCTTCCACAAAACAAGTGTCTGTACCATTTTTTGCATAGGCAGAAGAGGAGCGGACAGTTTCATCATTTGCCCGGACATAAAATACACCATCCCGTACCAAGTGCGGTTTGGTTGAAAAAGGTGCCATAATTGCGAAACATTCTTTTAGCCACTGGGCTTTCATATCATAAAAGACTTCGCTTTGATTTAAGATGCCATCATATAATTCAGAGCCGTTCATTCCAATGATCAAATCACAGCGCAAATGCCAACGATCTGCCAAGGCACGCAGCTGCTTAATGCCTCTGCCGGAAGCCAATCCAAATAAAATACCTTTCTTTTTTAACCCATGATAAGCCGCAATGGCTCGCTCACTCATATCATGATGCTTTTCAACCAATGTGTTGTCAATATCACAGATGACAAGGGGTGTTTGTTTGAGTTGTTCGATTGTTTTCATGGGTACATTATAGCCTTCCTTTCCTGTTTTCGCAAGGGATTTTTCCTTGCGATGGTGTACTATGATAATGTGAATCAAATAGATGAGAGGAGCGGGAGATATTTGATGAACAGGAGGGATTGATAACCCTTTTTTCTATTAGGTTGGCGCTTCCTGTGGTATAATGTTGAAAACAATCGCATTTTAAGGAAGGGAGGTTGGCTGTATGAAAATGACCATGCGTATATTAGTATGCTTTGCAGTTTCACTTAGGTTATGGCCTTCATTATATCATGTGAGTGCTCATACAGAAGCACCAATCCCTGAAGTGGCGGCTGAATTTGCGCTCATTTACAACTGTGATGAAGATCGCATCATCTATGCGAAAGATGCCACAGAGCGAATGTATCCGGCATCGTTAACCAAATTGATGAGTGTGCTGGTTGCCTTGGAGAAAGAAACGGATTATGAGCGAAGTGTTGTGATACGATCAGAAGCGTTAGAAGGCTTGGAAGCGGCAAATGCTAGTGTGGCCGGATTGATTGCGGGGGAAGAACTGCGCTTTTTGGATTTGTTATATGCGGCATTATTACCAAGTGGGGCGGATGCGACCAATATGATCGCATATGAAATTGGGGGTAGTGAAGATGCTTTTGTCGCTATGATGAATGAAAAAGCACAGGAACTGGGTATGATGGATACGTATTTTGTGAATGCAAGCGGCCTGCATGAGAAGGATCATTTCAGCAGCGCTCTTGATCTCATGCGCTTATTACAGGCGGCGATGAAACAAGAGTTATTTTATGAGATTTTTACCACCGATCGTTATACTACGCTCAATGAGCGACATACATTTATCTCAAGTGCTCATTTGATGGCACAGAAAGCAGGGATTGATGATCAATTTTTACAAGGAGTGAAAACCGGTTTTACGTTAGAGGCCGGTTTATGTATTGCTTTCTTTACAAGGGTAAATGATGCGGATTATCTGGTGGTGCTGGGAAATTCCGGCAATGATCTGTACTCTTATCAAAATATCATAGATGCGAATCACATTTATCAGTTTTTAAAGAAACATTATGCTTATCATACGTTGTTTGACAGTGAGGAAGTAATAAGTGATGCGCAGGTACAGTATGGAACACAGGAACAGGTGCAGTTGATATCCCATGAGGAAATTCGTATTTTATCCTATCATGATGCGCTTACAACCCAAGTGGAGTTACGCTATGATCCACTCATCGCACCGCTGCACTCAGAGGAGGTGCTTGGCGATTTGATTGTATGGGATGAGGAACAACAGTTGGAATATCGCTTTCCTTTGTATGCGATGCGATCCATCGAACGTAATTGGTTTGCTTATCTTATGCAGGGATGGTGGGTGTTTGGACTGGCTTTGATTGGAGTTGGCTTTATGATTTATCGTATGCGTCTATCTTTACCAAAGTGGGTTCCATTAAAGCACTCATCCATGCGGCAAAATGAATCACACACGCAGACCCATGCCATACTTACGCCAAGTGATACCTCACCTTTCCAGCAACATCAGCGAAGAAGTGTATCTTTATTATCGCATGATACGTTAAAAACACGAAGGAAGGATAAAAGAAAGCGCTATGGACCTTTGGTGATTCAGCGTAAGAAAGCGCAAAAGAAACTAAAAAAGAAACCATCTGAACTTACATATCAAATCCGCAGGAAGCGGAAACAGAAAGGATGATCACGATGCAGGATTCTATGATTTATTGGGCAAAGGTAAAGGAAGGTGCGCATATACCAACTAAGCGTGATGAGGATGCAGGTTATGATTTGTATCCCTGTTTTGATGAGGATTATCGTATGATTGCGCCGCATGAGGTAATCATGATCCCTTTGGGAGTTGCTTCTGCTTTTTCCAAGCAACGGGTTGTGCTTTTAAAGGAACGAGGATCCACCGGCACACAGAATATGGCACAGCGCTCCGGTGTAATTGACAGTGGATTTCGTGGCGAGTATATGTGTCCGATCTCAAATTTGAATGATGATGTCATCTTAGTCATTGCCAAGGCACATGTCAAGGAATGCGATCTGCCCCAAACATCACTTGCCTATCGCATCATCCCTTATGAGAAGGCAATCTGTCAGGCACTTATTTTGGAATTACCTTCTATGGAATGCAAAACCATTAGCTATGATGAATTGTTAACGATGAAATCAGAGCGCATGGAGGGGAAACTTGGCAGTAGCGGCAAATAAGCAAAGCGTTGTCTACAATTTTATAAATATTTAGTATCTATGCAGGTGCTTAAGTATCACACCTGCATATAGAAGGAAAGAATTTAAGTTCACAATGATTATTTTTCTGCTTGACAGAAAGGAAATTCATGGTATCATAATAACGGATTTGATAAGGGAGTAGTTTGCGGAGGAATGTATCCGTGGTTGAGCCAACAATCGAAATTATTTTCTGGTTTTAACCTTAAAGAACGAGACTTATGCCATACTAGGCATAGGTCTATTTTTTATGAAAGGATGATGGAAATGGTGTATTTGCAGTATGTGGTATTAGCTGTATTGGTTGTATTCTTTGCGGTGCGATTATCTTATTATGTGGATGTATTGGATCGTAAGACTGATTTGTCGGGAGCGTTTATCGGTGGGGTGTTATTGGCGGCTGTTACATCATTGCCGGAATTGTTCACCGCAATGACAGCGGTATTGGTGCTGGATACACCACAATTGGTACAAGGTGATGTGCTTGGCAGTAATCTCTTTAATTTAAGTGTCATTGCGGTATTGTTGTTATGCTTCAGTCGTAATTATCGTAATGCGCCGCTGAGTCAATCGCATCGCTCTACGTTATGGTTTAGCATGGTCATGTACGCATTGGCTTTCTTTGCGGTGATCCATCCAATTGAGATTTCACTTGGCTTTGTCAATTTAAATGTTATGACGATTGCGATATTGGCTGTTTATGGTGTCAATGTTTATTTCATGAAGGGAGATCAAAGTGCCGCAAATGAAAACGAGGATAATTGCGATTTAACATTGCGTCAGGTGATTCTACGTTTTTTGTGTTATAGTTTGGCACTTGTGGCGGTGAGCGTTATGCTTACGCATGTGAGCGATGCGCTGGCAAAAGAATTGAATTTAGGCGCAACGGTCGCAGGTGCGATTTTCCTTGGCGTGGCAACTTCCTTGCCGGAACTGTCTGCCTCTATCAATTTGGTGCGGATGAATAATTTCAATGCTTCCTTTGGCAACATTGTAGGAAGTAACTTGTTCAATTTTACAATCTTCTGTTTTGCGGATATTTTATATACCAAGGGCGGTATCTATTTGAATGAGGGTCAGGTGCAAAATCTATTGTTTTTTGGAGTAGTTGCCTCTTTCTTGACGCTGGCACTGATTTATTGGCAGAAAAAGCGTCCGATGGTGTTGATCAGCAGTGCATTGATTTTGATTTGTTATGTCATGAGCATTGCGTTGTCCATGTAAGAATTGTGAATAAGGAAATTAGGAAGGCTGTTTGCGTTAGTCAAGCACCTTTTTTTATATGCTTTAATGGGGAATGCAGCGGTGTATGCAAGGTTGGCAAGAAAGGAAAAAGAGGTGTGGAGGGATGAAGGTGGGATGAAATTCACAACTTATGAGCATGATTCATTTCTTTTGTCTTAATATTTAGGTTCACTTTAATAGACCTCTTGATATACAATAGTAGAACAAGCCAATTATCATCCTTATGAACTTATTGATTTTTTGTTTATGAATTTGTTGTACTTCTTTGCGATTGAAGTGATCGGTTTTTGCACCAAAATAATTTTAAACATAATAAAAGTCCCTATTTCAAGGGACAATTGGCCATCTGGTGCCGGCTATAGGACTTGAACCTACGACCTACGCGTTACGAGTGCGTTGCTCTACCAACTGAGCTAAGCCGGCATATGCAGACAATATTTTAACATTGATTCAAAGAAAATTCAATTGCTTTATCATGATTTCACCAGAAAATTATGATTCGAAAATGATAATGTCTTAATGAAACGAAATTGATTATGTCCTAAAGAAGGATTATAATAAGACCTCATG
>JAAWON010000058.1 GCA_022799495.1 Erysipelotrichaceae bacterium | reverse complement strand
ATATTACTCTATTTCTCTTTGTTTATCGTTCCTGTAACACTGTTTTCCACCTTTTTATTTTCGTCCTTTTGATGTGGAACTTACTTTTTCACTTTACGATTTTTTTCTTTGTTTTCATTTCATCTTTTCTTTTTGCTTGTCGCTCCTTCTCCCATCTTTCCTTCTTCCCTATTTCCATATACAAAAAAACTCCATTCTAAACGATGAAGTGCACCCTAAGCATTTTTAATAAAAAAGAGTCACCGTTTTAGGTAACTCGTACAATTACGACGTCCTCGCCAATCTGCACAATATCGCAAACTCGTATGGTGATCTCCTCATTGGGAAACAGAAACGGAAATAATCGCTTCAAACAACTGGAGGGCGGTGCCACATAAAACTCTTTGATCACATAATCCGCTTCTATAAAGCAAAGATCTGCGATTTTACCAATCATTTTCCCGGTTTTCATATCTATGACCTGTTTACAACTTAAATCACTTAATCGCATACGCTCACCTACTTTATTCTATGCATCAAGTGAACTTTTATGAACCTATCCGATGTTTTTTTTGAGTGCCGCAATCGCATTTTTCTCAAGGCGCGATACCTGTGCCTGAGAGATCCCCAGTTCTTGTGCGATTTCCGTTTGTGTTTTATCTTCGTAATAACGTTTCTGGATAATATCCATTTCTTTCGCCTTTAACTGTTTCATACTTTTCTTCAATGCTAAGACATTTTCCAACAATGCAATTTCATCCTTATCATCCTTGATCTGATCTAACAAATACAATTCATCCCCATCACTGTTATACACCGGCTCAAAAATAGAGATAACCGATTGAACGGAATCCAGTGCATCGACAATATCCTTTTCTTTGACATTCAACTGCTCAGCCAGCCAAAGCGTCGTCGGTTCTTCATGGTGTTTATGTACATATTCTTCTTTCAATTTGAATGCCTTATAAGCCAAATCCTTTAGATGACGAGAGACGCGTATGACTTGATTATCTCGTAAATAACGTTTGATTTCTCCCATAATCATTGGTACGGCATAGGTTGAAAAGCGAACCTCATGCTTCAAATCAAAATTATCAATGGATTTGACCAATCCGATACAGCCTACTTGAAACAGATCATCCATATTTTCACAGCGGGAGGCAAAACGCTGTACAATGGATAAAACCAGCTTTAAATTGCCATTGATCAACTGTTCTTTGGCTTGTATCTCCCCATTTTGATAGGCAATGAATAATTGTTTCATCTCTTGATTGCTCAATACGCTTAAATTACCGGTATTGATCCCACTGATGGTTACCTTATAACGGCTCATCACACTTCCTCCTTCAAGCATACTTTCAGTTTGCCCGTGCCACTTTTGTTTTATGCATGCAAAAGGCAGGAAGAAATATTTGGCAAAAGGTAAAAAAAACTGCCCTTGTATGATGAATACAAAGGCAGTAAATATGGAATACAGAATGCGGTGCTTGGGGATGTGTCCCCTGCTTTGTGAAAGTGTGCGTTATTGCAGGTTTTTCATCTGTATTTTCAGTTTGGCTATGATGCGTTTTTCCAAACGAGAGATATAGGATTGCGAGATGCCAAGTCGCTGTGCGATATCTTTTTGCGTTAGTTCCTCATGCTCAATGCCATAGCGCATTTGTAGAATCTGACGTTCCCGTTCCTTGAGACATTTCATTGCGGCCAGCAGTTCCCGTTTGTTCTCCTTACGTTCAAATTCTTTGGTAACAATGTCATCATCCGTACCCATGATATCCGATAACAGTAATTCATTGCCATCATAGTCGATGTTCAATGGTTCATCAAAGGATACCTCCACCTTTCGGCGGCTTTTTTTGCGCAGAAACATCAAGATTTCATTCTCAATACAGCGAGATGCATAGGTCACCAACTTGATATTTTTATCGCGTTTAAAGGTATTCACTGCTTTAATGAGGCCAATGGATCCGATACTGATTAAATCTTCCATAAAGATAGGATTGGACTCATAGCGTTTGGCTATGTATACCACTAAGCGCAAATTATGTTCGATCAAGGTATTACGGGCCGCTTCATCCCCATTTTCCAAGGCAATTAAGGCGGCATTCTCCTCCTCTTTACTAAGTGGCTGTGGTAAAGCATCACTGCCTTGGATATAGTATAGGCTGCTTAAACTGCGGCGGCGCCGTAAAAAGCACCAAATTCGTTTTAAAATGTTCATCGTTCTCACTCCTGTGTCATCATATGAATACTCAACAGTGCTTTCGCACCTAAGGGCAATGTCAGTTTTTGTTTGCAGCAGATCAAGACATCATGATAAGGGGCATTCTTGATTCGCACTCTGGCCGGATGACAGGGCAAGCGCGTACTGCCCTGAATCGTATCACTTATTACCCATTGTATGCGTGTGCCATCAAAATATGTCTCATAAGCAGAATCCACAAACAAGATTGGCACCCCCTCACTCATCATCAAATTGCCGCTGTCCAAATATCCTTTCATACGTAGGGCACTTTGTTTCGCTGCGATTTCAATCGGATAGATGAAGTCCTGTTGGGATAAGCGATATTTCAAGTAAAAAAACATCATAGCCCAACTAAGAAGAAGTACTCCCCATAACAGCCAAGGGATACTTGCACAAGGGACAAACCAAATTCCTAAATGAAAACTGCCGCCATACAATACATAAGCCGTCAGGTTCAATAAAAGCCGCTGTGTCATCATGAGTAACCAGCCCTTCCATGCATGAGCAAACAGCCAATAGGCAAACATCCCTTCCACCCCTGCCATCCATAGCCACTCTAACGGCTGAAACAGGATGCAGGCAAACAGCGGAACACATGCGCTGTAAACTAGGATACGCCGATAAAAACAAGGTTTATTGACCAAATAAAAGGCTAATGTGCCGGCCTGTACCAGCATCATAAAACCGCTGAGCCATGTCACCTCAATATAGCTTTCCATTTGTATTCTCCTCCTTGTGCATCAGTATACGCTAAGCAAAAGGCGATACAAGTCGAACAAGCAGGCAATAAAAAAAAGAAAGTGTGCCGCCACTCGACACACTTTGCGTTAAACATTTGACTATTCTTCTGTTTCAATCAAGCCATAACCGCCATCCAAGCGCTTATAAACCACGGCGATACTGTCGCTTTCTTTATCACGATAGATAAAGAAACTGTGGTTTAACATTTCCATGCGCATGATCGCTTCATCCAGTTCCATCGGATCTGGAACAATCGTCTTGGTTCTTACCAATTCATCTTCATCCATATCTGCTTTGCCTATGCTTAACTCTTCATGATCCAAAAAAGCCATAGCCAGTTTTTCTTTATGTTTTCGGTTGAGCCGCGTTTTTTGACGACGAATTTGATCTTCCAGTTTGTCCACGGCCAAATCAATCGCCGCATATAGATCATCATGTACGACTTCGGCTCTAAGTACCGCATATTTTGTTGGAATGGTAACCTCAATCTTTTGTTTGTTCGGATACACACGTACCACCACATTTGCCACATTGTGCTCTTCAATGATGAAGTAGCGTTCCAAGCGACTGAGTTTTAACTCAATCTTCTCGGCAATCGCCGGTGTTACCGTAATGTTTTTTCCGTAAATTTGAACTTTCATAAAGTATCCCTCCTTATAGGACACCTTTATTATACCCGATTCCAATTCAAAAAAAACAGTCTGTTCATTTCCTTTTATTTATGATACACTATTGTTGTAAGGGCGAAAAAACGCCTATTTTTTTATGCGTGATTGATGGTATGCATCAATCTTGGGCAAACGAGCATAGATGGCAACTTCAATACCCAGTTGCTTGCAGAAATCATGCACATAAGAATAAACACAGCGTTCCCGCACCATCACCTGCTGGGGTAAACCACTGACCTCCATAATGTCAAGTAACAGATCAATCATCATCGCCGCTAAGCGATCATCATTTTCATAAGGCTCACTGCGCAGCCGCCGCCCCGCCTTGCCAATAACAACACCCTCCGCAAGATATACACAGCGCTCATCTTTGTTTTTGGTAGGCTGACGCATACATAAAAAATAATCCAACTCTATGACTTCCACTGTTTTGCGAAACTGAGCAAGCAAAGATAGATTGGCACTATTTTCATAGAAGCGATCATTCAAATGGATCAACGGTTTGGGTCCATATTGAAGCAGTGTCTGTTTGGTATGTGGATTATAACCAATATATAAGGAAGCATTCGCAGGTTGTTTGGACTGATTGGCAATCAGTTTAGGCAAAGCCTTCTGCAAAGCTACCAAATAACGCATCAATTCTTTGCTTTGATTCGCACTGATCGTATCTACCTCAAACCCACGTTTCACATCATAGAAATAGGCGTAACAGGCATGTTCCACATACAATTGGGCATTGTAAGGTTTGGTAAAATCCGTTTCTTTTAATTGTCGTTTAGAAAATACCATCGCCATGCCATCTTTGTATTTATCTTTATGCATTACCGGCAAATACGCATCCTGCTTAATCATGACATATCGGGAAAAACGCTCACGATCAGGAAAGAAGAAGTATTCAATACGATCTTTGCTTTGTGAGATATAACAATAGGACAACAGATGATTGCCTTTTAGGTTAAATACCAAGGAAGCCTGATCATGAAAGAGACGAGTTATGGAATGCGCAAGCAAATCTGCTGCCAATCCATAGAGCAGCGTTAAATTATCGCGCTGGATGCGATTGCGCTTCTTGTAAGCATTCTGTGTTACACTGCTTTCCAAGGAAGCATAAACTTTGCGCATATCACGTTCAATGTTGATGCCCTCAATCGCGCGGCCAATACTGCGAACCATTAAGCGCAGCTTGCGATTATGATTCTGATAGACGATATCATCCCCTACCGTAAGCAAAGACAGCAACCGCTTTGTGCCGCTGTCATCACGGCTTCGCGGCAAGGCACGCAGCGATATTTTAAGTTTAGGTAAATAAAAACGATAGAGCGATTGTGGATGCAGCCGCATGGCTTCGCAGATTTTAGTATGCAGTTCATGAAAATTAGTCTCGAAATCACAAGATAATGAGGTTATGATTCGCTCATCATTCAGCACATCAATTTCAATGACCTGAAGCTCATCTGGTATCTGCAAATCTGCCTGCATGCGCATCCTCCTTTCAATCTTATCTTACATTATATGATATTTCAAGAGTTCTGCCTAGATAAGAATGTCGAAAAAGCACCGAAAATGTATCTTTACCTTATCCAATCAATACTATCTCACAAAAACGCACGATCATATCTTAAGTAGTCGCAATGGATCATCGAATCCGTTTTCTGATTGATTATCTTTTATGGATACAAAATAATCGTAAAAATAAAACCATGTTCAATTTAAAACTTGTCTTTACCTATTTAAAATCTTATCCTATTTAAAAACGGTTCTTTCAAACTATATGCGCCTTCTGTTTTTTCCTAGTATAATGTAAACGACTTATCCAATACGTCAATTTTGCCGCAAACGGTAAAATCAATTCTCATAATTCTGCTCTCCTGAAAGAATCAGCGAAAACTTTCATCGGTGAGGGCAATGCGGTCATTACTCTTGAAATCAAACAACTCATTGATAGTATTGAATTGATTTTGAATCAACTTTCTATCGTGGATAAAAAATAGAAGAATTAGTACGCTCGCTCAACTCTTCTATCTTTATGATTCCCGGTATCGGTTGGATTACCGGTATGTCCATCTTATGTGAATTGGATCCGATTGATCTCTTCAGTTCTCCTTCTAAAGTCATCGCTTATGCCGGCTTGAATTGCGCTGTTTATCAATCAGGACAATATAACGCTGACAGGACTGCAATTACCAAGCGTGGTTCACTTCACATAAGACTTTCACTTTATCAAGCAGCACCGACTGTTTGCAAGTACAACGCTACTTTCCATACTTATTATAACCGAAAACGCTCAGAAGGTAATTCCCATCGTTGCGCTCAAGGTCATGTTGTTCGTAAAATCCTTATAGTTATTTTTAAGTTGCATTCTGAAAACATGAACTTTGATCCTGCTTTGTGTAAATAACTTCGCTTTTGCTTCCTTCTATATTTCAGGCTGCATCATTAGTTGTTTTCAGTGTACACTTAATCACTTTTCAAAGACCTTTCGCCTACTTAAATCATAGTTTTTTATTTTCAAAATTTTCATCATTAGTTATTGACTTCTATATAGTTGGCTCTTTGAACGCATATTGATTCAATATCCCACTCATTGCCTTTGATGCATGCGTTAGATCCAAGTCGTATACACCTTCTTCATATTCTTGAAGTCGGAATGTAAAAACCCTTCCTTACGATTCTCCTGCCTTGCCAGTAAGCGACTGCCATAATATAGCGCTCTGCTTAAAAGCGGATAGGCAGAAGGCAGTCCATTCTGCGCTTCCATGTTAATCAATAAGCCGATTTAGCCTTCTTTAGTATCATCAAACAAGAGATCATAATGAATCAATGCGCCACACCCAAAGGCATCCTCCACATTCATCCCCTGTATCTGATTTGTGTTATTGGACACATAGATTCTTGGATTCGCCTCAATATATGACATAATCTCATCAATAGACAGATCCTTGTATTCCTTCACACATCCCTTGATGATTCTTGCCAATATCTGTTTATTACATAAGATTCTTTTCTGATATTCATCATACTCCTGTCTTATTCATCCCACCAAAACACTACGAGAAAAGACACATTCATTCGAACGTGTCCTCTTTCTATTTCATCACTCATTTCACACAGAAAGGTCGTTATGCACAATCTTTCTGCATCTTCTGATCGGAATTTTTCCGTTTTAAAGCATAGCCCATCAATAATCCATTGATGATCATCAATAACCACCAAATCTGCCACTTGCTGGAATCGCCTGTTCCCGCTCCGGCATGAGGTGGAACTTCGCCTTGGTTAAAACCATGTTTTTCCCACCAATCTGGATCTACGTTCACATTCGGAAAGCCATCTCCGTCTGTATCAATATTGTGATCCGGTTTTCCATCATGATCACGATCCTCATTCAAATCGATTTGGATATCACGCATACTGTTGTATGCAAAACCATTGACCGCAAAGGTTACGTTTAATTTCCATTGTGTTTTTAAATTCAACGCAATATTGAGATCCGCAACGCCATCCTCATCAGTGTCCACATTGATATCGGGCAAACCATCGCCATTGCTGTCAATGTTGATATTGGGAATGCCATCCCCATCCATATCGATACTTAAATCTGCGACACAATCTCCATCCAAATCAATATTCAGATCAGGATAGCCATCTTTATCCGTATCAATATTGATTTCTTTGCCTTCCAAAGGACAAACGTTATCTTCCTGAGTGATATTGGAAATCGCATATTTCACCAGTGAATCAGTAATAAATGTCACATAGTTCCCCTCACGTACCACCTTGATTTCATTTACCGAATTACCATCGATCTCATATACAATCGGTTCTTCTGTTTCATCATATGGAAGATATACTTTAATACTGCCATCCGGCTGTACTTTTACTTGTCCTTTTTGTAAATATACATCGTATACTGCGATGGCTTTTTTCGGTAAGCGCGGCACATCATCTTCCGTGATCGGATCGACAATGAGTTCTACTTTCGGATCAAAACTGGTATTGCCTTGTCCTTCTACTTTCGCACTCTTATCATCTGTCTCTACGACCTTTTTGCGCCCTGCTTCCCACTTATCCAATGCATCCTCGATCCATTGTTCATAATCATCTTCTTCTGTCGCATCAATCTGATCCCTGATTTCATCCAATTCTTTCTGAATTTGATCAATGATATCTTTGGATTCATCACTACCATCGATATCATCAATATCGGGAAGTGGCACGATGGTAAAATGTATTGTGATTTCATTACCTGCCTGATCGGATGCATACAATTCGTAACTTCCCGTTCCCATAACCTTTGTCTTTCCAACAATCATCGTTTGAGTTCCGGAATCTTTTCGATAATACGCTTCTTTTACTCCGCTGAGTGCATCACTGACACTGACAAAGCGAGGTAAATAATACTGTTTATATTCACTGCGATCACTCACTCCATCAATAAGTGGCGCTTCATTGTCAATCATAACCGTCTTACTGTGTATATCACTGAGATTGCCTGCTTCATCCTCTACACTGATTTCAATGCGATAAATGCCGCTGTTCACCAGTGAATACGTAAAGGTTGTGGATTGACTTGGATAACTTTGATTCACTGGCTGTTTGCCTGTGTCCTGACTGCCATCACTTTTCAATGGCACTGCTCGTAAATGATACTTGGCAATACCACTTTGCAAATCCTCAGCCGTAAGTTCAATATCAATACTTCCCTTTCCTGCATATTGATAGATACCTCTGACTTCATTCATCGCATTGCCATTCTCGTCCACATATTGCGCAGACACAATACGTGGTTTTGTTTTATCAATCTTCAATGTTTCGCTGATAGGATTCGTAAGTCCGCCATCCGCATTTTGAAACTGCAAGGTTACTGTATTCGTGCCTTCTTTACTGTATCGCTGATCTCCATTCGCAAAAGTGCCATTATCCACTTTCATCAGACTGTACAGGGCATGTTTGGGATGAATGATGATATCCTCTTTCTGCCATTTCGTAATATCTGCGATACTGCCGTTTCCTAAACGAAATTCATAGAATTGTCCTTTGTTTCCATCATTGATATCAATGTTGGATGTCTGTGCCACGACAATCGTTATCCTATCCGAGTAAGTCTCTCCTTGATTGTCCGTTACTTTTACACGCAAAGTATAGGTACCGACTGCCAGTTTTTGTTTCACATATAGTTGATTGCCGGTGATCCCAAAGTTAGCATTTGTGATGGGGTTGCCGGAAGTATCCACGAT
>JAAWON010000057.1 GCA_022799495.1 Erysipelotrichaceae bacterium | reverse complement strand
CATAAGAACCGTTTTCCTCTGTCTGTAAGGAGGTTCCGGTTGTCATATAACCAAACGAGATGGCATTCACCTGAATATCATCTTTCGCGTATTCCGCTGCCAGAGCCTTTGTCATGGCTTCAATAGCACCTTTACTAACCACAAAAGGCAAGAAACTGCTGGATCCATGTACCGGCAGAATACTGGACGCATTGATGATTTTACCACCGCTGTTCTGTCGTTTCATGACTGCGATCACGGATTGGGTAAGAAAGAAACAGGCTTTTGTATTGATATCCATAACCGCATCGTAGTCCGCCTCACTGATTGTCTCCATATCCTTTTTGCGCACCACGCCGGCAAAATTTAACAGAATATCAATTTTCCCATATGCGGCAAGACATTCCTTGATGAGTGTATCAATGACACCCGGTGTGGTCAAGGATGCATGCAGTGAGTGATAGCGCCGTCCGCATTCCTCCACCTCTTTTTTTAAGCGACTATCATCGCCAATACTAATGCCGAAGATATCGGCACCTGCACGTGCCAAAGTCAGCACACAAGCATAACCAAGCCCCTGAGAACAGCCGCTTACCAATGCGACTTTGCCACTTAAATCAAAACATTCCATTCTACTACCTCCATTCCATATCCATAGTATGGCATATTAAAGTTGATTCATCCGTTAAAATAGGGAAGGATATAAAAAATAAAGGATGATATCACATAGGAAATGAATGACATAATAAAAGCCATTACGCTTTATGGCGAATGGCTTATGTTAATGATTCATTCATACGTATTAGATGTTATCAGAATCGCTGTATGCTTTATAACTTATGAAAAGGGAAAACGATGCTTTTGATATGTTTTTAAGATATCATATGCAATGGGAAGCAGGATAAGGAAGGTAAAAAAGAACTGTCCCACAAAAATGAGTAAAGAGGAACCATCATGATTCATTGAGCCATAATACAAATAGGGGTGCAAATACTCATATAGACTAGGGAAGAGTTCATATAACAATTCAAATCCATAGTAGGCACACGGTAACCCAACGAGAATCCCCATCCAAATCCAGCGATTGATAAAATAATTATTGGAAAACATGATGAATAAACAGAGGAACACGCTGATGATGGCAAATAGTGCATATAATGCATATTGATCAGGGAAAGTAAAGTATACGGTTAATCCTACGGTATAACAAAATAGCATACAAAAACTTGTTACAATGCCGCGCATAATCTGTTTTCTTGTGCTCATCCTCATCACTCCATTTATTGTTTGCTTTGAAAACCTTCTATAAATAAGAAGCATTTTATCCTCAAAAAGTTCTAATTATTGATGCGCCAAGTTTTGCCAATGGGTTGAATAATTCTTTTTGCTTCGTGTGCTTAGCGTTTTCGATATCGTGAATATGTTTTCATTTATATGCTTTCATTTATAGACAAACTGCATGGATAGTGGAAAACAGTGTTGGTACGATCCGAATATCATGCAAAGAAAAAAGGAAGTTATTTAACCTTTACAACGTAACAATGTTATGCTAATATAATTATAACGTAACATTGTTTTATTGCGGATTGGATTCAGAGAGGAGGATTGGATGAGCGAGGAATTGACAAAGAAAGAATTATTGCGGATGACCGGTATCTCTTATGGACAGTTGTATCGCTGGAAAAGGGAAGGCTTGATTCCCGAAGAATGGTTTCATAAGCGAGCATCGGTAACAGGACAAGAGACTTTTTTTCCTAAAGCGGCGATATTAAAACGAGTGGAGCGAATTTTGGAATTGAAGGATCAGTATTCCTTGGAGGAATTGGCTGATTTATTCTCACCGGAATTAAGTGATCGTTTATTCCAAGAGGAGGATTTGGAGTTATTTTCTGAGATATCCTTGGATGTGGCAGCGCGATGCATGGATGTCAGCGAAAAAGATGTGTTTAGTTTTCGTGAGATTGTATTGATGTGTGCGGTAAGCAACGCTTGTGCAGTTTTGCGACTTTCTGAACTACAATTAGGATCATTGGTGAGTCAGGTGATGCGTCAACAAAAGCATTTGGCCGTATGGAAAGTAACTTTAGCAATTATTTCCATACATGAGGAGTATGGTTTACTATTCTATGAAAGTGCGCATCCGCCTATTCTGGATGAGCGTTTGTCAATTGTATTTGAACGGGATTTGGCCGAGACAGCGAATCAGTTGAAGATGAAATATCACACGCTGTTTCATGCCTCGGCAAAGGAGGGATGAGGATGAAAAGAGTTGTGATGAGCGGATTGTCGATCGGCAATCAGGTATTGGGCTCTCAAAGTGTGAGTGATACTGCTTTTGAACATGTCAATGTATTAGGAGAATTAGTAACACAGAATTGTCAGTATAAGAAACTGCATATTTTGGGTACAGCACAGTGTGAAAATTGTGATATTCATTTGGCGAACGTAAAGGGAACGCTAACTGCTCACCAATGCCACATGAAAGAATTAACGGTATATGGTGAGGGGATTCTTAGCGATTGCGCGGTGGATTCATTATGGGTGCTTGGCCGCTTCATGGGAAATGGCACGTTTGCGACACATGTGCGTGTGGGTACTAAGGCTTGGATGAGCAAGGTACATGGACATGAGCGCAAGCAACTATTGGCAGATGATTTGCGTGGTGAGGTTTTGGAAAACTTTATCCCGCTATCCCTGAGCAATCAACGCTTTGGGGTAATTGTGAATGCCGGTGACATGGATAGTACAAAAGAAGTGGCATGTCGCAGTTACTATGGTTTCTATGCGACAAGATTTCAGGAGTTGAATGCGGATTTTATTTATCTAAATTCACGGTGTCGCCAAGAAATCAAGGAACTGCATGGTTCATTGGTTATTATAGACCCTTGTTTTGATGAGGCATGGATCAAAGATATCAATTTGTCCTATCCGCTTCGTGATTATCGAAATCGCACGCAAAAAGCACAGCCTCATATTGGCTGTATTGAAGCGGATGAGGTATTCTTAGAGACAGGAATAGTGAATATCATACGTGCGGATCGCGTTACGTTAGGCCCTAAAGCGCAGGTTGCACAGGTGGAATATAAAGAGTATTGCAAGGCTCATGCACAGGCAAGTGTGGGGCGCATGATAAAAGTGTGAAAGGTGTGGTAAAGCATGGTGAATGAAACAAGAATTGAGGGGATTGGAGCGCTGAGCGCAGGACAGTATGAGACGATTTTAATCACCGGAATTGCGAAAGGCAATGGTGATCTGGCATTTGATGCAATGTATGTGGAGGGGAAATTTCATGGGAAGGGACGTTTGGATGGCCGTTTATTAAATGTGGATGGGATTGTCAGCGGGAGTAGGCGAGTAAAGGTGAAAGAATTATGTGTCAATGGTTTCTTGCAGGTGAAATCCGAGCGTGTTTATGGTGATCATATTGAGGTGAATGGGATACTAAAATGTCCGCTTGAAATCAGTGGAGATGAGATTCGCGTTGATGGATATGTGGAAACTGATTTATTGTGTGGGGATGAAATTGAATTATTATATCGGGAGACTCGTCGTTTAGAGCGATTCATGAGTTTTATGGGAAGAAAAAGACCGCTTCAAAGTGTGAAACGGGTAGAGTGTACGCATCTGGAGGCAACCGCATTTTCCTGTGCTCATGTATGCGCGCAGCGGGTGACTTTGCATGATCATTGCCGCATTGATGTGATTGAGTGTGATGGTGTAATTGAATTGGATAAAACATGTGAGGTTAAGGAGTTTCGCGGCGCTTATACGCTGAAACAAATCTGATGGATTTGAATTGGATTATAATGAGGAAAGATCGGTTGTCGATCTTTCTTTTTCTGTGTGTAGGGCTGCTTATTTCGTCGGTAAAATGAATCAGGCAGTAGGAAAATGACGTGAAAATGGGTATAATAATGATGATACAGTGGAAGGGGCAACGTTATGAAGGTACAAGCGACAGTATTAAAGGATTATGGTTCACTCACAGTCGGCAGTTTTTTATTTGCGCTGGGGTTGAATGTTTTTATTGTACCCTTGGGTTTATATAGTGGTGGAATCATCGGTATGGCACAAATTGTACGAACATGTATGGTAAATTATTTGGATTTGGCATTGCCGACCGGATTGGATATTGCAGGTATTTTAAATTTCATATTTAATATTCCTTTGTTTTTATTGGCATATCGAAGCATTTCCCATAAGTTTTTTGTCAAAACATTGTTTGCGGTGGTAATTCAAACTGTATGCTTAACCGTATTGAGTATTCCGGCTGAACCACTGATGGCAGATACATTGGCATCTTGTTTAATTGGCGGGATATTATGTGGAGTTGGAGTGGGACTTACGCTGCGCTTTGGAGGTAGCGGTGGTGGTGTGGATATATTAGGCGTATATTTTACACGCCGCAGGGCCGATTTCAGTGTTGGTAAATTAGGTTTGTTTATCAACTGTGGGGTTTTTGGTTTATGCGCGCTGATGTTTGAACTGCCGACCGCAATTTATTCCATTTTATATGCTTTGATCATGGCGCAAACGATGGATCGGGTTCATTATCAGAATATCAATATGACAGCGATGATCTTTACCAAGCAGGAAGGAATACAAAAAAGAATTAACATGGAAATGCATCGAGGGGTCACATATTGGCAGGGGGCAGGTGCTTATACTGACGCAAAGACTTATATTTTGGTAACGGCCATTTCTAAGTATGAGGTTGCGGCTTTGAAAAAATTGGTTCATAGTGAGGATCCTCAAGCATTTGTGATATTCAATGAAGGAATGAGTATCAGCGGTAATTTTGAAAAGCGCTTGTAATTGTTGTATTCTTTTGGATGGGTGAGCGGGAAAGGCGATCAGTTTTCTTGAAGGATATCGCAGTGTGTTAAAAAAATAAATTTGTTTCTCCTTTTTAAATCTTTTTTGTGTTTTCATTCGTTGATAGGGTGAAAGCAGGTGAATGATGAAACGATTGTTACAGGAAGTTGCACGAACGATGAGAATGCCGGAGGCAATGGCAAAGCGAATTTATCAAGCGATCAAGAACGATCAGATGAGAAGGAGGAACAAAGGATGAGTGAACAAAAATGGATAAAACAGGCAAACTTACAGGAAGATGCGGCGATTGCGCACTTGATTGAGATAACATCACACAGTGCTTATTTCATCGCTAAGTGTTATGTAAAAAAGGATAGTGATGTGGAAGATGTATTGCAGGAGAGTTATATTAAAGCATTTCAGCATTTGGATCAGGTAAAGGATGAAACTCATTTGATCAAGTGGTTTCATTGTATCGTGGCTAATACAAGCAAAGATTTTTTGAAAAAACGAAATGTTGCTTTATTTAGTGATATTGCGGATGAGGAACATCCCATTGAAATTGAGGATAGTAATTTAGCATTTTCACCAGATCAGGCACAGGATTATAAAGAGACACAACGGATGGTGATGGAGATCATTGCACAGCTTCCGGATGATCAACGGATGTGTTTAATTATGTATTATTATGACCAGTTGAGCAGTAGGGAGATTGCGGAAGCATTGAGTGTTTCTGAGGCAACAGTGAAAAGTCGCTTACGTTATGCGAAGGGAAAACTAGTGCGTGAGGTAGAGGAATATGAACAAAAGCATGATGTAAAATTACACAGCAGTGTGATTTTGCCTTTTATCGCTTATGTGTTGCATGAGGAGGCAAAGCAGTTTCAAATGCCGCAATCATTTCATATCTCCATGCCCAAGGGCAAGCAAAAAGGGATTGTACGGTTATTGCATTCATCGTCGTTACGATGGGGTGTAGTGTCGTTCTTCATGCTCATCGGTGTTGTACTTGGCTATCTATTATGGCATTATGAAACGAATTTGATGACACTTAAGCAGCCACTCGTGGAATTGGAATATGGGGAAGCGATTTCTCTACGTGCTGAAGATTATGTCGTATGTAAAAAAGCGTATGCATGTGCCAACGCAAAAGTGGAATTTGATTTTGCGCAAGATCAGGAACATATTTTGGCGGGAGTGTATGAGGGAAGGGTAATTCATCGCTATGAGGTGGAAGTATTTCAACTAAAAATTGTAGATACCAGCGCACCGCAAATCACTTGGAAACAAGAAGAAGTAGCCATTGTCGCAGGGGATGCGTTTGATAGTGCGGCCAATATTGAAAGCGTGAAGGATATCATTGATGGAGAATTGCCACGAAGTGACGATACATCTCTTTATGAATATGGGTATTTAATTATGAGTGATGTAGATAGTGAAACGGCTGGAACCTATACGGTGACGGTAAGCGCATATGATCGTAATGGCAATCAAAACAAGCAATCCTATACGGTGAGGGTATCAGAAAAGCCGAAGCAGATTGTGGCCACAACACCGCAATCCCCACAGCCCGGACAAAGCGTAAATCAGATCCCTGAACAAAGCAGTTCACCAACGGGAATCGCGGTAGCCAATGCGGCAAAAGGATATGTAGGGAATACGAGTTACTGGTTTGAACAATGGTCTTGTATCGGAACGGCCCATACTTCACTGACCGCCGCCGGAGTGGATACATCAGCACTTCATGCGACATATGACAGCCGCGGTAAAGACGCTACTTATCAAGTGGCTTCGCCACAAGTCGGTGATATCATTATGTATTATTCTTCACTTGGCATCTATCATTGCGCTATTTATATTGGCAACGGTCTTGCCGTGCATGGCGGGTTTAATCCTAAAATCGTAGATGGTACACCGATAGAACGAGTGACTGTGGAAATATCGGCTTATAATGCCGGTGCAGCCTCTGAGGTAAAATTCTTTCGCTTTTGGTAATTCAAGCTAACGATTCTTTTGGTAGGATAATCGAAAGGAATTAAGAAAAACTCCTGCGCATGATCTATTGATCTTGTCAGGAGTTTTGTTTAGTGTTTATTCGCTGCGCTGTTTTCGCTCATATGCTTATCATAAATATACTTTAAGCCTTTGAAGGTAAGATCCGGATCATAGATATCAATCATTTTGGTATTCTGATAAATGATTCTGCCTAAGCCACCGGTAGCGACTACTTTCATTTCCGTGTGCAATTCTTCTTTCATTTTTTGAATAATGTACTCACTTTGTCCGATATAGCCATAGACAAGACCAGCCTGCATACTGGTAATGGTGCTTTTGTTTAGGATTGTTTTGGGTTTCTTGATTTCAATCTCTGGTAACTTGGCGGTTTGCGACCACAGTGCCTGCGCACTGGCTTCAATACCTAAGGTGATTAATCCATATTCAAATACACCATCTCCATCTATGAAATCATAGGTGGTCGCAGTCCCAAAATCAATGACCATAATAGGTCCGCCATATACGTGATATGCGCCTGCGGCATCGACGATACGATCAGCGCCGACTGCTTTTGGGTTTTCAGCACGTACAGAGATCCCGGTGCGAATTCCGGGACCGACAATGATCGGTTCTTTTTTTAAATATTTGCGTATACCGTTGTTAAAGGAATGTTGCACCTTTGGTACTACACTGCATACGATGACATCACAAATCTCACTTGCGTCGATTTGCGCGGCGTTAAGAAAACTCATAATCATAAAGCCGTATTCATCACTGGTACGTTTCATTTTCGTATTGAGGCGATAACTGGCAAGCAGGGTATCCTCTTTATAGATTCCAATGGTGATATTGGTATTTCCAATGTCCATAACTACTAGCATAATGATTCTCCTTTTTGTTTCAGGATGGCAATGATACGCTGCCATACAGTGAAAGCGACCTCACGTTTGCTCATACACGGATATTGGATGGATCCTCCATCAGAAAGAATAGTTACTACATTAGTGTCCACGCCAAAACCCGCTCCCGCGGCTTTCAAATCATTGGCGATTAACAGATCACAGTGCTTTTCCACTCGCTTTTTCTCGGCATTTTCTAATAAATGTTCCGTTTCCATTGCAAAACCGCATAATACTTGATGCGCTTGTTTATGTTCACCAAGCCATTGCAGGATATCAGGATTTTTGGTTAAGGCTAACGTAAAACTGCTTTCTTTCTTTTTGATTTTATGTTCCGCTACATCACATGCGCGATAATCGCCGACTGCCGCCGCTTTTATGATAATGTCCGCATCTGTGCTTTGTGCTTGAAACGCTTTGAACATCTCTTGCGCACTGGTGATAGCCTGTGTCTCTACCCCATAAGGGATATGTTCATGTATGTTGCCATGGATTAGAGTCACTTCAGCACCTAAAGCCTTTGCGCACCAAGCCAAAGCAATCCCCATTTTACCGCTGGAATGATTAGAGATAAAGCGAACCGGATCAATTGCTTCCTGTGTTGGTCCTGCGCTGATGATCACTTTTTTTCCGCGCAATGGTTTGTCTGGATACAGTGCCATTTCGATGGCATCCTCAATCAAAGCCAATTCCGCTAGTTTGCCTTTGCCGATATCACCACAGGCAAGGAATCCATTGTCTGGCTCTACAATTTCCATTCCATATTTTTTGAGCAATTCTAAATTATGTTGGGTAACGGGATTTTCATACATACCTGTATTCATTGCTGGACAAATGATTTTTGGACAGGCTGCTGCCAAAAAGGTAGTTGTCAACATATCATCCGCCAAACCATAGGCAAATTTGGCAATGACATTGGCGGTGGCTGGGACAACGACAAATACATCCGCTCGTTTAGCAAGTGAAATATGTTTTACACTGCGATCTGCTACTCGTTCAAAAGTAGAAACCATTACGTTATGTTTTGTAAGGGATTCAAAGGTCAAAGGGGCAATAAATTCGGTCGCATGTTCCGTCATAATTACTTCCACATCATAGCCTTTTTTTATGAGATTGCTGGTGAGTTGAGCAGCCTTGAATGCGGCGATACCACCACTGATACCCAATACCACTGTTTTTTTATTTTGCATTTTCTTTTCCTCTGCTTACTTAGCATTCCTTTAATCGGTAGTATTATACCGCTTTTAAAGGGACAAAACAACCTATATGTGAATTTATTACCAAGTTATAAAAAGACAGCGAAAGTGCTGTCTATGAATGATAAGGTTGACATAATAATTCATATATTTAGGTATCCTATGCTAGGTATTTAATGGAGTGTGATTGAGCAATTTGCTTAACATCATCAATAGAGATTTCCAGAAATTGAGCGATCTGATTGACAGAAAGATTTCCAGATTCTAACATTCTTAACGTAATAGATAACTCTGTTTCTTTTCTGCCTTCCAATCTACCTTCTATTTTTCCTTCCAGTTTTCCTTCTAGTTTTCCCTCCATGACTCCTTCCATTTTACCTTCATTTCTTGCCTTGTTTTTCATTTCCTCAAGTGCTTCACACAT
>JAAWON010000056.1 GCA_022799495.1 Erysipelotrichaceae bacterium | reverse complement strand
GCAATGACAATGAATGATTGGGTAGAAAAATTGGATGCATTTTTGCAATTTAATGGACAAGATATACTTCATAATGCTGGAAAAATCTCTCATAAAGTAGCGCAAGAACTGGCATATAAAGAGTATGATAAATTTAAGAAAAAACAAGATCAATTATATATTTCTGACTTCGATAAATTTATTGAAAGTGCAAAATTATTAGAAACAAAAGAAGATTAAGAGTAACTAGTAATAATCAAAAAAATAAGATTAAGGTAAAGGGGAATTTGGTAAGAACTAGATTTTCAAATAGCATCATTTTAACTGCAAATGATTGCCTAACTAATTTATTAATAATTTTATATAGGTGAATGAAGATATATATAGGAGGAAGATTATGCAATATAAAAATATGAATGACCAATTATATACCATAATCACAATACTAGAAAAAAATAAAGAATTAATGGAAATGTTAAATTACATATCTAGTTTAAATCTTCCTAATTTTTACATAGCGGCAGGTTCCATTTTTCAAACAATATGGAATTATTATGACAGGAAAGAATTAAACTTTGGCGTTAAAGATATTGATGTTATCTATTTTAATAATAAAGATTTAAGTGTAGAAAGAGATTTAGAATATTATAATATTATCAATAAATATGTTAAGTCTAAGGGGTTTAATTACGAGATAGATGTATCAAATGAAGCAAGAATGCATTTATGGAAAATGGAACATGGTCAGGGAGAAAAAGTGGAACCGTATAAAAATTCAGAAGATGCAATGAGTAAATGGATAGCTACTGTTCATGCAATCGGAATTACTAAAGAAGATAATCAAATTAAGGTTTACGCTCCTTATGGATTAAGTGATATATTTAGTAAAACAATTCGCCCTATTAAACACGATGGAAATTCTAAAGAATTATATGATAAAAAAGTAGTAGGTTGGAGTGAGAGATTTAATAATCTAACTATTATTGAATGGTAGATATAAATAAAGGAAGTGAAAAGTGATGGAAAACAATCGACAAAATTCGATAAATATAAATTGGTTTCCCGGTCATATGACAAAAGCAAAGCGGGAGATGCAGGAAAAATTAAAAATGGTAGATATGGTCATTGAACTACGTGATGCACGTATCCCGAATGCTTCTCATAATCCGATGATTGATGAACTATGTGCCAATAAACCGCGTTTGATTATTTTAAGTAAAAAGGATAAAGCCGAGGAAGTATGTACCAAGGAATGGATAAAACAACTGCGTCAAGCACAAGTGCAGGTGATTGCGCTTGATATTCCCAAAGAGAATATCACAAAGGCAGTCCTAAAGGCTACCAATGAAATCATGAAAGAACGGCTGGAACGTCAAAAGCGCCGTGGGATCCGTCCTCGTGCCACCCGCGCGATGGTAGTTGGTGTTCCTAATGTAGGAAAATCGACCTTTATCAATAAGTTGGTGAAAAAGCATGTGGCTCAGACCGGTGATCGCCCCGGGGTGACAAGAGCGCTGCAATGGGCGAAGGTAGGCGATCAGTTGGAACTTTTGGATACGCCCGGTGTCTTATGGCCAAAATTTGAAGATCCGATGGTGGGAATGTATCTTGCGGCCTGTGGTTCCATAAAGGATAATATTTTACCATTGGAGGAAGTTGCCGCTTGGATGATGTGCACCTTATGTGAACGTAAGGGAGAAGCCATTCAACAGCGCTATCAAGTAGAACTGGATAAGGATCCTTATGTGATGTTTGAGCGCATTGCCAGACAGCGCGGTTTTTTGATGAACAATCAGGAAGTGGACATTACAAGAACCATTGCGATTTTTTTGAAAGAGGTGCGAAGCAATCAACTAGGTAGAATCACTTGGGAGGAACCGTATGGAAACAGCCAATGAACACGAAAAGGCATGGTGGAGTCAAGGAAAAACAAATGTGATTGGGATGGATGAAGCAGGCCGTGGCCCAATTGCGGGACCCTTGGTTGTGGCTGCGGTCATGTTTCCTGCCGGTTATCATCATGAGGAGATCTATGACTCTAAAAAAATCAGTGAAAAAAAGCGTCGTCAATTATTTCGTGTGATTATCGAGGCGGCGCAGGCATATCAAATTGCGATCGTTTCCCCAAAGGAAATTGATGCGCTGAATATTTATCGTGCAACGCAAAAGGCAATGGAAGATCTTGCGCAGCGTTTCCCTGATAAGGATGCCATCTTAACGGATGCGATGCCACTGCCTCATTGTCCTTTCCCGGTAGAAGCAATTGTGAAAGGGGATCAAAAAAGTGTTAGTATAGCCGCAGCCAGTATTCTTGCGAAGGTTACTAGAGATTGTATTATGCGTGCTTATGATCTTCGTTATCCCCAATATGGCTTTGCTAAGCACAAGGGGTATCCAACCAAGGCACATTTAGAAGCTTTGCATCGTTATGGTCTGTTGGATATTTATCGCAAAAGTTATGGTCCTGTTGCCGCGATGGCACAATTACAGTTTGATCTTTAATTTGTAGAATATGGATGCATTGATGATTTGAACAAAGACCCGTCAATGTATTTTTTTATTTGTGATTGTGTATGCTTTGTGACGGAGAAGTCAAAGATGGGATAATTCAATAAAGGAAACTCTACAGATCGAATAATAAAAATAAGAAATATATGTTGACAAAATAAAAATAATATATATAATATGGCTGAGGAAGGCGGTGTAAAGATGTTTACATGGGTCAAAGGCAATGCATACGCACTTGTCGCAACGCTGTATGAAAATAACATTACACTGAATCAGGCGGCTGCTGCCTATTTTCAAGATGTACGCTGGGTGATGATCGGTTTGGATCATGATGCTAAGCGTCTGGCAATTAAGCCGATTACCAAACGGGAAATTGACTTAAAACTAGTTGCATTGGAGCAACTTCATAAAATCTCTTTGGGCAAGGGATATGCACGGATCTCCAATAAGCAGACAATGGAGGAAATCGCACGCTTAATCAATCAACCACTACATGCGCAGAAGTATGATGGCGTATACGATGAGCAGGAGGGGCTGTTAATCGTTGATTTAAATGGGGAGGCAATGAAAGGATGAGCAGCATGGAAATGATATGGATCGCTGTTTTAATTGTGGCAGTGATAATCGAACTTTTAACGCCGAGCGCACTTGTTAGCATCTGGTTAGCCGTCGGTGCGTTGGCAAGTTGGATCAGTGCACTGTTGGGATGCCCCATCATTGTGCAAATCCTGATTTGTTTGGCTGTTTCATTCTTGTTTATTCTCATTGTGCGTCCCATTGCGATTACCTACCTGCGTGGCAATGTGACTGCGACCAATGCGGATCGTTTGATTGGCGATGTAGCGGTGGTGACCAGAGCGATCGGTGAATCCGATTGGGGTGAAGTTAAAATCCATGGGACTATATGGAGTGCCGTCAGTGTAGATCATACGGCAATTGCGGTGGATGAAAAGGTACGTGTCATCGCAATCGAAGGGGCGAAACTAATCGTCCGAAAATCAAGTAATTAAGGAGGAATTAAAAATGAATTTTACGCAATTTATTTTATTGATCGTGGCAATTATGCTGATTATCGCCATTTTTGCCTATGTGGTACGTATTGTACCGCAGGCAAAGTCCTATGTGGTAGAACGTTTAGGTGCCTATCATGCGACATGGGGAACCGGTGTTCACTTTGTCATTCCCTTTATTGATAATATTGCCAATAAAGTAACACTTAAAGAAGTCGTGAAGGATTTCGCGCCGCAACCGGTGATTACCAAAGATAATGTTACGATGCAGATTGATACGGTTGTGTATTTTCAAATCACTGATCCTAAGTTATATACGTATGGAGTTGTTGGGCCGATTACGGCAATTGAAAACTTAACAGCGACGACGCTTCGTAATATTATCGGTGAATTGGAGTTGGATGAGACTTTGACAAGCCGCGATATCATCAACACGAAAATGCGTTCTATATTGGATGAGGCAACGGATCCATGGGGGATTAAAGTGAATCGCGTAGAGGTGAAAAATATTATTCCACCACGTGATATCCAAGAAGCGATGGAAAAACAAATGCGTGCAGAACGTGAGCGACGAGAGTCAATTTTAAGAGCAGAAGGTGAAAAGAAGTCGGCTATTTTGACCGCAGAGGGTGAAAAAGAGGCAATGGTACTGCGTGCAACTGCGAAAAAGGAAGCGATGATTGCAGAAGCAGAGGGGCAGGCACAGGCAACAGAACGCTTGTATCAAGCACAGGCGCGTGGTATTCAAATGATTAAAGAAGCAAATCCCTCTAAAGAATATATGAGTTTAAAATCATTAGAAGCATTTGAGAAAATGTCAGATGGTCAAGCCACAAAATTAATCGTACCTTCGGAACTGCAAGATGTTGCGACAAGACTTGCAAGCGCAAAAGAATTTTTAAGTGATTTTGGCAATAATAAGTGATGAGTGAAGAAAATGAGGTCTAAACCACCTCATTTTTTATATGCTTATGATACTTGAAAAGTCAGAATAAAAATGTTGTGAAAAAAATTCATGAATTTTCTGTATTTTTGTTTTTCTCCGTGTATAAGATAGTAGGAGGAAACAATATGCGGGAACAGATATTGAGTTATGCTTTAAAGTATCAAGGTGAATGGCAGCGGATTGCACAGGCGATTGGGGAACAGGAAGCATGGCAGCGCAGCTCCTATTCAGGACAGTATGTGACGATTGTGGATGAAGCATATCCAGAACGATTGAAATTTTTACGTTATCCACCATGGATTTTATTTTATGAAGGGAATTATACGCTTTTACAGAACAAGGGAGTGGCAGTCGTTGGGTCAAGGCGATATAATGGGTATGGTGCACAGATGTGTCGTCATGTCTGCGCTTTGTTAAAAACACGGGGTGTCATCATATCCGGTTTGGCCCGCGGTATTGATGCGATTGCTCATAGAGAAGCGATGGATTGCCATACCATTGCAATCATCGGCTGTGGTTTGGATGTTTTGTATCCACGCGAGAATTATGCTTTATATGAACAGATGAAACAAAGCCAACTGATTCTCAGTGAATATCCAAACGGAAGTCCTCCACAGGCTCACCACTTCCCATGGCGAAATCGCTTGATTGCGGCTTTGGCGCAGGCTGTGGTGGTGATACAAGCCAAAAAACACAGTGGTACGATGATTACCGTCAATGAAGCGATTACACTTGGTCTGCCGATTTATTGTGTTCCTTACGCTTTTCAAGATCCATATGGGGAAGGGTGTAATCTTCTGATTGCACAAGGGGCAAATCTGTTGGTGGACGATCGTGATATTTTGGCAATTTTATAAAAAATCATTTGACAAATTGAACGTTTGCGGAAATAATAGGATACGGAACTTTTTGACTAGGAGGGTTTACATGAAGAATTTAGTTATTGTGGAATCACCATCAAAATCAAAAACCATTGAGAAATACCTCGGTTCGGATTTTCATGTGGTTTCCAGTAAAGGACATATCAGGGATCTGGCAACAAGCGGCAAAGGCGGACTTGGGATTGATGTGGAGCACGACTTTGCCCCAACTTATAAGGTAAGCAGTGATAAACGCGCTGTAGTGAAAGAATTAAAAAATCTTGCGAAAAACAGTGAGCATGTGTATTTGGCAAGTGACCCCGATCGTGAGGGAGAGGCGATTGCTTGGCATTTGGCGCAGGTGTTGGAATTGAATATGGAAGAGGATAATCGCATCATCTTCAATGAAATCACAAAACATGCGGTGTTAGAGGCGTTTCAGCATCCGCGTTCAATTGATCAGGATTTGGTGAAAAGCCAAGAAGCACGCCGTATGTTAGATCGTATCATCGGCTTTAAGTTATCCAAACTGCTGCAAAGCAAGATTAAATCAAAATCAGCTGGGCGAGTTCAATCCGTTGCGCTGCGCTTGATCGTAGAGCGAGAAAATGAAATTCGCAAATTTAAAACAGAAGAATACTGGACCTTACAGGCCAATGTGAAAAAAGGCGGCAAGAGTTTTCATGCGCAATTAATCAAAATCAACGGTAAAAAAGCCGAATTAAAAACGGCTGAGGAGACACAGGCCATTATAGATCGCCTTCATGAATTTCATGTTGCTTCGATCGAGAAAAAAGTACGCAAAAAGGAAGCGAAGATGCCTTTTATCACTTCCACGTTGCAACAAGAGGCTAGTACCAAGTTGGGCTTTGGCGCCAAGAAAACAATGCAAGTTGCGCAGAAGTTATATGAGGGTATTGAGTTGGACAATCACAGTGAGGGCTTAATCTCTTATATGCGTACTGACAGCACACGTTTATCTGATGTATTCGTAAAAGATGCGATGGACTATATCGAGGAGCACTTTGGTAAGGAATACAAAGGGCGAGCACGACAGAAGAAAGATGAGCATGCGCAAGATGCACATGAGGCAATCCGTCCCACGAATCTTGCCAATACTCCGGAGCAGATTCGTAAGTATTTAACAAATGATCAATATCGTTTATATAAACTAATTTATGCAAGGGCAGTTGCATCCTTGATGGCGCCAAGCAAAAGCAATGTGGTGAACGCGATCATTCGCAGTGAGGATTGCGATTTTTCAGCGAATGGAAGCATACTGAGTTTTGATGGTTATTTACGCGTTTATGGCGACTATGAGAGTACAAAAGATGAGATGCTGCCAGAATTACAGGAACAGGAACCGTTGAAACAAGTAAAGTTAGAGGGCAAACAGCACTTTACAGAACCGCCATTACGTTATAGTGAGGCGCGTTTGATCAAGGAACTAGAGGAAAAGGGAATTGGGCGACCTTCTACTTATGCCATCATCATTGATACATTGCAGGCACGCGGTTATGTATCTTTGGATCGTCAAAAGGAAGGCAGCAAGACAAAAGTATTCATTCCTACCCAACAAGGGGAATTGACGGATGCGAAACTTCAGGAGTTCTTCAGTTCAATTATCAATGTGAAATATACTGCGAATATGGAGGAACATTTGGATGAGATCGCAGCAGGACAGCGTGATAATATTGAAGAAGTACGCACGTTTTTTACACAGTTTGAACCGTTGTTGAGCGAAGCATATGAGAAAATGGAGAAAAAGGAACTGGAGCGAACCGGTGAGCAATGTCCGGAATGTGGGAGTGATCTCGTATATCGCAATGGTCGTTTTGGGCGATTCATCTCTTGTGCCAATTTTCCTTCGTGCCGTTATACAAAAGGGGAAGAGGATGATGCGCTCGCACAGGATGAAGTATGTCCGAAATGTGGCAGCAAACTTGTGAGTAAACGTGGCCGATATGGTTCTTTTTTGGCTTGCAGCAACTATCCAGAATGCAAATATATTAAAAGCAATAAGCAAAAGGAGGAGCCTAAAGCGACGGGTGAATTGTGTCCGGAATGCGGGCATGAATTGGTGGAGCGTAAATCACGTTTTGGCACTACATTTGTAGGTTGTTCCAATTATCCCAAATGCCGTTATATCAAAAAAGAGGCAAAGAAGGCAAAAGATCAAACGGAATCAAGCAAAAAGCCGGCTCGCAAAACAACCAGACGCACCGTAAAGGCAAAACAGGATGAGGAAGAAGCATGAGAAAAAGCGTATGTGTCATTGGAGCAGGATTGGCAGGCTGTGAGGCAACTTGGCAATTGGTAAAACGGGGCATTCCTGTCACGCTGTATGAAATGCGTCCGCATAAATTGACACCTGCTCATCAAAGCGGTGATTTTGCCGAATTGGTTTGCAGCAATTCTTTGCGCTCGGATTCTTTGCACAACGCGGTTGGAGTATTAAAAGCAGAGATGCGTATGTTTGATTCATTGATCATGCGAATTGCGGATGCCTATCGTATCCCTGCCGGCAGTGCGTTGGCGGTTGATCGCAAAGGTTTTGCACAGGCCATCAGTGAGGAATTAAGCAATCATCCATTGGTGCAGATTGTCCGCCAAGAGGTAAAAGAAATCCCGGATCAACCCTGTATCATTGCGGCAGGTCCACTTGTTTCAGATGCATTAAGTGAGGCGATTCAACGTTTTGTTAAAGCAGATTATTTTCATTTCTATGATGCTGCTGCACCGATTATTGAGCGAGATTCGATTGATTTTTCCAAGGCATATTGGAAAAGCCGTTATGATAAAGGTGAAGCAGCTTACATCAACTGCCCAATGAATCAGGAACAATTCCAAGCCTTTTATCATGAATTGATTCATGCTCAGACAACCCACCTGCATGAATTTGAACAGGAAACCTACTTTGAGGGATGTATGCCTTTTGAAGAAATGGCGCGACGTGGTATGAAAACTCTATTATACGGCCCCATGAAACCGGTTGGTTTAGAAATGCCAGATGGCACAAGACCTTATGCGGTGGTACAACTTCGCGCCGATAATGCGGCTGCTTCCCTATATAATATTGTAGGTTTTCAAACGCATCTCACATGGCCGGAACAGCGCCGCATTCTGGCGATGATCCCGGGACTTGAACAGGCAAGTATCGTTCGCTATGGGGTAATGCATCGCAATTCCTATCTATGTGCACCTAAAGTGCTTCAACCCACCTATCAGGCCCAAGCGCGTGCTGATTTGTTTTTTGCCGGGCAGTTAAGTGGAGTAGAGGGATATGTAGAAAGTGCGGCCAGTGGCATGCTGGCTGGTTTGAATATGGCTAATATATGGTATGGCAAACAACCAATTGAATTGCCGGCTACTTGTGTGTGCGGCGCAATGGCACAATATATCACGCATGCGGATCCTGCATATTTTCAGCCGATGAATGCGAATTTTGGTTTAATGCATTTGGATGCGCCGGTGAAAAAGAAAGAACGTAAGGATGCACTTGCCAGGCAGGCATTAGCGGTGATGCAAGCCGCAAAGGAGAATTTGTTTCTATGAAGGAACAGATGGAACGTTTTTTATCCTACATAGATCAAATTAACAGCGGCTCATCACACACCCATGCTGCTTATGAGCGGGATTTATGCGATTTCAGCGAATTTTTGATGCAAGAGGGAATTACTTCGTTTGCGGATGTAGATCGGATTTTGGTAATGAATTACATCGCTGATTTGCGTGCGCGTAGTGGAACACTGGGCGCGATGAAAAATACAAGCATCGCCCGACGCCTTTCTTCTTTGCGCAGTTTTTATCGCTATCTGAATGAGTATATCGGCACGCAAGGCAATCCTTTTGCTTATGTGAAGGGACCTAAATTGGCCCGCCGAATACCTGAATTTTTGTTTTACGATGAAATGGAAAGTTTTTTATCTAGTTTTGATCTCGCTGATCCGGTATCTTTGCGTAATCGCGCTATGTTTGAATTGATGTATGCGTGCGGATTACGTGTATCAGAAGTTGTTTCTTTGAACTTGCATGATATTGATCCTCATGATGGCGTGATTCATATCACGGGTAAGGGTGATAAACAGCGAATTGTACCTTTTTATGAATTGGCGGGGGAGTTATTGGAGCGTTATATCAAAACCGTGCGCAGTGAATGGTGTGTTCACAAAACGCATACCATTGTATTTGTCAATCAACGCGGTGAGGGTTTGACCACGCGTGGTGTCCAATATTTGATGCAGAAACAAGCTGATGCCTTGGGCATGAATGTGCGTATTCATCCGCATATGTTTCGCCATTCCTTTGCGACGCATCTGTTAGATAATGGCGCAGATTTGCGTTTAGTACAGGAATTATTAGGACATTCCTCGCTCTCCACCACACAGATTTATGTACATGTCTCTCAGGAGCGTTTGAAAAGTGTCTATGAGCATGCACACCCGCGTGCGAGCCTGCACAATCGTATGGAATAGAGAAGCCTGTGATCAATCAGTGTTACAGCTACCATATAGTAATCATACCTACATTTCGCAATCTTTTGCCAGTCGCTAGCAAAGCACTATATCTGAAAAGACAAAAATCCGTAAAGTGAAAAAGTAAGTTCCACATCAAAAGGACGAAAATAAAAAGGTGGAAAACAGTGTTACAGGAACGATAAACAAAGAGAAATAGAGTAATATT
>JAAWON010000055.1 GCA_022799495.1 Erysipelotrichaceae bacterium | reverse complement strand
GACCTACCCAATCAGCGCAAAGGATGCGCAGAAACAGTTGAATGACAATTATCCAAACTACACCTTTACGATTAAGGAAGGGAAGTTGAACATCAAGGACAATGGAGACAAGAACTTCTGGGACACAGACAATGATGGATGCCCTGACTTGAACATAGAACTGACAGATGACAATGGCGACACAATCCTAATCAATGGCGATAAGAATGAGGATGGTATTCCAGACTATAACATTGACACGAATGGAGATGGAAAACCTGACTTAAACATTGATACAGACAATGATGGCAAGCCTGACTTGAACCTAGTGCAGTTAAAGAGTTGGAAGCCAAGCAAGTGTGTGACAGTGAATGGAGTAGATTATGCGAGTGGCATAACTGCCAAACCGGAAATCAACATTGACCTAGATAATGATGGCATCCCCGATATCAATATTGATAACAAAGGTGATTTCAAGCCACACATCAATATCTCCAAAGATGGCAAAACCCCACATATCAATATCGCAGATATTCATGAGTGGAATCCAAACCGTGATTATAAAACAGGCAATTTCACTTATGATTCCATGGATGATAAAATCACGCCACAGTTGAATATTGATACGGATGGCGATGGTTATCCTGACTTGAATCTTGATTTAGATAATGACGGCATCCCGGATTTGAATATCGACACGGATGGCGACTTCATTCCTGATCTGAATATCGACGGGGATGGCGATGGCAAACCCGATATCAATGTGGATCGAGATGATGATGGTGTCGCAGATGAAAATATAAAAGAAATTTCCGAATGGAAACCGGAACATAATGTGGATGGCCCATTTGGTTATGATACCATGAATTTCAATGAGGAGGATCCTGATGCTCCAGACAAAGAACCAAATGGCGAAGTACAAGGGAGTTACTATCCGGGCGCAAATGTAGGCGGTGCCCTCACCGGAGATACAAGTGACGTATGGTATTTATTCTCGCAATGCTTGTTCTCCCTCGCGCTGATTTCATGGCTCATATTTAAACATTCCATTGCCCATCGACAATAACCGCCCACATAAGCAATACAAAGAAAAAGAGGTCTGATCATCAGATCTCCTTTTCCTATGGAAAGACACAAAAAAATAAGCCAATTTCCTAGCGATTCACCTAGCGTTATGAGCGTGTTTCGTGTATACTATTAGACAATAATAAATAGAATGAAACGGATGTGATACAGTGCGTGTATTATTACAAAGAGTAAGCCATGCGCAAGTCAGTATTGAGGGCAGCGTATGCGGACAAATTGCCCAAGGCTTTTTGGCTCTGGTGGGCATTACCCATACAGATGATCTGACAATTGTAGCTAAAATGGCCCGTAAAACAGCGGAACTTCGGGTATTTGAAGATGAAAACGGCAAAATGAATCGCTCTTTAATGGATGTGCAGGGAAGTATCCTGTCCATCTCTCAATTCACCCTTTATGCGGATTGTAAAAGAGGCAGGCGCCCGGGCTTTGAACCTGCGGCGAAGCCGGAACTCGCAAAGCCATTATATGAGGCTTTTAACAATGCGCTGAAAGACTTGGAAATACCTGTGGAAACGGGACAGTTTGGCGCTGATATGCAGGTATCCCTGTTAAATGATGGTCCGGTAACGATTCTATTAGACAGTGAAGAATGGTAAGGAGGGCACTAAATGGCAGAAGTTATCTATGGTAGTGAAATCGCTGCGGAAATAAAAGCAGAATTAAAGATACAGATGGATGCATTAAAACAGGAGAATGCACGCTTACCACGCTTAGTCGTGATTTTAGTGGGGGCTCATCCGGCCAGTTTATCCTACGTATCGGGAAAAGAAAAGGCATGTGCCGCAATTGGCATGGAAAATGAACTGGTGAAACTAGGTGAGGATACCACACAGGAAGAACTGCTTACGCTCATACAGAAATACAATGAGGATGAGGCAGTAGATGGTATATTGGTCCAGTTGCCGCTGCCCAAGCACATCAATGAAGCAGAAATTCTTTACGCAATTGCGCCGGATAAGGATGTGGATGGCTTCCATCCTTATAATATAGGTAGAATGATGATGGGTTCACCCACCTATCTTCCCTGTACCCCAAAGGGGATTATGGAGGTGTTGCGCCGCATTACATCAGTGGATCTATCCGGAAAACACGCAGTAGTGATTGGACGCTCCAATATTGTAGGGAAACCGATTGCACAACTCTTATTACAGGCAAATGCCACGGTGACGATCACGCATTCTAAAACTGCACAAATTCAATCCATCACAAAACAGGCCGATATCCTGATTGTGGCAGTGGGACAGCCCCGCATGGTGACACAGGACTGGATCAAACCGGGTGCGATCGTGATTGATGTAGGTGTTAATCGAGATGAACAAAATCGCTTATGTGGGGATGTGGACTTTGATGCGGTGAAGGATAAGGCTGCTTATATAACACCGGTACCCAAGGGAATTGGACCGATGACCATAGCGATGTTGCTGAAAAATACCTATGATGCCTATTTGGTACATAGAAAAAGAAAATAGAGGAGGAGACGATGGTAGATAAAGAATATGGCTTAAATGACATAGTGGAAATGAAGAAAGAACATCCTTGCCATAAGTCAAAACATTGGCGTGTGATCCGCATGGGCGCTGATATCCGAATCAAATGCTTGGGCTGCGGAACCAGTGTCTTATTTCCACGCGTGGAATTTGAAAAGAAATTAAAGCGTGTGATTGAGCATGCCCCAAGTGATCAGAATATAATACAATAATCTTACATATAGGTGTAAAACATATCCCTATACAACACAGAGCGCTGCCAATAGCCAACTGCCCTGTGTTTTTTTATTCCTTATTTCTCTATAAAAAACCATAACTTCCCTAACATTTCTTTGCGAATCCAACGCCACTCCACCACATCCAGCACAAAAAGGTAATTACTTCCAAAATGCATTGACATTTACTATTATAAGAATTATAATGAGAATGATTCTCAAGATAGAAGGTGTATCATGATCCATAAGCATTCCAAACAGCGTGCGCTTGTAGAAGCGTATATGCAGAGCATTAACGCTCATGTCAGCGCAGAACAAGTATTTCATGATCTGAATCAAAATGGCAAACAGATCTCTTTGGCAACCGTATATCGCAGCCTTGATCTTTTGGTACAGATGCATAAAATCAAACGTTTGGCTCATCCTGTAAATGGCTATGTTTATGATAAGAGTTGTGAAGCGCATTATCATCTGCACTGTACCAAGTGTCAATGCTTATATGATCTTCCTTATTCCTATCAAAGCGCCTTGGATGAAGCGGCACGTAAGGAAAGCGGTGCTAGGATTACATCACACTCGATTATCTTTGAGGGGATTTGTGAGGCATGCGCAAAAGTGCATACATCATAAACAGAGCGTACAAGATCCATACGCACATAAACGGAGGTAAGAAAAATGGAACTGAAGGGCAGTAAGACAGAACAGAATTTGATGGCAGCGTTTGCCGGTGAATCACAGGCAAGAAATAAGTACACGTATTATGCCCAAAAAGCACGTGAAGAAGGCATGGAACAGATTGCGGAGATCTTTGAAGAGACTGCCCGCAATGAACAGGAACATGCGAAATTATGGTTTAAAGCATTACATAATGGAGAAGTAGCGACAACTGCGGTGAATTTGGAGGATGCCGCTGCGGGTGAGAATTACGAGTGGACCGATATGTACAAAGGTTTTGCGCAGACTGCCAAAGAAGAAGGCTTTAATAAGATTGCTTTCCAGATGGAACAGGTTGCCAAGATCGAAAAGGCACATGAAGAGCGCTATTTGGCGTTATTGGAGAATGTGAAAAACGGTAAAGTATTTGAAAAGGATGAAACAACGGTATGGGTATGTGATATTTGCGGATACCGTCATGAGGGCAATGTGGCACCGGGTGCTTGTCCGGTATGCGGATACGCTCGTGCTCACTTTGCGCAGGAGGCTAAGAACTACTAAGATTGGCTTAGTTGCTTCAAACAGAAGTTTCCTATGATGGATATGGATGCACTTGGCTTGGGAAAGCTTGAGGCATCCTTTTTTGTGCAGGAAGCGTACGTAAAGAAGGATCAAACAAGAGAGAAATGGCGGTGTGTTTTATGGGAACACCACAAAAGGAAAAGTGAGGAAGCAATGGCTGAATTTGTGAGTTTTTCTTCCATTTGGCAAGACACAGAATTTTAGGGCTGGACAAAGTACTTTCATCTATTGTAATATATATTACGGGAAAGGGCGAAATTGTGAATTAAAGAGGGAAACTTTATGGATAAAGAAAGAGAATATGTAAAAAAAGCACAATTAGGTGATGAGGAAAGCTTTCGCAAACTCTATCATCATTACTATCAGAAGGCTTTTTATATCGCTTTGAAAATCAGTAATTACTGTGAAGCCGATGCACAGGATATTGTCCAAGATACCTTCATGGAGATTCATCGTTCTTTAAAAAACTTACAGAATCCTGAGCATTTCAAGGCATGGATGATCCGTATTTTGATCTCCAAGAGTTCGCATAAATTCAGAGACAACCGCGATATGTTCGTGGAACCGGAAAAACTGATGAAGATGGAAGGGTATCGGGAACAGCGCAATTATATGTTGCCGGGCAATCAGTTGAACAATGATGAGGATAAACAAATTCTGCTTCAAATGATGAATCAGTTGAAACCGAAACAGCGTGAAGTATTGGTCCTGCAATATTTTGAACATTTATCCATTAAGGAAATGGCTGAGATCTTGCAAATACCGGAAGGAACGGTGAAAACGAGGATTCTTTATGCGAAGAATCAGTTGAAAGAACTCGTAAGTGAATATGAGAAGAAAGAGGGCAGACGCTTGGGTTTTCAGGCAGATACCATGTTTGCGGCGCTTGCCTTGGCATTAGCGAATGAATTTATGGCATTTGCGAAACCCAAAGCAGTTTTCCTGCCCAAGCAATTATGGAAAAATCATTCTACTTGGGTATATGCCGCCGGTGCGGCTGTATGCACAGCGGTGCTTGTTAGCGCAGTTCGCTTGCCGCTATGGAATCGTACAGAGCCAATGCCCGCCAATTATAGTGCTCCAGAGCGACAGTTTCGCACGGTGAGTTATCGCGACAATCAGATTGAGAATTGTCGGGATGCATATTATACTTTAAAGGAATGGGCGCAAAATCCACAGCGAATGGCACTGCGCGGCCAACAGGAAGTAATGGAAATTAGTGAGGTTTATGCGGCTCTGAAAGAATATCAAGGGGCCTATTATGAAAAATTAGTGCTGGACGCATGGGCAGATGCATTTGAATCAAGAAGCAAATGACAGAGATCACAAAGATCCCTGCCATTTTTACTTTTATGAGGGATCTGGTAAAAATTACCATGTGTGATTATGCTATGGCATGCATGTGTGAATGGTAAGCAAATCAGAAGGCTTTTTGCCATTCAGAATAGAAAAAAACAAATTTTCGATATTTTTTTGAACTTTTGCGAATGAATTGGCTCTAATGTACACTATGAGGGTTGTACGCTCTCTTTACGATTATGAAATAAAGATGGGATGATGAAACATGTGGAAGAAATTAGGCATTGTGGCATTGGCATGGCTTGGCACCTTAAGTGCGGTGTATGGATATGGCTACTATATGGAACATTTACATGCCGCTTCAAATTTGAATTATGGTGGTAATGTGAGTGGTCGTGTGCATACTGCGCCTACAAATTTAAGTGGCCCCAAGGATACGATCGGCATGAAAAAGGGAGATCGCGTCTACTTAGGCAGCCACGATGGGACAGCGATTGGGTGGCAGTTGATCACTGATCAAATTGTGGCAGGGAATGTGGTTGAGGACAGTTGGCTGGCAATGAGCAATGTACCGATTGGGACGGTTGCGGCATATAATACGTATCCTAATTATTATTTATATTCCACATATGATACGAAAGTAGTTTCTACTGCGACGGGTACAGCATCATTTACAGAATCGAATAAGAAACCAATCATGGACCAATTTAATACGCAATGGACAACAGATGAAATGAAGGCTTTAATTGGAACACACGTAACAACTTATTATGAGAATTTGATTCAAGATTTTCCTCTGGTGTCAAAAAATCAATATGCCTATACATTGATGAAAGAGAACATCTTAACCAATTACAGCGGCAAACAGGCATTCCTGATCCACATCTACGATTTATTACTGCAAAGTGTACCTAGTTATGGAACAATTAAGCCAATCTATGAACTATCGCTCAATGATTTGAAATTCAATTATGATTATCATTATTTGGATTCTTATATTGATAGTGTAGTAAAGAATGGTACGTTCTATTTTAATGGCACAACCGGAGACTTTGGTTATGCGACAGGTAATGTATTGACACCTTATGCGGTTCGTCCGGCGATCTATATGCAAAAACAGCCGATTGTATTTGCGGCTTCAACACTAAGTAATGGATCCCTCGCAAGTGTGAGTGAACCACAGTTACCGAGCAATTATACATCGCTGTTTGCGGATGCTGTTGGGGATTCCATGAAAGTACGTGTGCTTAATGCGAATATGAATATCACGATGGGAAAACTTTACAATGAAGCAGAAACGAAAGAATTGCCGCAGGTGAATGGAAAATATCGTAGCGGTCAAGGTTATAAGATTACCGTACAGGCAAATGGCAATACCGCCGTCAGTGGCAGTACGGTATCCGTATTGATTTTCAATGATCAAGGCAAGTTTATTCATTATGCGCCACTTGGTAGTGCGAATGGCAATATGAGTACCTATCAGGTAGATTTGAGTACCTTGCCGATTGGCAATTATCAAATTGCTGTGGTGAATGAAGTGTTTGATAATAATGTCACTGATCCGGCTTATTCCTCTGCGATTTCAGATGTGATTCCCTTGGAAATTGTGGAGAGCCACAAGATCGCTTATCAAAAAGATCCGCAGGCAGGTGCGACGAATGGTGATTATGAGTATCAGAAAAATGTGGGCGCAGGTACTGCGATAGGTAAGATACAAGTCATTACTGCGGGGATACCACCGCTGACATATCGCATCAGCGCCAATGGGGATCAAACTTATGAGAACTTTGAAATGGAAGGACTTGATAATAACAATGCATCTTCCGCATCTATGTTAAAGGTGAAGGTCAAGGCAAATGCGCCGGATTTAGATCAGGGCAGTTTAAAGGCCGGAACGTATGGCTTCTGTGTGGAGACAACTGATTTCTATGATGCGCCTAGTACGCAAATAGAAGGTGTAACAAAAGTCTGTACGACCTTAACAGTAGCGAAAACAACGACAAGTATTGCTTTTGATGAAGCGAATCAAACAAAGAAAACCATCAGCGACGCCAATACAAGTTGGTTGGAAAAAGCAACTGCCACACCCCAAGCGGGTACGAAAATTACTTATGCAGTAGTGGGCGGGGATATCGGCTTAATAGCGATTGACGCAGATACCGGCAGGATTACCTATCAAGGAAACAATGCGTTTGGCAAAGTGAAAATTCAAGCCACGGTGGATGATGATCCAACCACAGGCAATGATAATTATACTTCTGCGACTGCCGAAAAAGAAATTGTCATTGTCCGCGAAGTGGATGGTGAAATCATTCCGGATAGTGCATCCAGTGATGCGAATGTGCCAACCTTTCAAGCCAATGATGCGAATGTAAAAACAGGTGGCACCATCGGTAAAATCAAGGGAATCCTTGGAACGCCCGATACCCTTGGTGGTACGGTTACGACATACGCTTATGCATTAAAAAGTGGGGGTAACGCTAGTTTCTTCACAATCAATGCGACCAGCGGTGAGATAAAAACAACCGCAAATTTGGCAGTCGGAACGTATACGTTTACGGTTAGCGTCAGTGATCGTTGGAGCAGTAAAGATATTTCGGTGACAGTGAATGTGGGAATGGCCAGTGCCGAAGCGCTCAAGTTCTATGAGAATAGCACTTCTAATACGGTGATCAATACAAAATCAGTGAAGTTCACCGATACGAATATATCTGTATTCGCCACAGTGAAAGGAAGCACAAACAATAATCCTGTCACTTACCAAGTAAAGGCAGGAGAACCAACCAATGTGATTGATGTGAACGCAAGCAGTGGTGTTGTCACAATCAAAGGCGTTGGAACGGTGATCATTGTGGCAGAGAAACAAGGCGCAAGCGGACAGGCTGATGCACTGGCAGAACTTACATTCACGGTGAGTGCGGGAACACAGAATTTCATCTATACGACAGATTCTACTTTAAGTACAGAGCGACCAAAAACAGGAAATAACTATGATGCATTAGTCGAATCCTACGCGCCAAACAAGACATTCCAGTTATATACGACAGGCAATCCAGCCGGAAGCAGTGTCACCTATCAATTAAAGGCAGGAAGTCCAAGTGATGTGATCAGCGTAGATCCAAGTGGGCAAGTAACGATATTGAATGCCTCAATGAATACACAAATCGGTAAAGTGGTCGTTCAAGCAACCAGCCATGATCCAACCGGTAATTACAGTGATCAGACAATTGAACTGCCAATCACAATTGAGAAAGGCACAAGGACCGTGAGCTTTAGCGATCAACCCATCTATGTCGTGAGTGGTCGAGGAAGTGTGACCCCGAATATCAATCTAGATGGGGTATTGGATACGAGTGGTACGGCGGTCATTGAAATTGATCCAAGCGAGGACAACAGTATCGCGTGGACAAATGACGGTGTTACAATTCAATACAACTGGAATGATCCGCAAGGAAAAGATATCAGAGTTAAAGTCTCTAAGCCGGCTGATCGCAATTATAAGGCTGCGGAAGGCTCGGGTACTCTGCATATTCTGGGAGCGGATGAAAATGTATTGACGCTAAGCACTCCGGGTAAGATCACCTATGGCGATCACTTTACAATACGAAGTACGCAGGATGATAGTATGAGTACAAATGTACAATATACCTTTGAGACCGATAACGGAGTATATATTAGCGCTCCACAGATAAGCGGAAATAAGGCAGAGTTTGACGCATTGAAAGCCTCCGGCCAAACGATGATACAAATCAAAGTCACAAGAACGGCAGATGGTGAGATTCCCTTAAGCAAAACAATTCAAGTAAAAGTATTGCCGAAAGAGATTTCCATCAAGTTAGAGGATAAAACAAAACTGTTTGGTGAACAAAATCCCGCATGGACCTATCAATCCTTTCAAAATCAACTGGTTTCTTGGAATGGTGTGCGTGATGAAATCTCATCCAATGATATCAAAATGAGTAGCACTGCGAATCAAACATCGCAGCCGGGTACTTATCCAATCAAAGGAGATGCGGCTTATCTGAATCGTATCTATCCCAATTATCAGTTTACCTTCCAAGAAGGAACGCTGAACATAACGGAGGAAAACATCGAAGATACTTGGTATCACTTAGAGGTAAATGATCCATCACATAGTTCGTATACAGGAGATTGGATCAATCAAGATGTAAATATCGTCAGTGATCACAATGAGTACATTCATCTCTCATCAGATTTAAGCACATGGAAACCACAGTCAATCACCATATCGAAAGAAGGAAAGAATGAGATTCAATTCTGGATGAAGAAAGACAGCGGTGCGATTAGCGCAGAAAAGAAAGAAATCATTCAGATTGATAAAACTCCACCTACCGTAAAAAGTATAAAAGCGAAAGATACCAATAATAAATTACAGGATATTATTCATAAATTGAGCGGTGGCATCTTCTTCGCTCCGGGTACACGCTTCGATATCACCACAAGTGATGCGAATGGAAAACTTGATGTATCAGGAACACATCAAATTGCCTATAAAGTGTATGAAAAAGAAAGTACGCGTCAGCGTTTAGGTACACTCATTCAAGAAGATACGATCACTGTCACAAATGAGGCTTCCAGTATCACGATTGATGAAACGTCCGGGATTTATGAGGTCTGTGTAATAGCGAAGGATCGAGCAGGCAATGAGGGAGAGGAAAGTTGTCATGAGATCACATTGAAAAAAATCAATGTGGACGCTGATGAGGATGGTGATCC
>JAAWON010000054.1 GCA_022799495.1 Erysipelotrichaceae bacterium | reverse complement strand
ACAGAAGTTAAGCGTTCCAGCGGCGATAATAGCCGATCGAGCATCGGTGAAGGTAGCACATGGCCGTCTATTTAGACTCAAGCAATTGAGTCTTTTTTTATTTTCTTTTCCTTCTTTTTTCCTTTGATTTTATGGCTCGTTGTTTTCGTACATCTTCCTTTTATTCTCTTTTTCATTTCCTTATTCCTTAAATTAAGGTATAATTACGTTTATCACAATCACTTTTCAACCATCCTAACATTAAGCAATAAAAATAGAAAAGAAATATACGATTATGAAATGGAGGTGCTACAATGACAGAGATTTTGACACATACAATAGAGGATACATTGCTTAGTCTACCGCTCTTATTTTTTACCTATCTTATATTGGAATATGTTGAGCATAAAGAGTTTCTGCGTCATTCACAGCGTTTTCTTTCATTTCAACGCTATACTGTAGTAGGTGCTGCCTTATTGGGACTCATTCCACAATGTGGGTTTGCCTTGATTGCAGCAAGTCTTTATGTGGAGCATGCGATCTCTTTAGGAACACTATTTGCTGTTTTTATCGCAACGAGTGATGAGGCAATTCCTGTTTTACTGGCAAATCCAAACAGTGCAGCGATGTTAGGATATATTTTGATTGTGAAATGGATGATTGCTGTGTTGGTGGGATATACGTTGGATGCCTTGCTGCCCCATACCCAACTGCAAACCGCCACGGTGCAAAAAACAATTTGCTCTTGTCATAGCCATTCGTCCCAATCACTTTGGCGTGCTGCTTTGCAGCGAACGTTGAAGGTGTTTGCATTTTTGTTTACGGTAAGTTTATTGTTGCATGGTCTGTTGCATGCAATTGGGGAAGATCACTTAGCTTCTATATTACTTGGTCAAACTTTGTTTCAGCCGTTTTTGGCAGCACTCATCGGTTTGATCCCTAATTGCGCTTCCAGCGTATTATTGGCACAGCTGTACGCCAGTCAGATTTTATCGTTTGGTGCTTTGCTTGCCGGTTTAATCAGCAATGCCGGATTGGGTTTAATGGTATTGTATCGTACACTGCCAAAGAAGCGTCAATTTTTCCAGATCGCATTACTTCTATTACTTATCGCAGGTACATTTGGCTTTTTATTTCAGTTATGGTGTTAAATATCACGATTACTCATGAATGCGTCTTACAATCAGTGCTCTTGATGATGAGTTGAGATTTACTTCAGACAATGAAGAAATCTATTTATTTCAATGTGCATAGGATAGAAAAGAAACATCCGCATAAAAATACGGATGAGAATCGCTTTTTAGCTGCATCTGTATCGCTAACAAGGTGTATATTAGCGTAAACAGTACGAAAAAAAGGAAAAAACCACCTTAAAAAATGGTTTTTTTTTTTTGGCCTTTTGACATGCATTTTATCCTTTATTCAAGCGCTATTTTGACATTATTTTAGGCCATTTTGAATTGCGTACAAATTGAAAAAACGGCGTTTTTCGCCACTTTTACGATTCATCTGCAACTCGCCGTAATTCTGTTTTTTTTCTCTTTCGTTTATTGTATAATGTTGGAAAATAGGAGGACACTCATGAGCTATAAGGATGAATTTCATAAGTTGTGTGAAGCACAACACTATGAAGATGCCCGTGCTTTGCTAGAGGCAAATAAGGCAATGGCGTATGAGGATAGTTTTTACTTTGCCAATATGGGCTGGGTATTAAATCATATCGGCAGACATCAAGAGGCCATTGTCTATCTGGAAAAGGGAATCTATCATTTTAGTGAGGATGCTTGGATTTTTTCACAATTGGGGTATGCATTGAATCACTGTGAGCGTTATGAAGATGCATTGAATTATTTATTGAAGGGGATAGAGATGGGGCATGATGAAGCATGGATTCATGGGGAAATTGGTTGGGCTTATCGCCAGTTAAAAAATGACGAAAAAGCGATCGAATACTTTGAGAATGCTTTATTGGATGATCCGAATAATGTATGGATCCTGGCACAGGCTGCTTTTACCTATCGAGATTTGCAAAAAAAGGAGCAGGCCGAAAGTTATTTGAAAAAGGTGTATCAATTGGCACCGGATGCGGATTCTATCTTTGATTTGGCCATGTTTTATAAGCAGGAACATGCATATACCCAAGAGGTGGAAATGCTGGAGCAGATTCAGGATGAATCCTTTGCGAATTGGCGAGATTTTGAACTTGCTTATGCATATAATCGCACAAAGCGTTATCAAGAAGCGATTGTATTGTTAAAAAAATGTTTACAGCGGGGACGAGATGATACGGGAATACGTGAGGAATTGGGTGATGCTTATTTGGGAAGCAATGATAGAGATGCGGCAGTCTTAGAGTATCAAACAGCAATCTCTTACTATGAAAAGGCATTGGAGCGAAATGAAGAGGATGCCTACTGGATTCTTCAAGACATGGCATGGATTGCGCATAAACAGGATGATATGGAACATAAGTTGGATTATTTAAAGCGTATGAACCAATTGCGGAAAGAGGATCCTTGGGTGCTGTATCATTTTGCCAAAACCTATGCGAATTTGCATGAATATGAGAAAGCGATCACATACTGTGATCAATGTATGGCAGTAGAGGGAGAAAGCATCGAATTGCTTTCACTTAAGGCATGGTTGGATGGAAAGCGGGGAGAATATCAAAAGGCGCTCGAATTATTGTGGCGGGTAAAGAAGATGGGGCGTGATGATGTATGGTTGTATAATGAGTTTGCATGGGATTATTCTGAAATCAAGCAGTATAAGCAAGCGATTCATTTTTATGAATGCTCACTGACAAAACAGGCAGATGATGCTTTGGTGTATTCTCAATTGGCATGGAACGAAAGTATGCTGGAACGATATGATGAGGCACTTAATCACCTGTTTCAAGCGCTTGAATTAGGACGTAAAGATGGATGGCTCTATGCCAATATCGGCTGGAATTATGCCAAACTAAAGGAGTTGGATCAGGCATTGAAGTATTATCAAAAGGCGCAAGAACTGGATTATCAGGAACCGTGGTTTTTGGCACAATATGAAGCAATTAAGCAGGAAAAAGAGAGGGAGAACAAACATGAAAGTGAAAAGTAAGCGCATCGCTTGGGATGCAAGACGTAGTATTATTATCTCCGATATTCACGCTCATCGAGCATTACTGGAACGTTTGTTGGAAAAGTGTGAATATGATGTATCACAAGATCATTTGATTATTTTGGGTGATATGGTGGAGAAAGGAGCGCACTCACTGGACACATTGCATTTAATTATGGATTTGGCTAAGCGTGGTAAAGTGGATGTAGTGATGGGGAATTGTGAAGCGATTGCTTTGCAGGTGATGAATGGTTATGATTGGAAAGGCTTGTGTCATTATCTGTACCATGCACCATGGCGGCATCATATGTTGCTATGGGAAATGGCAGAGCGCTGTGGGGTAAAGATTCCAGAAGATGGTGATCCGGCGCCGGCATTTGCCCAGATATTAAAATCTTTTGAGAAGGAATTTGCTTTTTTGGCAGATTTGCCGCATGTTCTGAGCGCCAAGGATTGTATCTTGGTTCATGCCGGTTTGAAAAGTGAGCGTTCGCCCTATGCACAGGATGCATATGAGTTGATGAAATATGATTTCTTCGGTAGAGAACCAATCCATTTTCAGAAACTTGTGATTTGTGGCCATACCCCCATCTTCAATTATCATGAAGGGATTCCATCGGCGCGCCCTTATTTAGATGATGATAAGAATATATTCTTCATTGATGGCGGTTGTGGTGTTCGCGAAGATGGTCAGTTAAATGCATTGATATATGAAAACGGTGTTTTCCATTCTCTTTATGTGGATGAGTTACCCAAGGGTGTGGTAATATCAGAGGACTATGATTGGGAGGAACAGTATACTTATTCGATCAGTGAATGCTGCCGTGAGGTAACAAAGCGCAGACGGGTGAATGATGGATGGGATTGTTTCCATTTAAACTATCGTCGTGAGATTTGGGTGCCGGATGAATATCTGTATGAATGTGATGGTCGCTGGTTCGTGCGGGATTACAGCAATTATCATCCGCAACTGCGTATTGGCGATGAGGTGAGTGTGATTACCCAGCGCAAAGATGAACTGTATGTGAAATGCAACGGCATCAATGGCTGGGTAAAGGCATCAAATATTAAAATAAAAAAATAAGTCAGTGAGGTGAGGTCTGTGTGCGGACGCTATTTCTTTCAGATGGACAGGGACAATGCATATTTCTTTTATGATCAAGTCATGCATCATGATTTTCCTGCTTTTGCACAAGGAGAAATTTTTCCAACACAAAACGCCTTGATTCTACGTGCAAGGAATGATACCATTATTGCGGATGTGATGCGTTGGGGGCTGGAAACTACATGGGGCAAGCGCATCATCAATGCCCGCATGGAAGGGATCGGCATGAAGGCAACTTTTCGCCCCCTGTTAAACCATCGCTGTGCGATTGTCGCAAACGGTTTTTATGAATGGCAGAGCGTTCATGCACATAAGCAGAAATTCTATATTCATAAACAGGCGCAGCCATTGATGTATCTGGCTGCACTCTATGATCAAAGTAGAAGTTTTGTGATCGTGACAGGTGCTGCCAAACATACGATGGCTCAAGTTCATCCACGCACGCCGATTGTTATGGATGAAACGGAGATGCGAGAATATCTTGGTTTTCAACGTGATTTTATCGTAGCGAATGATGCATTGATATTAGAAAGACAATAGGAGGAAATTAGAATGAAAATTGCAGCTACTTATGAGAATGGCGTAATCTTTGCCCATTTCGGCAAATGTGCACAGTTTTTACTTGTAAAGACAGATCAAAATCAGATCATTGAAAAAACAATGCTGATGGCTGATGGGGCGGGACATGGTGCTTTAGCAGCGCTGTTACACAAAGCACAAGTGGATTTAGTGATTTGCGGTGGAATCGGAGAAGGAGCGCGAAGTGCCTTACATGAATTAGGAATTGAAGTTATCAGTGGAGCGAAAGGCAATGCAGAGGCAGCGATAGATGCTTATATGAAGGGACATTTGCGTGATGATCCAAGCGGCAGTTGCCATCATCATGAAGGCAGTCACAGTTGTGCGGATCATTGTCATGATACGGAGGGCTGTCATCATTAACCCAATGGAGTGACATATAGTTGGATAAGAATGTGGAAAAGGGCAGACTACTTACTGCCTTTTTTTCATGGTGATAAAGGAATTGACGAACCTATTAGGACGTTCTATAATATGCTTAATGATAAAGCTGTACATACAGCACAAGGAGGAAGTTATGATACCAAAACCGGAGAAACGCATTGCCGAATTTGAAAACAGAGGCTTCGGTATGTTCATTCATTGGGGACTGTATTCTTCATTGGCACAGGGGGAGTGGACATTGAATATCCACAAAATCCCGGAAGCGCAGTATCGCAAATGCTTTGAACAGTTTAGCGCAAAGGATTTTGATGCCAAGCAAATCGTGAAATTGGCAAAGCAGGCAGGTATGAAATACATCACTTTAACTACGCGTCATCATGATGGTTTTTCTTTGTATGATACAAGGGGCTTGAGTGAGTATGATGTGATGCATTGTCCCTGTCAACGTGACTTGGTAAAAGAATTTGTTGAGGCATGCCGCGAAGAAGATATTTTGCCAATGCTGTATCATACCACATTGGATTGGGTACATCCCGATTTCGATGCGAATTTTGATCGCTATTTAGAATATTTGCGCCAATCGGTTGAGATCTTATGTACCCATTATGGTAAAATCGGTGGATTATGGTTTGATGGAAACTGGTCTAAACGGGATGCGGATTGGAAACTGGATGAATTATATGGTATGATTCATCGTTTACAGCCAGATGCGATGATTATTAACAATACCGGTTTAAGTGAACAGGGAAAAACCGGTCATCCAGAAATTGATTCAGTTACCTTTGAACAAGGACAGGCAACCGTCATGAATCGTGAAGGAATGAGCAAGTATGTAACCGCAGAAATGTGTCAGACGATGAATCGTCATTGGGGTATTGCTGAACGCGATATTGATTATAAAAGTCCGCGTCAGATGATAGAACGCTTATGCCATGCTCGCAAAGTCGGTGCGAATTATTTGCTAAACATCGGTTTAACTGCGCAAGGTGGTGTAATGAAGATGACAGAAGCACTGTTGGAGATGATTGGTATTTGGTGTGATATGGCCAAAGAGTCTTTATATGAAGGGAAACCTTGTGAATTGGTATGCTCCAATGAAAAGGATTTTGTCTTGAAAAAGGGTAAGGACTATTTTGTGTATGTACATGATTTGCCAATGCTAGGACCTAAGGATGTCGTTGCTGCTTATGAAAGCACAGATGAGAATCACACCATCAGTGGATTCCAAGGTAAGGTGAAATCCATTCATTGGTTGGATAATGAGGAAGAACTACTCTTTCATCAAGATCAGGATGTTCTTTCCTATCGTGCGGTCGGCTTTCTATATGGCAGTCAATATATTGTGCGTATTGCAAAAATTGAAATGCAATAAACAGGAGACACTTCGATCGAAAAGATGGAAGTGTTTTTTTAAATCAAAACTAAAGTAAGGTAATTTCACAAGTTCATCCATGAATCAATCGTGAACACCACTCATGGATGATTGAACAGAACCATGCATTTACCACAAAAAAATGCTGAAATCTTTCACCTTCAAATGCCATACTCCTACTTCCAACCTTGGCCGATCAAACAACGAAATCCTACATGGGCTCGCTACTTTCCTCCCTTTATAATTGCTTTTGCTTTCCTTGTTTTGAATAGTCTTTTCTATTGATTTTCATAGCCATTTGTACTACAATAAATGCGGAAAGGTTAAGCGCTTACATGCGTATATAAGGAGGTTTTTATGGCAAAGAGCAGATTGATCGGCGATTATCCGGTCATTGGGATTCGTCCGACGATAGATGGACGACGTGGTGCGTTGGACATTCGTGGTTCCCTGGAAGAACAGACGATGAATATGGCAAGGGCAGCCGCAAAATTATTTGAGGAGGAACTTCGCTATTCCAATGGTGAACCGGTGAAAGTAGTGATCGCCAATACAACGATCGGTCGTGTGGCAGAGGCAGCCGCATGTGCTGATCAGTTCAAGAAATGCGGTGTGGACATTACTTTAACCGTAACACCTTGCTGGTGCTATGGCGCGGAGACGATGGACATGGATCCAATGACCATTAAAGGTGTTTGGGGCTTTAACGGCACTGAACGACCGGGTGCTGTGTATTTGGCATCGGTATTGGCAACGCATGCGCAAAAAGGCTTGCCGGCATTTGGTATTTATGGTCATGATGTATGTGAGGCTAGTGATACAAGTATCCCCACAGATGTGCGTGAAAAATTACTGCGTTTTGGTAGAGCGGCAGTTGCGGCTGCGAGTATGCGTGGCAAGAGCTATTTGCAAATTGGCTCAGTTACCATGGGCATCGGCGGTTCCATTATTGACCCTGCCTTCATCGAAGAATATCTCGGTATGCGGGTGGAATCTGTGGATGAGGTAGAAATCATACGTCGTATGAGTGAAGGCATTTATGATGAAAAGGAATATGAGAAAGCATTGGCATGGACGAAGCAACATTGTATTGAGGGGTTTGATAAAAATCCTGAGCACCTGCAAAAATCCCGTGCTCAAAAAGATCAGGATTGGGAATTTGTCGTTAAGATGATGTGCATTATTAAAGATTTGATGAATGGTAATGAGCATCTTCCCAAGGGCTGTGAAGAGGAGGCAGTTGGTCATAATGCGCTGGCAGCCGGTTTCCAAGGGCAACGTCAATGGACCGATTTCTATCCAAATTGTGATTTTCCCGAGGCATTGCTCAATACATCCTTTGACTGGAATGGGGCGCGGGAACCTTATATTTTGGCAACGGAAAATGATGTACTGAATGGTTTGGGCATGTTATTTATGAAACTGCTGACGAATCGTGCGCAGATTTTTGCCGATGTACGTACTTATTGGAGCCCTGAGGCTGTATTCAAGGCAACCGGTTATACCTTGGAGGGCAAGGCAAAAGAAGCCGGTGGTTTTATCCACTTGATCAATTCCGGTGCAGCTTGCTTGGATGCAAATGGTCAAGCAAAGGATGCACAGGGCAATGCAGTGATAAAGCCATGGTATGAAATTAGCGAGGCAGATCAAAAAGCGATTATGGAGGCAACCACATGGAATTATGCCGACTGCGGTTATTTCCGTGGTGGCGGTTATTCTTCGCGTTTCTTAACTGAGGCGGAAATGCCGGTGACGATGTTGCGTCTAAACTTGATAAAAGGTTTGGGCCCGGTATTGCAGATTGCCGAGGGTTGGACTTTAAAACTACCGGATGAAGTAAGTGATATTTTGTGGAAGCGCACAGACTATACATGGCCTTGCACATGGTTTGCACCGCGCATTACCGGTAAGGGAGCATTTGCCAGTGCTTATGATGTGATGAACAATTGGGGGGCGAATCACGGGGCAATCAGTTATGGTCATATCGGTGCGGATTTGATTACCTTAGCTGCGATTTTGCGTATTCCGGTATGTATGCATAATGTCCCAGAGGAAGCTATTTTGCGACCGGCAGCGTGGAATGCGTTCGGTATGGATAAGGAAGGTCAGGATTATCGCGCTTGTGCGGCATATGGTCCGATGTATCGCAATATTCGTTAAGGTGTGAATGGCAGTGGATGTCTTTATGTTTGCGGCATTCTTTTGCGGGGAAGATAAGGAGAAGTGGATATGACAAAAAAGGTATTGGCGATTGATTTTGGTGCCTCCAGTGGCAGAGCAATGGTTGCGGAATTGAGCGATGGGCGCATCATCATGCAGGAAATTCATCGCTTCACCAATGATCCTGTACTTGTCCATGGAACGATGTATTGGGATGTGCTGCGCTTGTATCACGAGATCAAGCAAAGTTTGATTAAGGCGAAACCATATGATGTAGAAAGTGTATCCATAGATACTTGGGGTGTGGATTTTGGCTTGTTGGATAAGGAAGGGCGATTGCTGGAGAATCCGATCCATTATCGTGATGCACGTACGCATGGAATGATCGAACGAAGCAGTCAGTGGATCGATCAGGAGCGCTTATATGAGCGAACCGGCAATCAATTAATGGAAATCAATACTGCATTTCAATTATTGAGTTTAAAGGAACAAAGACCTGATTTATTAGAACGCAGTGAACGGTTGCTTATGATGCCGGATTTATTCCATTATCTGCTAAGTGGTAAGTGCTGTGCCGAGTGCTCCATTGCATCAACTACGCAGTTGTTTGATCAACGAAAACAGGATTGGGCACAGGATGTGATCTCAGCGTTGGGTCTTTCACGCCATTTGTTTGCGGATGTAGTGCCAAGTGGTACACGGGTGGGAACATTGAGTGAAATCCTTTGCGCGGAGTTGGATATTTCGCCAATTCAGGTGATCGCGACTTGTGGTCACGATACGCAGTGTGCGATGGCTGCGGTGCCAACCCAAAAAGAAGAGTTTGCCTTCTTATCATGTGGCACTTGGTCTTTGCTTGGCTGTGAATTAACGCAGCCTATGATCAATGAAGCATCAAAACATGGAAATATTACGAACGAGCAAGGATACGGAGGCAAAACATCTTTTTTGAAAAACATTGTCGGTCTTTGGCTGTTACAGGAAAGCCGCCGCCAATGGATGCGAGAAGGCAAAGAATATTCCTTTGCGCAGTTAGGTAAGATGGCTGCTGAGGCTAAAGGATATCAATGTTTCGTGGATCCGGATGATCCGATATTTACACCGGCCGGCAATTTGCCCAAGCGCATTCAGGAGTACTGTGCGCGTAGCCATCAAACGATTCCGCAAAGTGTAGGCGAGATCACCCGATGTATTTATGATAGCTTGGCTTTAAAATACAAACAAACGCTGCGGGAATTAGAGAATTGTATTGGCAGAAAATTTGATGTGCTTCATATGATTGGCGGGGGTATACAGGATCAATTTTTGATGGCCATGTGTGCGGATGCTTGTGGAATTCCGGTGATTTGCGGTCCGATTGAGGCGACAGCGCTGGGCAATGTGGTGATTCAAATGATTACACAAGGACTCATCCATGATTTAAAGGAAGCGCGTGCCTTGATTGAGCGCTCAGAGCCATTGCGCCGCTATGAGCCGCGTGATCCCGCTCAATGGGATATGATAGAGCGTGTGTATCGTGAGATGCAATCAAAGATAAAATAATAAAGGAGGATAACAATGGAAAGTGTAAG
>JAAWON010000009.1 GCA_022799495.1 Erysipelotrichaceae bacterium | reverse complement strand
ATGCAAATGAAAAAAGAAGAATTATTTCATATCTTGGAAATTTTTATTTTAATTATATCATTTGTTATGGTTATTACTAATTTGTTTGGTATTGCTTTACGTAATTATAGCGATGATTCCATAACCAATAATTATAATCTATTTCAGTGGTTTACTTTTACTAATGCACATAGTTATAGTTATTATGAATTAACAACAAAAGGATGGTTTCTCTCGGGAAACCAAATGTCAGCTATTTTATTTATGCTATTCCCTTTAATGTTATATAGAACTTATGATCAGAAAAGGAATTATCAACGATTAATTGTGATTATGCAAGGATTGGCTATGTATATGCTGGGGACAAAAACGGCAAATATTGGATGTTTGCTAATCCTGATCTTATTTATAGGATTATGGATAGTATTCAAACTTATGAAGAAAACACATAAAAGTATTTTGTTTTTCTTAATCATCTCAATTGGTTTTGGAGCGCTTTTTCCCTTCTCGCCGGTAGGGTATAAAATGGGATATGATAAAACAGATTCTAATCTTATAAATGGTTCTTTGTTAGATCAAGCAGTAGCAGCTAAGATAGAAGAGGGTTCTTCCATTGATTATGAAAAACTGGTTGTTGATTCTAAGCGTTTAAAAAAGTTGAATGCTGATACTTTAAATGAGGAAGAAAAGCGATTTGTGTTGTCTTATATGGATGAGTTTTGTAGTTTTTTCGGTATTTCTCCGTATATAATTGATCATTACCATGATATAGATCATAGTAGTTTCTGGGCACATTATATCCAGGATACGCCCAATAATGATTATCGTGTTTTAAAAACGATGATTTTAAAAGATATTTATGAAAAAAATAATAATAAAGTGGATCGTTATTTAGGGATGGGTTACACATTAAATTACATATATACAGAAGCTGACTATTCTTACCAATACTATTCTTATGGATTATTGGGACTTCTTGTACTGATAATACCATATTATGCAATCTTAGTTTATGTATTTGTCCAGGGATTGAAACATTTTAGAAAGATGTTTACTTTGGAATGTAGTATATATTTTGTTGCTCCTTTGTTGGGATTGTTGATAGCCAAATATTCTGGTCATGTTTTAGAGCGGGTGTTTCCGTTAATATCAATTGCTTTTTCTTTGGGAATCCTGTTAGTACATACTAAAAATATGGTTGAAATTCCTAACGCATATTTAAATTCAAAAAGTAAAGAGAATCAAATAAAATTAGAAGTCCCAAGTGATACTACATTGAAAGAACTATGGAAAGTTCAAATAGAGATTCTGGATGAAGTTGTAAGAATATGTGAGAAATATAATTTGCGATATTATCTGATTTATGGCACTTTAATCGGTGCAGTACGTCATAAAGGGTTTATTCCATGGGATGATGATTTAGATATTGGCATGCCAAGAGATGATTTTGAAAAATTTTTAAAGATTGCTCCAAATGAATTGAAGGATCATTTCTTCTTGCAGACTCCGGAAAGTGATGAAGGATATTGGCTCGTATTTGCTAAAGTTAGGAAAAACCATACGCTATTTTTGGAAAATTCAATGTCAGGTGTATCACCTTCTGTACATAAAGGAATCTTTATAGATATTTTTCCGCAAGACTATGTAGATACAAATAACGGATTACTTCTCTTTTTTAGATTTGTTTTATCAAAAGCGTTGATAGAAACTATGTATGTAAAAGCAGGTGTTTACAACAAAAACAAAATTAGATATTGGTACCTGTATTGGTTTTTAAAATATTTTTCATTAAAAAGTCTTTATAAGATGCAACGCTTTGTTGCTATGTTCCACGGTTCTAATAGCGATAAATACTTAACTGATTTTAATACTAGCAGGCATTATTTAACTATGATATTTCCAAAAGAGTATTATGAACCCTCGCAAAAATGTTCTTTTTGTGATAAAGATTATTCCATACCGAATAATTATGATGCTCTATTAAAAGCAATATATGGAGATTATATGGAGTTGCCTAAACCAGAAGAGCGCTTTAACCATAATACAACAAAGATTATTTTTGATACAGAAAAAGAAAGTGCAGATGAAATATGAAAGAGTTATTTGAAAAACTTTATAAACAATCAGATACCGAATTTTATCATCTGCTTAAAGATCATTTACTGAAAAATATAAAAACATTTGTTATCACTGCTAATCCTGAGATTTTTATGAAATCAAATGAAATACCATTCTTTAAAAAAGTTTTATATCGCGATTCAACGATTATCATACCAGACGGTGAAGGTATTGTTATGGGGGCTAGAAAACTAGGCTATGATGTATGGGGTAAGATCGCTGGTGTGGACACAGTTGCTTATCTTTTTGATTTAGGGAATCAGAGGGGTGCATCATTATATGTTTATGGAGCATCACAAGAAGTTCTGGATTTATTACGGGAATTTCTTTATTTGAATTATCCAAATCTGCAAATATACGGATTAAAAAATGGATACTCCTCTGATGAGCGCGAAGTAATCAATGATATGCTTCTAAAAGGAGCAGATATTAATCTTTTTGCATTGGGTGTTCCTCGACAAGAAGAATTAATAACTCGTTACTTTGATCAATTTAATCACGGTATCTTTGTTGGATGTGGAGGCAGTCTTGATGTATTAAGTGGAAAAAAACGTCGTGCTCCAGATATAATAATTCGCTTCAAGTTAGAGTGGGCATATCGTTTATTTAAGGAACCGAAAAGGATACAGCGGTTTTATGATAGTAATGTAAAATTTTTGTATAAGGTCATGATGATGAAGAAGGAGAAACAGCAATGAAGGTTATGTGTATATTTGGTACGAGACCAGAGGCTATTAAAATGGCTCCATTAGTAAAGGAACTGCAGCGAAGAGAGAAAATAAAAACAATTGTATGTGTTACGGCACAGCATCGTCAAATGTTGGATCAGGTTTTGCAAACATTCCAAATAGTACCTGACTATGATTTAGATATCATGAAAAAAGGGCAGACATTGACACAAATTACCTCTCGTGTATTAACAGGCTTGGAAAGCGTAATGCAAACTGAAAAACCTGATTTAGTTTTAGTTCATGGAGACACTTCAACTACTTATGCAGGGGCATTGGCTGCATACTATAATCATATTCCGATTGGTCATGTTGAGGCTGGATTAAGAACCTATGATAAATATTCTCCGTTTCCTGAAGAGATGAATCGACAAATGGTAGGTGTTTTAGCTGATTTACATTTTGCACCGACTAAAATCAGTGAAAGTAATTTATTAAAAGAAGGAAAATCTGAAAAACATGTATATGTTACCGGTAATACGGCCATTGATGCATTAAAAACCACAGTACGAAAAGATTATAATCATCCTTTATTGAGTTGGGCGAATCAGGGAAGACTTATTCTATTAACTGCGCATCGACGTGAGAATTTAGGTGATCCGATGCGGCAAATGTTCAGAGCAATTAAACGGATTGTGGATGAATATGAAGATATTAAAGTTGTTTATCCTATCCATATGAATCCTATTGTACGTGAATTGGCAAATGAAATATTTGAAAACCATACGCGAATTCGTATGATAGAACCATTAGAAGTATTTGATTTCCATAATTTTATTGCCCGTTCTTATTTGATTTTAACAGATAGTGGAGGTATTCAAGAAGAAGCTCCTTCGCTAGGAAAGCCGGTATTGGTGTTGCGAGATACAACAGAGCGTCCTGAAGGAATTGAGGCAGGAACATTAAAACTCGCCGGGACAAAGGAAGAAACAATCTACAGTATGATTAAAGAATTATTGGATGATTCAAATCTTTATAATCAAATGGCGCATGCGGTCAATCCGTATGGTGACGGTCATGCAAGTGAGCGCATTGCCGATGTGATAGATCAAATATTAAAATAGTTTATACCATAGCAATCTGATGATATACTGCTTCATTTCAAATGTAGTATTATTCAACCTTTATCTACCGTTTTTGTAATATTAGAATAATTGTGTTTGCCTATATGAAATGCTATAATAGCAATATGAAAAACTATAATTGGAAGGATGTGCCTGCATTTGACCTGGAGCGAAAAAGCCATTGCTTTCTATCATCGTAAATTTGATGGCTACGATATTGAGCAATATATGATTATGGCAGTAGTATGCAGCATTTTTCTGCCTTTTTTCTGTTCGCTCACTGTCATTGCGCTGACACTGCTTTATTTATTATGGAAGGGCAGGCTTTATTCAATCATACGCTCTTATCCTAAAGCATATCCGGTCTACGGCTTTTGTGTACTAACTGCAATTGTATCTTTAATACATGAAAACTATCTTGGGGCAGTATGCGCATTGGGGATAACAGTGATATTTATATTCATTTTGTTTTATCGTTCTAAATTGACCCAGCGCTTATTTGAACTAATCATTGACGCTTGTTGCATCATATCTTTATTCTGCTTTGGGTGGGCACTGATGGAATATTACAATATTGTGCAGACACTGGATTATGATTTTTTTACCTTTGAAGTCGCGGATGAACCGATGTATCGGGTAAATTCTACTTTTTTCAATGCTAATTATTATGGTATGATGGTAGAATTTTTGATTCTGATGTGTGTTTATAAAATGATGAATGTTAAAACAGCGAGACGTGTGATATTTTATTTGATCACAATTTTTTGTAATTTGCTGGGACTCTATTTAAGTGGCTGTCGTACTGCCTGGATTTCTTTCCTATTTACAATACCATTCATGTTTTTGCTGAATAATCATAAGCGTTTTTTCTTTGGCACAATGACGTTATTTACTATATTTGCGGTTGCCTTATGGATAAATCCCGAGATATTTCCACGTGGCGACAGTTTGAACCTTTATCTTGACACTCGATTTGAAATATGGCAAACGGCTATTCAGGGGATTCGCGAATATCCTTTGTTTGGTGAAGGGCCGCTGACTTATTTCCATAGTTATATGCGTTATGGTGGACCGATGACGCAGCATGCGCACAGTCTTTATCTTGATCCTTTTATGAGCTTTGGATTTGGCGGAGTTGCACTGTTAATTCCTTATTTTTGGGATTGCGGTAAACGTATATGGCATCTATACACCGTGCATCATAATGTTCGCTTATTTTCACTTATCATTTCATTCATATTAACTGTGATGATTCACGGCACAATGGATTATACAATTTTTTGGGTTCAAACAGCTTTGCTCTTCTTTCTGGTATTCTCTGCATTTGAGGTTGTATCCGACACCCATAAATAAGGGGAGAGAACGCAGTTACGCTGGCAAGATGGGTTAGCGTTGAATATTGGATAATGCTAATCCTCAAGGAATCCCCCATTTATAGTCAAGGATTGCCACTGGCATAAATAAAATGCATCCATACGAGTGAATACAACTCAACGGATGCATTTTTTAATATCTAAATCCTCTTACGATAAACAAGCTTGCACATGGTCATTATACAATTCCTTGTGCTAACATTGCTTCTGCGATCTTCTCGAACCCGGCGATATTTGCCCCTAACATGAAATTATCCTTGTCATCATAAGCGATCGCTGTATCAGCACAGGTACGGTAAATATTCTCCATGATATTTTTTAAACGGGCATCTACCTCATCGAAACTCCAAGAAAGACGCTGTGAGTTTTGTGACATTTCCAAAGCACTGGTCGCAACACCACCCGCATTGGATGCTTTGCCCGGCGCATAAAGAATGCCATGGCGTTTTAAAACCGTAATTGCCTGTGGTGTACATGGCATATTTGCTCCTTCACATACCGCCATCACACCATTCTTTATGAGTACCTCGGCAGCTTGTTCATCCAATTCATTTTGGGTGGCGCAGGGAAGGGCAATATCACACACGCATGACCAAATATCTTTGCAGCCTTCATGATACTGTGCCCTTGGCAGCGCATTTGCATATTCCTTAATGCGTTCTCGACGAATCTCTTTGATCTCTTTCATCTTTGCCAAGTCAATGCCGTTTTCATCATATACATAACCATTGGAATCACTCATGGCAACCACGGTGGCACCTAACTGAGTACACTTTTCTGCTGCGTAGATGGCTACGTTGCCTGATCCGGAAATCACAACGCGCTTGCCTTGCAACGAACTACCATGATCTTCCAACATTGCTTGGGTGAAATAACATAGACCATAGCCAGTAGCTTCCTTACGTGCCAGAGAACCACCATAAGTGAGGCCCTTACCCGTCAAAACGCCGCTATATTCATTGCGAATCCGCTTATACTGACCAAATAAATAACCGATTTCACGTGCCCCGACTCCAATATCACCGGCAGGTACATCTCGATCTGCGCCAATATGACGATATAACTCAGTCATAAAACTTTGACAGAATCGCATGACTTCGCTATCGCTCTTTCCCTTGGGATCAAAGTCTGATCCGCCTTTGCCACCGCCAATCGGCAGTCCTGTCAGTGCATTTTTGAAACACTGCTCAAATCCCAGAAACTTAATAATACTTAAATTAACCGAAGGATGAAAGCGTAAACCGCCCTTGTAAGGACCGATAGCGGAATTAAACTCCACCCGAAAGCCACGGTTGACTTGTACCTTCCCCTGATCATCGACCCAAGGAACGCGAAATACAATCTGACGTTCTGGTTCAACAATCCGCTCAAATATACCATTTTCAACATATTCCGGATGCTTTTGTGCTACCAATTCGAGTGAAAGCAATACTTCATCAGTTGCCTGAATGAATTCTGCATCATGCGGATTGCGCTTGCGTACTGTTTCTTTGATTGAATCCAAGACTGCCATAATTAAAGTCCTCCTTTTGAACACGGTTATTATATATCAAAACGGTTTCATTGAAAAGAAAAAAGTGTGAAACTCTTTCTGAAAAATATTTCAAATGCTGATCCTGTAATCAGTGTACCTTAGTTAACAGAGTATTGGATGCTTGATTTAGATATGGATTTCAGGCAATGGACATTGATTGAATAGGAGTTATGAATACTGTCGCAATATGGAACAGGTATATCAGTATATGCCGGCTTTGCGTTAAAAAAGAACCATAATCGTTCTCATTAAGTCGAGTGATTTTTTATGTGTGTTCCGATATACTTTCAATGGGTGATCACAATGAACTTAACTGAAGTAAATGAACGCGAGACAGCGTGTATAACTCATATTTATATGGGGACACAAGCAAAACAGCGCTTATGCCATATTGGCATCTATGAGGGAGCACATATCAAAGTAGAGCGCAAAAAAGGAAAGGGAAAAGCTATACTTTTGCTAGTTAGAGGCAATTTTATGATGATGCGCTGTCAAGATGCGCAAAGAATTGAGGTGGAAGTAATATGAAGGAGTATCAAATCGCCTTTGTCGGCAATCCTAATGTCGGCAAAAGTGCTTGGATCAATGCATTGGCAGATGCTCATTTAAAAGTGGGGAATTGGCCGGGAGTCACCGTTGCGAAAAAAGAGGCACGGTTAAATTGGCAGGGCACTACCTTGCATTTCATTGATTTGCCCGGCACTTATTCCCTTATCGAACAGGCAAATGAGGAGGGGATTACCGCCCACTTCCTACATCATGAATCGGTGGATCTCATTGTTAATGTGGTAGATGCGACCAATCTATCCCGGAATCTGTATCTAACGCTTTGTCTGCGTCAACTTCAGATACCAATGATCGTAATCTTCAATTTCATGGATGAAGTAAAACGATATCACATTGAGATGGATATTGATGCCATACAGGATCAATTAGGAATACCGATCTATCCCTACAGCGCCTTTGATGTGGATGGAAAAGCGGCAGTATTGGAGGGCATACTTGCACAGTTGAAGGATCATAGCGTGTATTATCCACCCATGATTAGTGAACGAGATGAGGTGTGTTATCGTCGTTTATTACATCTTGTGAATCGTCAACTTCCTGCTTATATAACAATGAGTGAAGAAAAACAGGAACTGTTTGCTTATGACTTGTTGTTTCAAAAGCCGGCGGCTATGCGTCAAAGCGCTGCTTGGCATATGGATTTGTCACAACTTGATTTACTTGAAGTGCAGATGGAAGATGTGCGTTTATATGAACAAATAGAGGATTTAATGCGCCATGTCCATGATGATGGATTGTATTTGAAGCGAACAAGGGCACTGGATCAGGTGTTGTTACATCCGCAATGGGGGATTGTGATAATGGTGCTGATGCTCTCTTTGCTGATGTTGGTGGTATTTCAATGCAGCGCTCCATTCAATGATTTTATTGATTTTTTAATACACGATATGGTTATGAAATACGCATACGCTCTGTTGTTTTTTCTGCCGGAAGCCGCACGGGAACTGATTCTGCATGGTGTGATTGCAGGGGTGGGCGGTGTACTTGTATTTATTCCTTTGATGGCTTTTTTGCACCTTGCATTGTCTTTTTTGGAAGAAAGTGGTTATATGGCACGCATTGCTTATCTGCTCGATGATGTAATGCGCTTGTTTCATTTGAATGGAAAGAGTTTTGTGGCTTTATTGCTCGGATTTGGTTGTAATGTTCCGGCCATTTATGCTACGCGAACTTTAGCCAATGAGAAGCAGCGGCGTTTGAGTGCATTGTTAGTACCCTTTATGTCTTGTGGGGCAAGATTACCGGTTTATATGTTATTCGCAGCCGCTTTTTTCAAGGGAAAAGGTGCAGTAATGGTGCTCAGTATTTATGGTACCGGTATTTTGATCGCTTTGCTTTTGGCATTGATTCTATCTCACTTTGCCTCTTTTGCGGATGATGAGGTGTTTCTCATGGAAATGCCACCTTATCGCAAGCCTTCCTATCGGTTGATTTGGCAAAAAGCAGTACAAGAAGTGAAGAATTATGTACGCAAGGCAGTAAGTGTCGTGATGTGGGCAATGATTGCATTATGGGTCATGAGTTATTTACCGAGTGGTCATTTGCAGGATAGTTATTTGGCACAAGCGGCACAGGCGATACGTCCGCTTTATGAACCACTTGGATTTGGGACAAGATGGGAATGTATTGCCGCACTTCCCGGAAGTATTGTGGCGAAAGAAACTGTTGTTGGCTTTATGGATCAGGTACTGGTTCAAAAAGAGAATGAAGCCATGGCTGATATTGATCCCTATGATGACGCAAAACAAATCATCTATGCGTTTGGTTCCACTTTGCGCGAATTTAGTGTATCTTTCATTCCGCATATACAAACCACTGTTGTGCAGGATGATCATCTAACAAATGCAGTATCACAATTATGGGAGGATGATTTGGCAAATGTTCGTGCCTATGCCTACATGGTGTATATTTTATTAAGCATTCCTTGTATTATGACTTTACAGGCATTGCGTAAAGAATATGGATGGAAACTAATGGGGTTGTCATTAAGTTTGATGCTAATGATTCCGTATGGTTGTGCATGGCTGATCTTCCAATTATTTTCCTTGTTTGTTTAAGCAATCATCTTATGACCATTTGGGATGAGGAGGGCATTTGAAATTAGGTGAGAGCTTATGCATTTCAATCATGTGAGCATACTTGCTGTATATGGATCCGCTTGGTTATGGACATGATCTGTGATCTATACTATAATAAATACGTGATGGCTGAGTGAATCAATAAAAAGAGTACATGATTACCATCACAGAACGGATAGCGGGAAAGGAACGAAATTATGACAACACGTAGGGATAAAATCAATTATTACTTGGATATTGCATGTAGTTTGGCAAAGCGCAGTACTTGTTTGCGTAGGCACTATGGAGCACTGATTGTGAAGGATGATGAGATCATCTCCACAGGATATGTCGGTGCACCGCGTGGTCGCAAAAACTGCAGTGATTTGAAAACATGCATCCGTCAAGAGTTGAATATCAATCGGGGAGAACGCTATGAACTGTGTCGCAGTGTGCATGCTGAGGCAAATGCGATTATTTCAGCATCACGTCGAGATATGCTAGGGGCAACGATGTATCTGGCCGGATTTGAGGCTGATATGCAGACGTTGATTACGAAGGCCAATAGTTGTTCCATGTGCAAGCGCATGATTATCAACGCCGGTATTCAAACGGTTATTGTGCGGGATACAATGGATGAATATCGGGTGATTGATGTGGAGAAAGAATGGGTTGCTCAAGATGAATCCTTATTAGGAAAACTTGGATATTGAGCATTCTTAAGATACTTTAATCATGATTTGTACAGGTCAAGTAGAAGATGTGAAATTTTTGCTTGACAAGGTGCGAAGAGGCGTGTATCATATACGCATACAAAAGATCGAATAGAGGCAGCGATGCGTCAGAGTACCTACAGGAGCCGGCAGGCAAAGAATGTTGGGAAAGGTAATCATCGCCGAAAGAGGAAGCAAGGCATTGGTTCTTCTTGGGGTCATGTGGGAATACCCATGACACTCCTTCGTAAGAAGAGGCGCTATTGCACAAGCAGAAATCACTTCAGCCGTGTCAATAGCACGGCTTTTGTATTAGAAAAGAGGAAATAAAGATGAGAAAAGGACTTGCATTATTAAGTTTCGCGCTGCTTTTAAGCGCTTGTGGCAGTGGTAATGGAGGTAGCCAAGGAGAGGGCGATTCCAAGACGTTGAGAGTTGGAATGGAGTGCAATTATGCGCCGTTTAATTGGACGGAGACGGAAAGCAGTGAATTGAATTTAGAAGTTTCTGCCGGTGGCTACTGTGATGGCTATGATGTGCAGATCGCAAAACAAATTGCAGCGGCAACAGGACGTGAATTGGTAATTACCAAGATGGATTGGGACAGTTTGGAACCAAGTTTAAACAGTGGTGCGATCGACGCGATTATCGCTGGTATGACCGATACTGAAGATCGTCGTCAGAATGCGGATTTTACAACCCCATATTATCAGTCAAAAATGGCAATGATCGTCTTAAAAGACGGTGCTTATGCGAATGCTAAAACATTGGCGGATTTTTCCGGAGCTACGGTACAAGGACAGTTAAACACGATGTATGATGATGTGATTGATCAGATTCCCAATGTTACGCATGCGCAGCCGTTGGAAAACTATCCCTATATGATCGCTGCCCTAAAGAGTGGCACAGTGGATGCTTTGACCGCAGAGACACCGGTTGCTTTGGGGGCCGCAGCGGCTCATTCTGATTTGGCTGTCGTTGAATTTGAGGATGGCAAGGGATTCCAAATTGATTTGAGTGATACAGCGGTTTCTATTGCAGTGAAAAAAGGGAATACGGAATTATTGAATGAGATTCAAAAGGCATTGGATGAAATCAGCGAAGAATCCAGAACGCAGATGATGGAGGATGCGACTAAGCGTCAGCCGGCTGGTGAATAGGAGCGATTTGTATGGGATTTCTTTTCATGGCCGCAGAAAGTGAAGGCTTTTTGATCAAGACATGGGATGTGTTTGTAAAGTACCAATCATTATTTCTGGGCGCAATTCGTTCCACGCTGTTGGTGGCATTTGTGGGGACGATTGTTGGCTTGGCAATCGGCTTATTGATTGGTGGACTTCGTGCGATTACCACAAACAACGATCACAATCAAAAGTTGGCAACGAGAATATGCAATCGTGTCATTTATGGTATCACAGGCATTTATGTGGGTATTTTTCGCGGCACACCGATGATGGTACAAGCGATGTTTCTCTATTATACGTTTTTTGCGCCAGTGTTTCATTGGTCACCGATGACATCGGCAATGGTGATCATATCAGTAAATACAGGCGCTTATATGGCAGAGATCATGCGTTCTGGTATACAGTCTGTAGACAATGGCCAACTGGAAGGGGCACGCAGTATCGGCATGACTCGCTTTCAGACGATGTATTATATTGTTTTACCGCAGGCAATTAAAAATTCATTTCCATCCATTGGCAATGAATTTGTGGTGAATATCAAGGACAGCTGCGTTTTGAACTGCATTCAGTTTTCTGAATTGTTCTTCGTTGCGAAAAGTGTTCAGGGATCCATCTTCTCATATGCAGAGCCGTTCTTGATTGTTGGAATTCTTTATCTGCTTTTGACAATGATTACATCAGGTATCTTAGGTCTGATTGAAAAACGCATGAATCATCAGAAATCCAGTTATCCGGCTTCTGTCACCACACCGCAAAGCGGTGTATTGAAAGGGTGAGTATATGGCAAACGAGCAAACGATCATTGAAATTCATCATCTGCAAAAGCACTTCGGTCAATTGGAGGTGTTGAAGAATATTGATTTTCATGTAGAACAAGGTGAGGTCATTACGATTATTGGCTCCAGCGGTAGTGGAAAGTCTACGCTATTGCGCTGTATTAACCTATTGGAAATGCCGGATGGAGGCGAGATCTTATATCATGGAAATGATATTTTAAAGAGTGGCATTGATATCAATGCGCATCGCACGCATGTGGGAATGGTCTTTCAGAGTTTTAATTTATTTCACAATAAGAATGTGTTGGAAAACTGCATGATTGGGCAAATAAAAGTATTGAAGCGCAGTAAGCAGGAGGCGCAAGAAAAAGCCCTTTATTATCTGGAAAAAGTCGGAATGAGTGAGTTTGCACATGCGGGCAGTACCCAATTGTCCGGTGGCCAAAAGCAGCGGGTTGCGATAGCCAGAGCGTTGTGCATGGATCCTGAAGTATTATTGTTTGATGAGCCGACCAGTGCATTGGATCCGGAAATGGTAGGCGGTATTTTGGATGTTATGAAGCAGTTGGCACAGGAAGGTTTGACTATGATTGTCGTTACGCATGAAATGGCGTTTGCGAAAGAAGTTTCCAGCCGTGTCATCTTCATGGATCAAGGTATTATTGCGGAGGAGGGAACACCATCACAGCTGTTCGAGCATCCAAAGCAAGAGCGAACCAAGGAATTTTTACACCGATTTCGTTCAGCCGGTTAAGCACCGGCTTTTCTGTTTGTTTCTTGCTTGTTCAATCAGTTGAGTTGATAAGAAGGGATAGTGTAAGTATGGATATTTATTTTGATTCTGAATTTGATGCGATCCGTACCGCTAAGGGTCATGTACAGTGCTTGATATCGCTGGGCATGGTAGCGGCAGAGAACGGTGAGTTACTGGATTCTTTTTATTCTCTGATTCGTCCGCGTCACTTTCGGCGCCTCTCGTGGATGGTAAAGAAAATGACTGGTCTTAGCGAAGAAGCAATTCGCCAAGCGCCCAGTTTTGCTGAAGTGATGAATGATGCGGAAGCATTTATCCAACGCCATTTAAAGCAAGATGGAAAACTGTATAGTTTTGGTCCTGATGATCGAAGAACCATAGCTAAGCACAGTGAATATGAACAACGAGATCATTCCCTATTATTTGAGCAGGCGATTGATCTTCAACGGCATTTAAGCAGCCGCATTTTATGGCAGAATCAGGTGATATCTCCAACATTATCCCTAGAGGATTTGAAAAACGTCTATGGCATTGTTGGAGCGGTTGAGCATAATGCATGGAGCGATGCTGTGGATCTGATGCGTATTCATGAGGCCAGTCGCCACCAAGAGTATTCAAGGGAGTGTGCACAAGTTATTTATGAGCGGAAACAAGCGCGCATATTGGCAGGGAGACAGCGCTCCTATGAGAATATGATACGCGTACTACATAAGCGTTATGATGGGTACGATGATACTCAGAAACAACTCTTGTTTTATCCTGATGTGATTGTGAAATTATCGGAATTGGCAGAGCGGGAGGATGCGTTGCGTATCCAATTTTATCCAAATGAATGCTTGATCAATGACTTATCTTTGAATTATGATCAAATACGAGCCTTTATGAAGTGGAATATGCATGCAGAACCCAATGTATTGCTTACCTTTCATTATGCGCATGAGTGCATAGAAGTTCAGATCTCCTTGAATTATCGTAATGCTATTGTTTTGGCTGATATTTGGAATCTAATTCCTTAATTTGAAGAATAATGAAGTAGGGGAGAATGAAATAAATTTATCTTTTTGATCAATGTATTTTCATCATACTTGGTTAGGAAAAGATACTATATTATTTTGTGATATATGATGTTGTGCTTGTATCTGTATCCTATGAAAACTACATTTAAGATTTTTACCTTTCTTATTTCATATTGGTTGAAAACAAAGATGCGATAAAGTAAAAAAATAGATAAGAAATGCATTAAAAAAGCAGAGAAATGTATAGTGAAGGTAGGAGATTACAGAATAATGTGGTATAATAAAAACAGATAGGAAGCGCATAGCCATGTGGAAAAAATTCTGTATTGCTTTGTTGGCAGTCATGCTGCTTGGCAGTGCCGCATATGTCGGTAATTTACTGTCGGCCGCAGAAGGCTCAACCTTGCAGTTTCACAGCGACGATACGCACGAGCATTACATTGGTAATGCGTTTTCTTATAATGTTTTGGGTAGCCGCAATGAACAAATTGTGAATATTATTGGTGGGGAACTACGTGGAAATGGCATCATGTATGAGGTGCCTTTTACAGATGGAGATTCGTTATCAATCAGCGGAATGACCAAACCGGGTATCTATCAAGGGGAAATTCTTGCAGAAGCACGCAATGGGGAACAAGGGGAATTGCATGAGATGCATGGGATTCTCTCTTTAACAATTTATGGCATGGCTTATCGGCTTGAGGTGAATGAAGCCATTGTCGGTGAAACAGTATTGCCATCTGTTTATGGTATGCTTCCGCAGACAGTAAATCAACCACTTTATCATTATACCAGTTCCAATGAGCAAATTGCACAGGTGGATGCGCAAGGGTATGTGAATGCTTTGCAAGAGGGAGAATGTCACATTCAGATGCAGGTATATGATGAAGTGATGGATGAGGAGCATTTTTTATATGAGACAAGCACATTGCTGCGTGTGCAGGCAGAAACAAAATCCTCATGGGAGAATGAAGCTGCTTTGGATGCGCAGGAACATGGCTTTCGCTTTGTGCAAGCGGCAACGCTTCATGCTGAATCACAGCGAGAACAGCGGATTGGTCATATTGAATTACCGCAGACTGGTACGTATCGGTATGAATTGAGTGAGGAGAGCAATGCTCGCTATGAACTTCGAGAACGCGAATTGTTTTTGATCGCTCCTCAAGCGGAAGGAGCTTATAATGTAGAGATTTCTATCATTGCTTTGGATACGAATATGCGTTATCGTTTAACCTGTTCCTATATTGTGTCAAAAGCAGATGAAAAAGCAGAAGATGGTTTTCTTTTTCGCTATGAGGGGAAGGATACCAATAGTATCGTGCGGCAATTTCAAGAAGGAAATAATACGTTTCAATTAGCAAGTAATCGAAATCCGGATGAAGTACGTTTTGCGTTAAAGAATGAGACAGATGCTACTTATTTGACAATTTCGGAAATGGGCAGTGTACAGATTAAAGAAGTTACCACTCAGCCGGTTATGGTAGTGGCTTGGTGGAACCAGCAGCGTTATGAATTACCAATTATTATCGAAAAAGCCGATCAGGTGTTATCTTGCACAATGGATGAAATAACTGTATCGGTTGGTGATGGTGCGTTTGATCCACGTTTTATCGGACGTTTTGGTAGTGGGCATATGGTAGGAAAAATCGTAAGTGGTGAAGATATCGTATCACTTCGTTATAATGCGTTAGGTGATATGTCGATATCTCCTCAAAACAGCGGTGAGGCACTGATTGAATTTTATGTAGAAGGAGATGCGCATTATCGCCGCAGCAATACTGTGTCAATGCGTGTTCATGTTTTGGATCGCCAAGTGCTTAGCGATGATTGGTTAGGGGATAGTGCATGGCTTTCAATCAATGGTGAAAAAGGTAATAACGGTTGGTTTACCTCTGATGTGGTAATTACTTTACAGGATTTGCAACAAGCAGTTCAATTTCAATACGAGGATCAACAGTATCATACGTTAACTCTTTCACAAAATGGCAATCACCAACTGCCGATTCGTTTTATCAATGAACAAGGGGCGAGCAGCACACCAGCACGTGTGAAGGTTAAGATTGATACACATGCGCCCATTATTACTTTAATACAAGAGAAAGATGCGGCGGATCGAGAGTGGAAGCGACTCATTGATCGACTGACTTTTATGCAGAGTTATGGTACTGGTAAAATTGTTACAATAGAGGCTAGTGATCATTTGATGAATGATACGATTACAACCAGTGGAGTGGCACAGATTGGTTATCGCATTTATCGCATGGATGAGGATCAAGATGTTTTGCTTGCAGAGGCGATAAAGCCCAGTGAAGGGCATATACAAATCGAAGTTGATGATACTGGCAAACACAGGGTTTGTGCATTTGCCATAGATCAGGCAGGGTTAAAAGGTGAAGAAAGATGTCAAGATCTGGACGATAGCCAACTTATCAGCATTCGTGCAGAAAATAGCGGTATGATATTGTCGGGAGATGCGCTTACTGCATCCAGTCGTTTTTATGTACAGCCACTCAGCGCTTTACAACTTCAAGAGGCTGCGACTCAATTGGGAATGGAAGAAACGGGGGAAAATTTAATTGGTTATCATATCAACTTGGATAAAGAAGTGATCCATGAGGGTTCTTTACAAGCAATCATTCCACTCAGCGCAACGATCACGCAACCGGTATTATGGTATCAGAAACAGACAGATGGTACGTTGGTGCAGTTAGAAACTCAGCGGGAACAAGATGCTTATGTGGTTCAACTGGAATCGACTAATGATATTTACTATGTCGAAAAAGGAACACAAACATATTTGCGCAATGAATTTCGTATGGATCCAGTCGAGGAAACGGCAGCAAATCTACAGCGAAGTGATACAAGGTTGGCTTTACGGCCACTTTCCTTGATGTATCGAAATGCGCCGATTTTGATTATGTTCAGTGGTGGTGTATTGATTATTTGCTTATTGATCCTACTAATCGGCAGTGCTAACAGAGAACGCCATTACGATGATTAAGCGACGGCAGGAAGAATGATGTGATTCTGTCGCGCTTTTTTGTTTCATCTTTTGTAAGAGCAAACGATTATTTTCTCGCGCTGCCTTTTCATACAGAAGCAGCGGCCTCCTGTTCCAGTTGTTTTAACAGCCGATCTTTCAATAAACGCTGTTGATCTAGCATTTGAAAGTGAGCACGAAAACTATAATAGTCATTTCGTGACACGATTAAATGGTCAAGGACACGGATGCCTAGGATTTCACCACTTCGCTCTAAGCGCTCAGCACTCTCCATATCCGCATCACTTGGTTTTAGTAATCCACTGGGGTGATTGTGGGCACATAAAATTTGACTGCTTTTAAAGTGCAAGGCTGCACTGAAAACTTCTCGTGGATTCGCAAAACTTTGTGTCTGGGTTCCGATAAATAAATCCTTATGTCCAAGCATATGTCCTCGTTGATTTAAAAAGAGCACAACAAAATGCTCTTGTGAAGCATATCCGATATGATTGATTAGCCATTCTCCAATTGCGGCTGGATCATCTTCCTTGTGCAGCCGTTGCTTCATTCGCTCCAAAGAAATACGTTTGCATAGTTCCAAGCAGGCAAGCAGTTGTGTTGCCTTGGCACCTTTGATTCCTCTGACTCCCATTAAATCCGCTAATTCCAGATCCATTAGCGAAGGTAAATCCTGTTTCATATGCAAAATTTCATCCGCGAGTTCCAATACGGATTTATCTTTTGTTCCACTACGCAATAAAATAGCGATTAGATCACGATTGGCAAGGCAACCGATACCTTCTTTGAGCGCTTTTTCACGGGGCCGCTCCTGCTGATTCATTTCTTTGACTTTCATTTTGTATCATCTCCAATACTTTTTCGATATCGTTCTCTTGTAATGCATTCAGGATAGCCTCATTTCCAGTCCATTGTTTTTCGATGTAGTTCATTCCTTCTTTTGCTAATTGTGCTCCATTTTCCTGCGTGAGCGCTTGATCTTCACTGATGCCACATACAACCGCATGCAGCTCTGCTTGTAAAAAGATGTGAGCATCTATTTTTAAATCATTGAGCTGTTGGACTACCTTTTGGGCATTTTCTTCATTTTTATAGAGTCCAACTTGGTTATAGTAGACATTGCCATAAGTTGGCGAATCTTGAATCAAGATGTGAAATAAACCATAATATAACAGCGCAAAGATCGCTGAAAATAGCAATCCAAAGAAGTAGATCAGTTTTCGATTTTCCATTGTTTCACCTCGCTTTCAGTATATGATACAGGAATTTCACTTTGTACAAAAGCCTTTCGACAGATTTCCTGCTCTTTATTTATACTCACTAAATTATAAAAATCCAAAAATTTCTCCAAATTTTTAGTAAAAACATGATATGATATAACCAATAAAAGAAAGGTGCATACAGGATGAAACGATTGGCTAGGTTAGGTAGTGCTGTTCTGTTTGGCTTGTGCCTATGGCTAGGGGGGTGTGAAGAACAAGCGAGGCAGCGAAGTATTTCTATTAGTGATACGACAAAGCAGTATCTTAATGCAATACAGCTTCAAGATGGGTTGCGGATGGCTGAACTGAGTGTGGATCAGGTGGGTTTTGATTTCACGATTTCAGCAAGTGAGGCCGCCGCGATTGGCATGGGACAAGTACAAACTCAACGTTTTTATAAACAGATTTTGCAGTTTGAGTATAGTCTTGGAACAGAGATTATCAATGAGGATCATGCACAGATTCAGGCATTTGTTCGTGCTTATCCGATCACCACTGTTCTTGAGGAGTGCGCAGTTGCAAAGGCGGATGAATTTGCGGCTATCCAAAAGGAGAATATGAGCGACACGGAAAAGAATGCGAAAATTGCCGATGTTTTCATTGCAGCTTTTGCTGAATATGAGAAAACATATCAATTTGAAATTACCTTCCATTTACAACGGGTGGATGAGGTATGGTTAATTGAAAATGCAGACGCACAGGAATTTATTGAACAATTATTTGAACAGCCAATACCAGAGAATGCATAAGGAATGCCGCTTTCTGATGGAAATGCGGTTTTTTTATTGACAAACATTGAAAAATAAGTACAATATAAGAGGTATCTTTTTTTGGAGTCTTGTCCGAGTGGTTTAAGGTGCAGTCTTGGAAAGGCTGTGTGGTTCACGCCACCATGAGTTCGAATCTCATAGACTCCGCCAGTTGACTGTTTGAGCCTTTAAATAAAGGCTTTTTTTCATTTCTAATTTGATTTTAACCCACCTTTTGACCCACAATATAGAAATTTGTCCAAGCATAGGGTAATGAATTTTGTAGTAATGATCTACCTGTATTTAATGCAAAAAGAGCACATATGCAAACGCATATGCGCTGATAAAATAGAGAGGATTGCTTAACCGCATGTAAGGAATCAATCTTATTTATTTTTTGATTCTGTTAAATTAGCAATCATGGCAACGATAGGGAAAATGACTCCGGCAATCACCCAAATGATCCAACTGTTTCCCCAATGGTTGGTTGTAAGTGTATATAAAAGGAAAATTGCGGTTACAATCAGCCAATATGCGGTAGCGATAGCGTTTGTTTTTGATTGATTTTGCTTTTTTTTCTTAGTATATTCTCCTTCTTGCAGCAACTTCTGGAAACTGCTCCATATTATCCCACTGATGATTAGGAAAATGACTCCAATCCCTGCGAGGACAAAGGATAGTGCGAGCATGGAAGTAAGGAACAGGGTATGTTCTTCATTCAAAACAGAACCGCCAAATAAGGGGATTAATGCAATAATACAAAGAGTTGTTCCAATGATCGTATTTCTTGTATAGGTTTTACTGTATTGCATTTTTCGTTCACTGACCATTTCTTTCACATCAGGATTTACTTCAAAAATTTCTTTTTCTAAGTATTCATATGCTGCACTTTTTCTGCCGCTCGCAATAAAGATCGCGACAGCGATTGCAATAAGTACTAGTAAGATGATCATCCCGATTCCTCCCGCTGCATTTTCCGACAGATGGAAGTTTGTATCTTCGCTCATCGCCCCTAAAAGAAGTAAACAAATAGGTGATAGAATACATAGAAAAGTAGCGACCGCAATTGATTTAGAAGTAATGGCTTTGCTGGAAAGAAAGGCCTGCGCTTCTTCTATTGTGATACGTTTGAGGGATACTTGTTCATGATTTTGTTGACAATTAGATTCCTCAATATAATCTTTCAGCAAATAATCAGTGCTTACATGGAATAATTCCGATAGTCGAATGATCTTTTCTAGGTCGGGAACGGATTGTGCCCCTTCCCATTTTGAAACGGATTGCCTTGTCACATCCATTCGTTCCGCTAATTCTTCCTGTGACCAGCCTGCTTTTTTGCGCAGGTGAATCAATTTATCCGCAAATATCATATTTCATATCCTCCTTGTATGATTTCTGTTCTCTATTTTATCAGTGATACTGATGTTTTGCCACCAATTGGCGCCATGCAATTTGGCAACTGTTGGTTGCGTCCGCAGATGAGGAGATATATTTTTATAAAAAGTTCAGAAGTATACTGTTCAAACAGAAACCTATGCGGTTACACTGATTCACATCGAACACGTACCATTTATCCATATATTAACCATACTACATACTTTCTCACAGCACAAACATGCGTATAAGTGCCACACATGAACTTATCTCTACATAGGGAAAACAAATGTGGGTCAAGAAAAAAGCAGATATAAAAAAACTCCCATCATAACGGGAGATATACACACTATGGGGCGAATGAAGGGGATCGAACCCTCGAATGACGGGACCACAACCCGCTGTGTTAACCACTTCACCACATTCGCCATCTATAAGCAAGATGTATTATAACTGATGCGGATAACTTTGTAAATAGTTTTATTGAATTTTCCCTAATAAATTGATATAATGGCATGCAAGGAGTGGTTTTATGAAAAAGGTCGCATTTCTCTGTGATTCCAGTGCGGATATCACCAAACAGGAAGCAGAGGCATTGGATATTCACGTCATTCGTATGCCAATTATCATTGATGGAACTGCCTTTGTAGAGGAAGAAACGATTAAGGATGAAGCAATCATTGAAGCACTACAGCGTAATGCAAAAGTGACAACGACGCAGCCTAGTCTCGGCGAGATTTTGACGATGTGGGATACGCTTTTGGAAACTCATGATGAAGTGTTTTATCTCCCTTTATCCAGAGAATTGAGCGGAACTTGTCGCAATGCGATTCAGTTGGCACAGGAGCCACCCTATCAAGGACGGGTAATTGTTGTGGATAGCACATTTGCTTGTTATCCAATCATTAAACTGTTGGAAACGGCACGTGCTATGTATGACAAAGGTTACACCGGTGCACAGATTAAGCAAAAATTGGAGGATGAGGGAGAGTTATTTGCAATACTGATCCCTGAAAACCTGCAAGCATTGAAAAACGGTGGGCGTATCTCTGCGGCAGCGGCAGCACTTGCCGGCTTGTTGAAAATACATCCGTTGTTGAAAGTGGAACATGGAGCGATTGATGTACAGGACAAGGTACGCACGTTATCCAAGGCATATAAGGCAGGCATTGATGCTTGCTTGCAAGATGTAGATCCTAAGGATTATGATTGGATGATCATTGATGCATATAATCGCAGTGCCAGTGATGAGTTAAAGCTTATGCTGGAAAAGGCTTGCGCACAGCCAGTGGAACAGCATATTTTCAAGGCTATTATCATGTCTCATACCGGCCCGGGCACGATTGGCTTTGGCCGCATCAAAAAAATCAAATATTAAATCTGCGCTTATGCAGATTTTTTTATAGCAGCCATTTCTACAACAAGGAAACTAATAAAAAATCAGTAAACAAACAAAACCGCTCCCATTGGGAGGAGAAGACGATGCTTCCTATTGAAAGTGATTCGATTTCTCTATATAATATATACGTTAATTGAAATTTATGGTAGTTCAGTGATGTGATTGTGCCGGATGCATACTAATCCTATGTATTCTGCTTATGACAAAGATAAGCCTTCTTAAGCGTTTTCATCCATTCGATGGTATGTGGTGATAGCGCAAGAGAATGCAGAAAGAAAAGTGTGGTGGTAGGATGTCAAGATTCACACGGATACAAAAAATTATGATCGGATGTATCATTGCCTTTATTTTGCTTGGCTTTATTGAAAAGGGTATTCAATCCAAAGGCGGTATGATTGATTTGGGCTATGATGCATTCAGTATGCTGCGGTATGGATTGATCGAACAGCCAATGCGTTCCATACAGGGATGGATGAGTGATTATGCCGATCTATGGCGGGTAAAAGAGGAGAATGACAGTCTTCGCTATCAATTATCCCAACAACCCTTATATGAGGCACAGTTATTAGAGGCACAGCGAGAGATCAGTGAGTTAAAGGAACACTTACAGATGAAGGAAACCTTAGCAGCATTTGAAATGGTAACGGCCAATGTGATGCTGCGTGATGCAGATTCATGGGATAATCAGTTTACCATTGATTTGGGCAAAGAGGATGGCATGGAAAAAAACATGATTGTGCTGTCAAGCCGCGGTGTGGTTGGCAAAATCAGTGAAGTTTCACAATTCACCAGCAAGGTAAAACTGCTTACCAGTGAGGATCGCCAAAATAATGTGGCCGTGAAAGTATCCATTTCCGCAAATGAATCCAGTGAAGGCGTATTGCAGAGTTATGATGCTTCTCGAGGAGTATTCGTCATTCATGTTTTTGATAACAATCACAATATCAAGGAAGAGATGCAGGTAGTCACATCCGGTAAGGGAGGCGTTTATCCCAGTGGTCTGTTAATTGGCACCATCAATACGATCGAGGAACTGAATAATTCCATAGGCAAAACAATTTATGTTAAGCCATCTGCCGATTTCCAAAACTTTGACTATGTTCAAGTCATCCGAAAGGCGAAAGAATAATTATGTGGGTCCATGCATTATTTGTCGCATCATGCTTTCTAATAGACGGTATTTTGATGACGCTGTTTCCCAATAACGCTATGGGGACAGAACTGATGTTCATTGCCAATCTGGGCTTTTCTGCACTGGTGCTTACCATCCGTAAATTTGATTTTATTGACAGTTGTTTGTTTGCCATTTTATTCGGCATGTTTTATGATTATTTTTTTGCGAATGTTTTTCTGTTGTATGCAGTTGCTTACTTTATCAGTGCCTGTCTTTTGCCGATTTGGTCCCGGCATATGACAGAAACCGTTTTGGAATCGTTAATCCTTTGTATTTCGACAATCTTCGTCAAGGATTGTGTGGTATATTTCTGTATGATCTTTGGCAGGATGACCACCTTAAGCATCCAGAATTGGTTTGTGAATGTAGAGTTTTTAACGATACTGGCAAACGCCATTTTGGTTTTGATCCTGATTTTCTTGTTGCGCTTAAAGGATGATTATCTGGAAGTCAGAGCGCGCAGAGGTAGAAAAAAGGAGCGGATCGAATGGTTCAAATTAAGGTTACGGCGTTAAATCAAGTCTATACGGTTGTCTGTGCCTACGATGATTTTGCATCATTTTTACCTATGCTCAAAGAAAGACTCAAAACCTGTGCGAAAAGCCATAACGGGCATTTTGAGGCTTTTTTTCATATGCATAAGGAACTAAGCGCAAGTGAAATGATAGAACTGCTTCACTGTGTGAATGAGAGTGGCACGATCATGTTAGGATTAAAGCAAGCTCCGGAAAAAAAGGATATGTTGATATTAGAGGAGAATCTTTACAGCGGACAGCAATATGAATTTGACCGTCAACTGTTGTTATTGGGATGTATCGGTTCAGCAGCATATGTAAAAAGTGCGGAAAGTATTTACTGCATCGGTACAGCGGGGGGAACGATTGACTTATATCATGAGGATTGTGTGATCTGTGCATCCGGCTTTTTTCAGGCAAATATCCGAATTTGTGATTCTCCCTATCAGAATATGACAAGTTTCTCACCGTCCCTCGTTTATTATAATGAACGCAAGCTGTATTTAAAGGAATTAAAGGAGGAAAAAGCATGGGACGTGCAATCGCGATAACATCGGGGAAGGGCGGTGTCGGAAAAAGCAGTGTATGTATCAATTTGGGAATCGTTTTGGCTCAAATGGGATATCATGTCTGCTTGATTGATGTCGATCTGGGCTTAAAAAACTTAGATGTAATGCTGGGGCTTGAAAATCGAGTCATCTATGATCTGCGTGATGTAATGGAAGGCTTCTGTCCATTGGAAAAGGCGATCTTAAAGGATAAGCGTGAGGAGCGACTTTATTTATTGCCCGCTTGTAAATCGGTCAATGTGCGCTATTTTAAAGGCAGTGATTTGAAATTAGTGGTTGAGGAGTTGAACAAACAGTTCGATTTTATCTTGCTGGATACACCGGCTGGGATTGAATCCGGCTTCATCCATAGCATCGCCTGTGTGAAAGAGGTGATTCTTGTCAGTAATCTTGATGTCACCTCGATACAGGACGCGGATCGGGTCATCGGTATTTTAATGAAAGAGGGTATGGAATCCATACAGTTGATCGTAAATCGTATGAATCCACGCTATATTGATCGTGGTATCTCCATCCGTTTAGAGGATGCTTTGAATTGGTTAAGCATTGATTTGCTTGGTTATGTCTTTGAGGATGAAAATGTGATTCGTTCCAATAATCGTGGAACACCGATCTCACTTGCGAAAAATACTTTGGTATATGATTGTTTCCTAGCCATTGCCAAGCGTTTATTGGGAGAGGATACTGCTTTACCCAAGTATAAGGAAAAACGGTTTTTACAGAAATTGTTCGGTTAAATTCACTCAAACAAAATACGCACACATTCTCAATGCTTGCCAAACCATCGTCAACTACTATATGAGCTCTTATCTTAGGCACAATCATTATATAGATTCTTTTGTGCATTCGCTTTTTGACTACACACAGGGCTGGCTTTTGCGCGTCTATCTGTGGTAAAATAAAGGCATAGGAGGTGAAGGGCTTGCTGAGAAAATTCGTAAAGCGTGTGGATCAGAAAATTGATATGCGCTTGCTTGGTAAAGCGGTGCTTCTATTATTGATATTGTATTTGTTAAAAATGACTGCATCCATTTGGGGGAATTGGCTTACGCTGATCAAAAGCATCGCGATGCCCTTTTTTATCGCTTTTATCATTGCCTATATCGTACATCCTCTCATCGCCTATCTGGAACATAAAGGTGTTGCGAAAAACATTGCGATTCTATTGTTTTGGGCGGCGGTAATTGTTCTGTTTTGCTTGTTTGGCATGGTGTTAATGCCGATGTTATATGATAAAATGGCAGAATTTGTGGCGAATCTGATTCAAGGCGTGGAATGGATTGCCAATAAGATAATGCAGTATGGTGAGTTTGAAAACTTTGATCTGGTGGAACAAATCACAAAGAATATAACCGACATGCTTTCTTCTTTTGATAAGTGGCTGCCCAATTTAGTCAGTTCCTTGCCCGGTTTTATGAACAGTTTTTTGAATGTGATTACCAATACGTTATTTACGATTATCATTACCGTTTATATGCTTCTGGATTTTCCACGGATCAAAGCAAGCATCACGCGTTTTATCACGATGATGAAGCCGGATGCGAATCTGTATTTACGCCGAATTGATGAGGAAGTCAGTGTGTATCTACGTTCACAATTGATTTTAATGGCAATCAAGTTTTGTGAATACAGTATGTTTTATTTTTTGATTGGGCATGAAAACTGGTTGATCATTGGGGTACTTGCAGCGATTGGTCAACTGATCCCTTATCTGGGGGGTACAATTGCCAATAGCATTGGAATTTTGACTGCTTTGTCTCTGCCCGGTATTCGCATCTTTCTGTTACTTGCCGGTATTGTGATCTTATCTAATATAGATGCTTATGTGATTTCACCGTTGCTGCATGAGCGGCGAAGTGCCTTAGGGCCGTTGATGACACTATTTGCAGTATTTGCCGGAGGTGTTTTATATGGAGCATTTGGTATTATGCTGTCAGTTCCGGTGGTGATTGCGGTGAAGGCTTGCTGTGAAGTGTACGCAGATGATCCCAAGCATCGTGAGGATATGTCGAATCATGACGAATGAAAAACAGGTGATGCGCCTGTTTTTTTTGTATGTTTCTTCTATTCTGCAATGCGCTAAGCATATAGTAGAAGCAGGAGGTGGACGCATGAGTGAGATGTCTGATGTACGCCGGCGGATTCAAAATCGCCGTTATGGAAACAAAGCGAAGGAGCCTTTTTTATTTCGACTTTGTTATCGTGGAGTGATGGGGTTAATGGCGCTGGGGATTGCGGTGCTCGCTTTTTTGGTCAATGAGCGGTTGAATTTGATTGAGCTGCCACAGGAATGGAGTCAAATCAGTTTTGCTCAAGTAAGTGAATGGCTGCCCTTTGAGCGTTGGTTTCATGATGAACAGGAGGATCAAAGTGTAGCGGCACTGCCTATGTATTCGCTCATGAATGATAATAAGTATGCGAATGGTACCAATCAGGCACATTTGCTTTTGGATGGGGTGGTTCTCCATGTAGAGGAGCGCGATGAGGCGCAAAGTAGCGTAACCGTGCGGCACGATAATGGGGTGGTGGTTACTTACGGACATTTGCATCAGGTTCTAGTAAAACAGGATGAACGACTAAAAAAAGGCGATGTGGCAGGAAGTTTTCAGGATTATGTTACATTGGATATGGTGAAGAATAAACAAAGCGTAGATTTGCCAACAGCGCTTCAGCCATGAAACTGCGCATCTCGTGGTGGTGGCTGGTATTTCTGCCGCTGATGCTGATGGCACATATGGGAAAGACGCTGTGTTTTCTGTTTGCTGTTTTAAGTATGCATGAAGGAGCGCATATCTTGATGGCAAGGTTGTTTCATTATCCGATCAAAGCGGTGATTGTCTATCCGTTTGGTTTATGTGCGCATATTGATCATATCGGTATGGGGAGTGTGGGGAAGGAATTGATGATCATTGCGGCTGGTCCGCTTGTACATCTGATTGTCCCTTTTTGTTTGACATTGCTTGTATCACTTGGCTGGATATCCGATGCTTATGGAAATTATCTGAATGATTTGAATCACTCGATTCTAATATTCAATTTACTGCCTATATTTCCACTGGATGGAGGGAGAATTTTACAGTCGATTTATCACCTGTTGTTTCGCTATACACTGGCCCAGCGTTTCACCTATATGAGTAGTATTCTGCATTTGTTAGCGCTTCTGTATTATCGCGTGATCGAAACATACAGTGCATGGCTAGTCATGGCTTTTTTGCTGTTTCAGATTCTTATGTGCTGGCATCAGTTGATGTATGAGCGGATGGCTTTTTATTATTATCGTAAAATGCATCCGGCCAAAGGACCTTTGCGTTCCAATCACAAACCGGATTTATTTCGAGCTTATACGAATATGATGTATACTGCGCATGGTTGGATTTTGGAGGATGCTTGGCTTAACACACAGATGCCTATGCAGCACAGTGTCAAATGTCATTTTTTATTATAAGGAGAAGGAAAAGTACAGGGGAGTGATACCAATGTGCGCCGAACTGTGATATAATGAAGCGCAAGGAGGGATCCTATGAAAAAGAGGCTATTTGGAAGCTTTTTGATCTTATCTTTATCACTGCTTTGCGGATGTCGTCCGGCAACCCCTCATATTGCCGTTACCGCTTATCCGATAGAATATCTGGTCAAAGAAATCGGCAGGGAATATGTCGATGTACAGAATATATCACAGGATGTACTGATTCAACGTGCATCCATTATAGATTCTTATGATGAAGCACTTCAAGAGGCGGATGTTTTATTTTATATTGGTGGTTTAGAGCCATATATGGAATTGTATCTCGATGATATTCGTAAGGCGAAATTACCAATGGTAGATCTCAGTTCCATCAGTGCGCTCAATCGCTTTCATCGCTATACCTCTACCAGTCTGGATGGGCGAATTGTCACAGCAGAGGCACCTTGGTATGAAGGAGATCAATTCAAAAGCATTGATATGTATGATAAGGATCCGATGCTTTGGATGGATCCAATTGCGATGAGTTCCATGGGTTCCACCATCTGTGAATGGCTCAGCAAGCAGTATCCCGAATATGCGAATGCGTTTGCGCAAAACTTTGAACAGTTAGAGAATGATTTGGCGCGCATGGACGCTGATTATCAGTCGATGAAGGATGAGGGGCTGAAGATTTCCTTTGTATCTATCACCCCGAGTTTTGGCAATTGGCAAAAGTCTTATGGCGTAAAGGTTTATCCGGTATGTCTTTCTAAATATGGTGTTCTGCCATCACAATCGCAGCTTGATGCGATCAAACAGCGGATTCAAAATGATGGGGTACGTTATATTGCGAAGGAGATGAATTTGAGCGAGGATATGTTGGCGCTACATGATCAGTTGGTAAATGAATTGGGATTGATTTCGGTGGAGTTAAGCAATTTATCTGCGCTGAGCGATGAAGAAAAGGAAAACGGCGTGGATTATAAGTCGATTATGTATCAAAATTTGAAGGCATTGGAGGATATGGCGGAGTAGAGAATGGGATGTTAAAGCATGTATTCAATGCTAACGCAAGGGTGATCGTTGTGATTATCCTTTTTTTGTCTACTGCTTGAATAAAAAAGCGATTTTCGCCTAAAGTTTCTTGCAAAGCATAAAAATGATAGTATAATACTTATGACTTACTGATAGGTCATGAAAGACAAGTTATTTAAGAATCGTGAATAGATGCGAAGTAAATGTAGATTCATCATGCTCATCATAGGCAGATGATAATAATAGAATAAAAAAAATGAGGTAGGTAGGATGGAGCAGTTAAAATCAATCAAAAACCAAAATATGATTACGCTGAGTTGTGTTGTGCTTGGCTCTTTGATCGCCGCGGTGAATTTGAATACGTTTGTCAATGCAGGAGGATTATTTCCCGGTGGATTCAATGGCATGACTGTGCTGATTCAGCGAATCTTTGCGACCTATTTTAATATTCAATTACCGTTCTCTCCGGTGAACTACGCATTGAATGCGATTCCTGCCTATATAGGCTTTAAACTGGTAGGCAAAAAGTTTACTATGTATTCTATTTTAATGATCTTATTAACCGGTTTGTTTGTGGACATCATTCCCGCATATAATATCACTGAGGATATCTTGTTGATTTCCGTATTCGGTGGAATTGTCAATGGTTTATCACTGAGTGTAGCGCTGCGAGGAAATGCATCCAGTGGGGGAATGGATTTCATTTCCATGTGGATTTCCAAGGTGCTGGATCGTTCTGCTTGGAATTATACAATGGGAGTCAATGCGACCATGCTGGTGATTGCCGGCGCTTTATTTGGCTGGGAGAGTGCATTGTATTCTATTATTTTTCAGTTTTGTTCAACCCAAGTTGTGAACATGCTGCATACGCGTTATAAGCGTGTCACCATGTTTATCATTACGACGCAGCCGGATGAGGTTACCCCGTTAGTACATAATGCGCTTCATCATGGTGTGACTCGTTTTGAGGGAATCGGCACCTATATGGGACAACCGCGTACCTTGTTATATACGGTGGTAAGCACAACAGATGCCAAGGTGTTAGTACATCATATCAAGGAAGTGGATCCTACAGCATTTGTAAATGTGACTAAGACGGAATTTGTGGAAGGCCGCTTCTATGTGGCGCCGCTGAATTAATCAAAATTTTAATTCCAATCCTGTGAAATAGAAAGTCAAGCAGATGTTCTTCTATACTGCTTGTCTTTTTTTTATAAAAAAAACTTATCATACATTCACATGTATGCATTTCTCTTATCTGAATATCAGTTAAACAGAATATTGACATTTTTGTATTTTATAAGTATTATTGTATTAGGTAGTTAATACAATAATACAAAAGAGAGGAGAAAGCATATGTTATGGAAGTTTTTTAAGTTTGAAATGAAAAGTTCGTTTCGCACCTATTTGTTTGCTTATGGAGCATTTCTGATCTGTACGCTCTTACTTGCGATCAGTGGTAATGTGCAGTTTTTAACCGAATTTACAGCGATGTATAGGGTGGATATTGCCCCAGTGGCTACTCCTTGGTTAGAGTTGTTTTTTCTAATCGTACTTTTATTGTACATTGCGACAATGATGATTGTGGTGACAGTAACCTGCGTCAATATCATCCGCGGATATCGTCGTTCAATGTATGCTCGTGAAGCTTATTTGATCCATACACTGCCTATTGAGCAGTGGCAGTTGCTGTTGGTTAAGGTAGTATCTGCTTTGGTGTGGATTTTCTTATCCGTATTGATTTCATTTATATCTCTCTTAATCCTAATGATTGCGGGTTGTATAACGCAAGGAATTGATATAATTCAGTTTTTTTCCCAGTTGATGAACATGCTGTTTTCGTATCCTGAAGTCGTCGTTGAAATCATGAAACAACTCTTGATGATGCTGTGCTCTGCCAGTTCCATGATTACGTTGATCTACTGTATTATCAACTTTACCTATAGTTCTTTTGTACATCATTATCGCACGATGATCGGTATTTTGTTGTTTGTGGTGATTTCTATTATTTACTCCATTTTGAATCACGCACTGACACAGATGGGGATTTTACCGGCAGTGCTTACTGGTTTTTCCTTCAGCACGGTACTATATGATATAGGATTGTCTGCACTCTGGTTTACGCTTTCTTTGTATTTACTGAAACATCATATGGAAGTGGAATGATTGATATGAGATTGCTTAAAGACAAGGAGGTAGGCTCATGGTATTTGACGCAAATACGCCAATCTATTTACAGATCATGGATGATTTTAAAAAACGCATGATCAAAGGAGAGTGGGATGCGACAGCGAAAATCGCATCTGTGCGGGAATTGGCCGTTGATTATGGAGTAAACCCCAATACCATTCAGCGGGCTCTTAGTGAATTGGAGCGTGAGGGATTGGTTTATAGTGAGCGAACCAGCGGGCGTTATGTCAGTAAAGATGTGCAGCGTATGATGCAACTGAAAGAGGATTATGCAAATGACGCGCTGGATCACTGTATTGAGGTGTTGCAGGAATTGAATTACGATAAGGATACAATGTTAGCGAAAATGGAAGAGAGGCTAAAACATGAGTGATATCATTGTGGATGTAAAAGGACTTTCCAAGCATTATGGAAAGCATCAGGTATTAAAGGATGTCAGTTTTCAATGCAAGGGGGGCGAAATCATTGGCTTATTGGGTCCCAATGGCAGCGGTAAAACCACATTGATTAAAATCATCAGTGGTTTGATTACAGCATATGAGGGTGAAGTGGCAATCTGTGGGGAACGAATTGGTGCCGCAAGTAAGAATATGGTTTCCTATTTGCCGGATGAACCACCTTTTGCGGCTTGGATGAAAGTGAAGGATGTCATCAATCTGTATTTAGAAATGTATGCGGATTTTGATTTGGAGCGTTGTCTTAGTATGTTAAAACGATTTCAAATTGATGCATCTTCACGTATTAAAACAATGTCGAAAGGCACAAGAGAAAAGTTTACTTTGGCGATGGTGATGGCGCGTCATGCACGATTGCTTGTATTGGATGAGCCCATTGGCGGTGTAGATCCGGCAGCGCGGGAAGTGATTTTGGATATGATTCTGCATAATTATCAATCAGATCAAACGCTGTTAATCGCAACCCATTTGATCGCTGATATCGAACGGATTTTTGATTCTGTCCTATTCATCAAAGAGGGCGAGATTATTGTGAACGGTAATGTAGAGGAACTGCGTTCTCAGACACAGAAGTCCATGGATGAATTGTTTAAAGATAAATTTAGGTATCATCCTTTTTAAAAAGGAGTGAATAAGAAGCATAAAAAGCACATGAGATTCATGTGCTTAAGCGTGTCAGGAAGCGACTGGTACGCTTTTTTTATTGTCTACTTAAATTATTTCGTTCATCTATGCAATCCAATAAACGGCAATGGGCGATTCCCATCGTGATCACAAATAGCACTTCCAGCAATGTGGAAATCATTCCCATCCATAAAAATAACAGTGCTAGTGAAGCGATGAGCGTACTATAAATGGTAAGTGCGTGATATGCAAGCATCGGTTCTCGATAAGTAAAATGAATGAGCAGATAGAAACCAAGCAGAATATATAGAATTGTTGCGGCCATGGCCAGATTGACATGCAGGCGCGAAAGCAGAGCGCTTTGTTCCTCATAAGGAATACAAACGCTGATGAACATAGCGATGCATGCTAAACCAAGCAACAGATGAGTACTTCTTTTATGATAATGCATGCGTAGAAGAAAAACATAGGCGCTGATCCATAGGTATCCTGCTGCAGTGATCGCCCACAATAGCGCAAAGGGAAGATGATGATTTGCGTAAGCGATGTGTGTGATGTTTTCATAGTAGGGATCGGCTAAAAATAAAGCAGTAAGGTTGATGAACGGTAAAAAAAAGTAGGCAAATAGACGCTGAATAAAGCGAAAATTATGATAGGAAAAGCGCATGTTCATCACCTCAACGCAGACCATTATATCATGGTATGCATCGGTTGGAAAATGATACTATGTGAAATTGTGTGAAATTCATTTTTTTTTGGGTTTTTGCTTAAAAGTGCGGATAAGAAAATAGGGGGAAGGGTGCAAAGGACAAAACAGAAAGGAGGATAACGATGAAACGGGTGAAACAGTATGAATGCTTGGCGGAAGGATGTTTACGTGTAACACTGGTAAATGGAAAGGCTTTTGATCCTTATCGTTTGACGTTAATCAATGCACATTGTCGTGCGCTGCCTTGTCAGCGCCGGCAGGCAGCCAGGACAACGTTTTATTACGATATCAATGAACGCATCTCACTGCGTGATCTGCTTGCTCATTGTGTTTTTTCACAGGCAGAGGCATGCGCATTGTTTCTGCGTCTTTTCAAAGAATTGGATGCGGCGATGCATGAACTGCCCATTTATGCGAATGTGGATACGATCTTTGTGGATCCGTGTCATCAGGAGTTTGCCTTTGTTGCTTTGCCGATTCATGATGCGGCACTAACGCAGGATTGGGGGGTGTTGTTACAGGAGATTTTGGAAGTGGTGCAAATGCAAGGGTATTCTTTGTATGGTTGCCTGCATCGCTTCGGCGTAAGTGAGGATGTAGATGGCATAGTGATTTTGCAGGGATTGGAATTATGGCAGAAGCGACATCGTTGGCATCAAAGGATTGGGGAATATTTTTTTCACCTGCGCACCAAGCGCCAGCGTAGATGTGAGAATGAGCGGTCCATTCAAAATTTATTGAAGAACCAGCAGTTTCAATATCGTTTTCACCAAATCAATGAATCAAAGCGGATGAACGAAATACCTCGTCCCTCAGGCAGAAATGAAACGGTAGAATTATTTCGCCAGATGAAGCGTGATCCACATGATTGAGCGTTTTCGTAAGTGTGCTTATTTGGGGCGGGGCGCAACGGCTGAGGTATGGCGGGCATACGATTATCAACGACATGGTATGGTAGCCTTGAAACAGTTTTACTCGCAAGAAAAACAGGATCAGGAAGCGATGAAGCGAGAATATGCCATACTGTCAAACTTGGATCATAACGCAATTCCAAAGGTGTGGGAACAAACATTGTATGAGGAGCGCTGTTCATTGGTGATGGAACTTGTGAGTGGAGCATCATTGGCAGTGCGGATTCATTATCATGAACTGCCACAGGAGAAAGAAATGTTACAATGGGCAATACAACTGCTGGATGTACTTCGTTACCTGCATCATCATCAAATCTTGTATTTAGATATCAAGCCGGAACATCTATTAGTGGATCGGTATGGAAATCTTCATCTGGTGGATTTTGGGATTGCCTGTGAGCGATGGGCAGCACAATTCATTCGTTATGGGACAATTGGTTTTTGTTTGTTAAATCAAGCAGAACAATTGGATGAGCGCTGTGATCTATATGCCTTTGGCAAGACGATGCTTGCTTTACATATGGGAATTGCGGATGGTAGAGCACTTTTACACATACGTAGTGAAGATGCGAATGTAAGTCCTGCCTTCAAACAAATCCTAAAGCGTTGCCTACAGGAAAGTAATGTGACTTATTCAAATGCAGATGCAGTATTGTCGGATGTATTGGAGTTAATGGAAGCGCGTAAGCGCTGTGGGTATATGTGGGGACGGCGCAACCGATATCACTTTGCGCTAGAGGAGATATGAAATGCATGAGGAGGAGAAACTACGCGCTTTTTGTTATACAAAACAGCAATTGTTTGAAGTGATGCTACATATTGAGGAAGATACGTTGATGCATTGGCTTCATCCGCAGGATGGCAGGATATTGCTTACGCTTTATCGCAAGGATGATACTTGGTGGATGAAGCAATCAATAGAATTGCATCTATCCTATCAATCGTTGAAACTAGCGCATGCTTATACAATTGCTTGGGACAATGAACAGGCTTTGCTTTATTTTACGTGCTGGAATCAAGCATCCTTGCATTATACCTTTATTGAATTACCTAAACGTGGCTCTATTACAATCGGACGCAGGCAAGGGGATATTCGCTGTACACATGCCTTGTTGTCGGCCCTTCATGCACGTCTGTGGCGTGAGGGAGAAGAATGGATCATCGAAGATCTGCACTCAACCAATGGGGTGTATGTGAATCGAGTACGATGTCAAAAACAGGTACTGCATTTAGGCGATTGTGTCGATATGATGGGGATGCAGTTGTTATTTGGTACTGATTTTTTAGCAGTCAGTCATGTATCATCACTGTATATTGCGAAACGGCTTTCACCTTTTCATGCGAAAGAGGAACTTGTTTTACCCGCGCTAATGCCACAGCCCAATGTGCAAGTTATGCGTATCTATGAGCATTATGAAATTCAGCCTATAACTTTAAAGGATCCAATAGCGCTACCACAACGTCAATTTCAGCCACTGCTTTATTTGATCGGCCCTTCGCTAACAATGTGTTTTGGTAGTTTTGCTAGTTCTTTATGTATGGTCTATCAAGCGTTGGACAATGATCATTCGCTTGGTACAGTGTTTCCATCTTTGTTTTTGTCCTTCACGATGCTTGCCGGTACGCTGATTTGGCCATTGCTTACAAGGCGCTATGAAAAACGAAAGGAAAAGGAAACTTTACAGCGAAGAAAATATCTGTATCAAACCTATTTGAATGAACAAAAGAAGGCAGCCTGTGCTTTGCTTGCACAAAAGGAACAATCACTGCGTCAATTGTATCAACCAAGTGATTCAGGGCAGCCATTGTGGCAGCTCGCATTGCCGCAAGATCGCTTATTTCTTTGCTTGGGAATCGCCGATTGCAGCATTCCTGCGCCCTTTTTGACCAGCGAAGAGTCAATGCGAATGCATATAGATGAATGTATTCTACTGCGTGATGCTTTTATGAAAAAAACATGGTTATTGAAACAGATTCCTATCATTCGTGAATGTCCCCGATTAGAAGTGATTGAGATTATGGGGGCACAAGATACATTGTTAAACTATGCCCAATACTTATTGCTTCACCATGTATTGTTATATCCACCGCAAAGTGCTCTGCTTGTTTTGGCATTGGATGATGAGCGCCGCCCTTTCCCACATTTTCTACCACATCAATTCAGCGAATCACGGTATCGCTTTTTGTGTAGCGATCAAAAAAATTTGCCAGATGTTTTAGCGCATTTGAAAGACAGTAAATTGCCAATTCTCATGCTTTCTTTTTTGCCAGTCGCTACTACTTTTTTTGCCCGATATGGTCAAGAATTACCGATGGCTTTGTGTGCCTTTCATCCCACTGACGTGCCAAACATTGTGCTTTCACTGAAAGATGAACAGGGGCTACTGGGTGAACAACGATTGCATTGGCAGCGAGAAGCACAGTTTTCAGTCTTAATACAGCGCTTGAGTAATATTGCGTATGAGTCGTCGGCCAATTCTTTTCCCAAACAACTATCCTTTTTCGCTATGTTTCATTATGCGCGTCCTACTCAGTTTCATATTGCAAAGCACTGGTTTGATATCAATCAGGAAGGTACGCTATGCGCCAGTCTTGGGGTACGGGAAGATGGAACAAGAATGGAGTTGGATTTGCATGAGCGAGTCCATGGTCCCCATGGCATCGTGGCTGGTATGACCGGATCGGGTAAAAGCGAACTGCTAATTTCCATGCTGTTATCTTTAGCCATTCGTTACCATCCTTATGACTGCGCCTTTGTCTTATTGGATTATAAGGGTGGGGGAATGGCAAAGGCATTACAGCGGCTACCACATACACTCGGTATTATTACAAATCTGGATGGCAGTTTGATTGAGCGTTCCCTGCTTTCTTTACAAGCAGAACTTGAGCGCAGGCAACGCATCTTTGCCCAAGTAATGGATGAGCAAAACTGTGAAAGTATGAATATTGATCTCTATCAAAAGTTATTTCATACCCATCGTGTCACAGCGAAGATTCCTCATCTATTGATCGTCGCAGATGAGTTTGCGGAATTGAAACAACAGGAACCACAATTTATGGAACAATTGATTCGTATGGCGCGTATTGGCCGCTCCCTTGGTATTCATTTGATTCTGGCAACGCAAAAGCCCAGCGGTGTCGTGGATGATCAGATTTGGAGTAATGCCCGTTTTCATATCTGTCTTAAAGTAGCAGACAAAGCGGATAGTTTGGATATGCTGAAACGTGAGGAGGGGGCACAAATCAAAACGGTAGGACGATTTTATTTACAAGTTGGATATGATGAGATATTCACACAGGGACAATGCGCCTATGCAAAGGCACCCTATGATCCGGATGACAAAGGTATGGGAAAGGTGCTTTTACAGGAAATGAAAAGCGATGGCAGTATCCGTAGAGAGTGGAAACGTGAAACAACACAAACCCATGAGCCAAGCGAGTTGGATGTGTTAATTCATGAAATTAACTTGTTGGCAGAAGCGCATGATATTCAGCCGCAGTGCGTATGGCTGCCACCTTTACAAGCAGAGTTAAAACAAAGTGATCTTCCCATAGGTGCGTTTGCGTTGGCAGATGATCCGTGGCATCAGCGCCAGTTTCCGATCCTACTTTCTGCCCATCCTTCCAATACCTTATTACTGGCTCAGTCATGGAAAGAATCTTTTGCTGCACTCAAGACATGGACGAGTGCTTATCTGAATCGGCAAGTGAATTTAAATATACATATTGTTTTACTTGATGGCACATTTGACCACGCCTTGGGGCAATTGGAATTGCCCTGCATATATGCGAATGTATCTGTTGATGAACAAGAGGATGTATTCTTCTTGATGAACAAACTGACACAGGTGAGAGCGAAGCGGGAAACAAGTACGCAGTGGCTTTTGGTTGTTCATCATGTCAGTGCTTTGCTAGAGCAGTATGAACAAGGTGAAGAATGGTTGTTGCACCTTGCCAAGGATCAAGGGGGATGTGGCATCCATTTATTGCTCACTGCCCGTAGTTCTTCAGAATTAACCGCCAGACTATTGCGCCATTTTCCAGAACAATTTGTGTTTCGTTTACAAGATGAAAATGAACAGCGTTGTTTGCTCGGCAAAGAACGGCGGCTGGGGAATACACCATTACAGGCGTTGTGGAAACAGGAGGATCAGGTATATGTTGTGCAGTTTGCACAGGCGATGCGAATTGTTAAATCAGTGTCGTCTGCGTTTCGTTTAACAATGCCACAACTATCAAAGCGACTGAGTTATCAATGCTTTTATCGTGATGTTACACAGTTTTTTATTGGCATCTCCCTATCAGAACGAACTTGTTTGACCATTGAACCCCAAGGTCTATGGATTTTGTGTGGGAATGAAAGACATCGCCATTTACGCATGTGGAAACAAATCGCTGCACAATACCACTATCCGATTCGTTTTTTGGATTCACTTGTACAGGCAAAGCAAATGGGAATGGAAATTTTGAGCGTTTCTCCATCCCAGCTTTCCATACAGTTTCAGGATCCGTTGGGATTACAGGCAAAAGAGGCGGGGCAAGTCCTTTGGTATGGCAATGACTTCGCCGCATATCGCTACCTATGGGGTTATGAAACAATGGCGTCTATGGAGCGAGTGATGAAGGGGCAGGGCTTATGGCTTCGTGAGGAGGTGATACCATTTCAACCGGTGAGCGAACTGTGATGCTAAGCATTGTGATTCCTGCACTTCAGACACAACTAGATGTGATCGCATCCTTACAACTACGCATGGATGAGCTTTGTCGCGTTTGTGCATTATGGGTAGAGGAACAAAATCAAGGGCGTTTTTTAGCAGAACGAGCGCATTTGCTTGTTCGCTCACGTACCAACAGTGTCATGGGGAACAAGACACTAGGACAATATCGAGTAGAAAACAATGAATGCTTTTATCTATTTTAATCAGATTTAATCAGAAAGAAACAGGAGGAACACAATGAGTATCAAAATTAACGTAGAGGTAAATGCACTTGAACAAAGTGCCAATCGAATGGAAGAACAGTGTGCTGCTTATGAAAAAAGTTATCATCAGTTGTATCAATGTGTGGATGAGATGCGAAGCGCATGGCAGGGTGAGGATAATTTGGCTTATGTTAATCAGATTCGCGGATTTGAACAAGATTTCATTCATATGGTACGGCTAATGCGTAGTTATGCAGAATTTTTGCGCAGTTCCGCACGTACTTATCGTGCAACACAGGCAGAACGTGTCAATCAGGCACGAACATTGACAAATTAGAAAAGAGAGGAGGAACGATATGGAACAAATTACAATATCATTGGTGGAAGTTAGTACCACCGCTGGCACAATCAGACGAATCAACGCTGAACTGATGCAGGAGTTGAGCGAAATGAAGCGAATTATGAATGAATTGTCTGCTTATTGGCAAAGTCCAGCAGCTGAAACCATTTTTTCACGTTTTCAAGGAATGGCTGCGATATTTGAGAATTATCGGGAAATTGTGGAACATTATGCCCAGTTTTTAGATACGACTGTAAGTAGTTATGAATCGACGGAACAGCGCATCAATCAAAATGCGGCGGCTTTCGCCTAGGAGCGAAAGGAATGACGCAAACGACGCAGCGTGTGATTACACAGCAACGAGCACGCTTAAGCAGTGCTGCCGCATCGCTTATTCAGGCTCGCCAGTTTTTTATCCGCTATCGGCAAGAGGTAATGAACCAATATCAAGGATTAGAGGCATCGCTCGTTCTTCAAGCATGTAACGAATGCATTCAAAGTTTGAATCGCTTAACAGAGCGCATGGAACATGTAGGCTGTCAGTTGTTGTGGTTGGAGCATAGCACTTTATGAATCATCTCAGTATTCGCATTGAATCCTTACAGCGTCAAAAACTATCTTTTGAACAGGCAAGTGAGCAACTTCAAAACGCACAAATCACCTTATCTTATATGCAAAATTTTCCTTTTTCAATGGATGCTAATACCCGTTATGAACTTAACCAAATTCAAAAACAGATGAATCGTCTGAAACAGCGCATGATCATGATTGAAGGCTATGTCAAGGATAGTGCGTACGCCTATGGCACGATGGAAGAACGATTGCGTAAGCAAGCACTTCTATTAGATAAGCAAGTACAAAACCGCTCTCCTATTTACAATCAAGCCGATGGAAAGCCAATCAGTCAATCGCAAAGGGGAATGATGAAACAAGGAAAGCGAATTGCGACACAGGGAATTCGTGATGCGCCAGATCAGTGGCAGTTGAATTGGATGAATACAAGTATAACCTCCAATGAACATCTGTTGCATAAACAAAATTTTCGTGCTTTGCTCAATGATGGAATGCGAGCGGATTTGGCATGGAAACTACAGGTGATGTCATTATCCGGTAGTATCACAAACGGTCATTATCGTGAACATGCAGAATTGGGTGTTGGTGAGGTTGAACTATCCGGCAGTATGCATGCGGTGTTATTTGATGATCAATACCATATCAAACCGCAGTTCGATGTAGAGGTAAGTGCGAGTGTAGCCGCGGTAAGCGGATTGATTCAACTTGATTGGCAGAATGATTTCGCTGCCACTCAAGCACTTGTCAAAGGAGAAGTTGGTGCTGTATATGCAAATGGTGAAGCACATATCAGTCAAAAGGAAGTTACGCTAACAGGAGAAGTAGGTATGGCAGTCGCATCCGGAGAGATTAGTGGGGTCCTAAAATTGTGGGGCGTCACGATTACGCTTAGTGCTGAGGGTGAACTTGGCGGCGTAGGAATTGGTGGTACGCTTTCAGCCTCTGCTGATTCGTTTGAACTTGGTGCTAAATTTTCTTGTCTGTTAGGAACCGGTTTGAATCTTAAAATAGATTGGTAGTTTATGAATACATAAGAGTGAAGGAGTATGAAAAAACAATATGAAAATAAATCAAGAAAGGAAGAATGATATGGAAAAGGAATTTTTACCGCTAGGTAGTGTTGTGCGTCTAAAAAACGGTACGAAGCGTATTTTGATCTGCGGTCGTTTACAATTACGGGAAAGTGATCAGCGTATCTTTGATTATTGTGCGTGTTATTATCCAGAAGGGATTTTAAATCCGCAGGAACTGTTTTTGTTTCAGCACTGTGATATAGAGGAAATCTGCTTCAGAGGTTTTAGCGATGAGGAAGAGGTACGCTTATTGGCCTATATGAAAAAACGTTGTGAGGAGTTGGATCTGAAAAATCCGCAATTGAATAGGTAAGTATAAAAAGGGACACATGGGTGTCTCTTTTCACTGCGCAGATTGGATGAAAGAGTGCTAAAAGGTCATAAGCAAATCACCTCCGATGTTTTCATCATTCTTGAAATGTGCTAAAATAATGAATTATAGAAGGAGCGATGCTTATGAATTTTATTTATATCTCTCCGCAATTTCCAAGAACTTATTGGAATTTTTGCGATCGTTTAAAGCGAAACGGGGTCACGGTATTGGGGATAGGGGATACGCCATATGATCAGTTGAGTCATGAAACGCGCAGTGCTTTGGATGAGTATTATTATGTCACCAACATGGAGGATGAAGATGAAATGCTGCGGGCAGTGGCATTTCTAACATTTAAATATGGCAAGATTGATTGGTTGGAATCAAACAATGAATATTGGATGAACCAAGATGCCCGCCTGCGTGAAGCGTTCCACATCACAAGCGGTTATATGGGCGATGCGGCAAGGTGGATCCAGCATAAATCCCATATGAAGGCATACTATGAAAAGGCAGGAATAGCAACTGCTCGTTGGGAAATGGCTACTACTTTGGATCAAGCCAAAAAATTTGTGGACACTGTTCATTATCCAATCATTGTAAAGCCTGATATTGGAGTCGGTGCCGCTGCGACTTATAAAATCACAACGGAACAAGAGTTAACGGATTTCTTTGCGCATCTCCCTGAGATTCCATACATCATGGAGGAATTTATCAGTGGTTATATCTGTTCTTTCGATGGCATTACCAATTCAAAAAAAGAAATTTTGTTCTATACAAGTCACGTCTTTCCAACACCAATTATGGAGATTGTACAATCACAAGATCATCTTGTGTATTACAGTGAAAAAGAATTGCCTCAGGATCTCCTGCAAGCGGGAAGGCGAGCGGTTGAAGCATTCCCTTGTGAGCGTCGCTTTTTTCATTTTGAATTTTTCCGCATGATGGAGGATAAGGAAGGATTGGGCAAGGCCGGTGATTTGATCGGTCTCGAGGTGAATATGCGTCCGCCCGGCGGCTATACGCCGGATATGATGAACTTTGCCAATCAATTGGATGTCTATCAAATTTGGGCAGATATGGTATGTTGGGATACCAGTGATATTGATACAAGCAATCGTCCTTATATTTGTGTATTTGCATCGCGTCGTGATACCCATACTTATCGTCATACCCATGAAGAAATTATGAATATTTATCGTGATTTCTTAATGATGGAAGAGCGAATGCCAGAGGTTTTGGCTGATGCAATGGGAAATCAAATGTATACAGCCTGCTTTGCGACAATGGATGAGGTGAAGGCTTTTGTGGCTTTTGTACAAGAGGAAACGGGAGGAAAATAAGCATGAAGGTTGCGTATTATAAGGAGTTCAGTCATGAACTGAATCGGGATATGGAATTTAAAGTGTTTGGCCATGCGGGGAAGCCATGTTTGGTATTTCCGCCACAGGATGGACGATTTTATGACTATGAAAACTTTGGCATGATTGAAGCTGCCAAAGAATACATTGAAGCAGGAAAATTGCAGATGTTTTGCTGCGATTCAATTGATGGGGAAACATGGAGTAATCAATCGGGTGATCCAAGAGAACGAATCCAATTACAGGAGCGTTGGTTTCACTACATCTGTGATGAATTGGTACCACGTATTTATGAATTATGTGACTATCCGGATAAAGAGAACAAAGGACTTATGGCTACCGGATGCAGCATGGGCGGATACCATGCGACCAATGCCTTTTTTCGCCGCCCTGATCTATTTGATGTATTATTGTCACAAAGTGGTATTTTTGAAGCCAGTTATTTTTTTCATGATTATCGCGATGAATTGACTCATTGTAATTCACCGGTGGATTATATGCATGATCTAAGTCAGAATGATCCGCGCATGCCGCTTTATCAGCGGGCGGAAATTATTTTTAGTTGCGGACGTGGTGCTTGGGAACAAGATATGGAATCCTCTTTACACAAATTATCTGCATCGCTGGAGGAAAAAGGAATTGATGCTTGGGTAGATTTTTGGGGCTATGATGTTGCTCATGATTGGTATTGGTGGAAAAAACAAATTGTTTATTTCCTACAATTTATTTTGTAATTTAATCTATTCCATAATGGTTTCAAAACAAATTGAAAAACACTGTCAGAGGAGATTGACAGTGTTTTCCTTATTCATTATTATAAGGGATAAGTGTATGTAGGGATTGGTTAGGGAGATTGTACATCCCTACATAGGATTATCGAAGTAAGGGGAACTTCCTAATCCTCCATTATTATAGCGAAGAGACCACGCAGAAATTTGTTGAAATTTTGTAAAAGTGTGTGAAGAAAATGAGGGGAGAAAAAAGAATCTTGAATGGATTGGATAACAACTTAATTTGTTTGCTTAACCTGCCGCAATTTTAATATTGAAAAGGTATAGATGATTAACATTTCATGCGGAAATTGTTTTGAAATAAACTAGCTCACTTGAACTTTGCGAAGATCTTTGTGATGATTGAAGGAAAGAAAAGCGTCAAAGGTTTTTGGATTTGAAAATTGCTTTTATCCTCACTTTGTAATATAATCATGACAGGTAAAAATAAAAGAGAGGAGAAAGCGTATGAAGATTGTGATTATCGGCGGTGTTGCGGCAGGAACAAAGACAGCCGCAAAATTGAAACGCGAGTGTCCAAATGATGAGATCGTTATTTACACGAAGGCAGAGGACATTTCCTATGCAGGATGCGGATTACCGTATTATGTCGGAGGTGTAATCGCAGAAAAAGAGCAGTTGATTGTGAATACACCAGAAGCATTTATGCGTTTGACAGGAACACAAGTCTATACGAATTGTGAGGTAACAGCGCTCAATCCAACGGCGAAAACCATTGTCGTCGGTAATGAAACGGTATCTTATGATCGGCTGGTAATCGCAGTTGGCGCAAAACCGATCGTTCCAAACATCAATGGTGTGGAACTAGAAGGTGTATTCTGCATGCGAACACCGAAAGATGCGATTGCATTGCGTGATTATCAAACAGCGAAACAAGTAAAAAAAGCAGTTGTGGTCGGTGCCGGCTTCATCGGTTTGGAAATAGCGGAGAATCTAATGGCACAAGGAGTATCGGTTACCTTATTGGATATGGCGTCACAACTACTTCCTAATGTAATGGATGAAGAAATGGCCGCATACCTGCGCAGAAAATTGCAGGATCAGGGAATGCGCATCTTAACCGGTACTGCTGTGGAAGAAATCTTAGGTGATACACGGGTACAATCAGTTGTATGCAATAACGCAACGATACCGGCTGATATGGTTGTTTTGGCCGTTGGAATACAACCGGCGACGGAGTTCTTGAACAATAGCGGACTGGCTATGGAAAAGGGCTGTATCATAACTGACGAAAAGCATAGAACCAATCTTGCGGACATCTATGCGGTGGGGGATTGTGCGTTGGTTTCCAACCGTTTGACAAAGAAACGTCAATGGTCGGCGATGGGGTCAACAGCAAATATCACAGGCCGCAATCTGGCTTTAGCAATGAGTGGGGAAGGGCAAAGTTATCCCGGCAGTTTAGGAACCGGAGTAGTTCGATTGGGCGAGCATCTCAATGCCGCAAGAGTTGGCTTGGGTGAAGCGCAGGCACAAGCGCTGGGCTTTGATGTCATCAGTGTGATCAGCGCAAATGATGATAAGGCGCATTATTATCCGGATTCAGATACTTTTTATACAAAACTGATCGCAGATCGTACAACGCATCAATTGCTGGGAATGCAGGTGATTGGCAGTGGTGCAGTTGATAAAATGGCAGATATCGCAGTCACGGCGATTTCATTGAAGGCTTGTTTAGAGGATCTCATTATGATGGACTTTGCTTATGCACCGCCGTTTTCTACCGCAATCCATCCGTTTGCGACCGCTTGCGGCGTGCTTCTAAATAAGATCAGTGCTCGTTTAGAGAGTATCACTGCACTGGAATATGCACAAGGAAAGGCAAAGGATTATACATTAATTGATGCTTACAGTACTCCTACCCTTACAGGAGCGGAATGGTTTGATGTAAATAATCTCGCTGCTTGTGTGGCACATCATGATCGTAGTGAGAAATTGCTTTTGGTGTGTGCCCGTGGAAAACGCGCTTATTTGTTGCAGAACAAATTAAAGGCAATGGGCTTCCAGCAAACACGTGTATTGGAAGCAGGTGCTAGTTTCAATGTGATCAAGCGTACTTTACCTGCTGGAGCGAAATTGAGCGCGGATGAAATCAAGCGGGTGAAAGGCCTTGGTTGTTTACAGGATAAGCGTTTCCCAGACGTATTCAATGTTCGTGTCATCACACGAAATGGTAAAATCAGTGCTGATGAGCATCGTGCAGTCGCAGAAGCGGCAGAGCAGTTTGGTAGTGGCGAAGTGACGATGACTTCACGTTTGACTTTGGAGATTCAAGGAGTTCGTTATGAACAAATTGATCCGTTAATTGCTTTCTTGCAGGAGCGTGGGTTAGAAACCGGCGGTACCGGATCCTTGGTTCGTCCGGTGGTTTCCTGTAAAGGTACTACTTGCCAATATGGTTTGATTGATACATTTGGATTAAGTGAAAAAATTCATGAACGCTTTTATAAAGGATATCATCATGTGACCTTGCCACATAAATTTAAAATCGCAGTGGGTGGTTGTCCGAATAACTGCATTAAGCCGGATTTGAATGATCTGGGGATCATTGGTCAGCGTATTCCGCTCTTTGATTTTGCTAAGTGTCGTGGATGTTTGAAATGTCAAGTGGCAGAGGCTTGTCCGATCAAGATCGCAACCTTGTCCGATGGCAAATTGAATGTAGATCAAACAGCCTGCAACGGTTGTGGCCGCTGTAAGGAAAAATGTCCTTTTGGCGTCAGTGAAGAATATCGCAATGGCTATAAAGTATTCATCGGAGGACGTTGGGGAAAGAAGATGGCCAACGGAATCGCGCTGAATAAATTATTTACCAGTGAGGAAGAGGTATTGGATATCATTGAGCGGGCCATCTTGTTCTTCCGTGATGAAGGAATCAGCGGAGAGCGGTTTGCGGATACGGTCAATCGCTTGGGTTTTGCATATGTAGAGGATCGTTTGCTTAACCAGTCAATTGATAAGGAAGCCATTCTTCAGAAACAAGTGAAGGGCGGCGCAAAATGTTAATGCGCCGTTTCCTTGATCCTCGTAGAATAAAGTGCAAACGCAAACTACTTGTCCTTGGTTGTGTTTCACTGGCACTGTTGAGTGGTTGCCATGCGCAAAATGAAAATGACGCGCAGGGAATGAGCATTAGCGATGATTTGGGGCGCACAGTTCAAGTAAATACGCATGAACGAGTGGCTGCATTACTCGGTAGTTATGCGGATATTTGGATGTTGGCCGGTGGTGAAATCGTCGCATCCGCAGATGATGCGTGGGAGGATTTTCATTTGGATCTTGCGCAGGAGACCGTTAATTTGGGTAAGACCCATGCACCGGATCGGGAAGGGTTATTTTCTGCCAATCCTGACTTTGTGATCGCAAGTTCTAAATTAAGCGGTCATTTGGAATTGCAGGAGGCTTTATCCGGAGCCGGAATCCCTGTGGTTTACTTTGATGTTTCACATTTTGATGACTATTTACGTTTATTGAAATTATGCACGGAATTAACCGGAAATGAAGAAGCATACGAACAATATGGTTTAAAGTTACAGAAAGAGATTGAAGCGATACTCAAAAAACATGAAGGTGAGCCGGCCCAAAGTGTATTGGTGATGCGTGCCTCTGCGGCCAGTATTCGTGCCAAAAACAGTGATGGAACGATGTTGGGGGGAATGCTGAAAGATTTTGGCTGTGTTAATATTGCGGATAATGATGAAATGCTATTGGAGAATTTGAGTATCGAAAGCATTCTATTACAAAATCCAGATAAATTATTCTTTGTTCAAACTGGCAATGAAATGGATGAAGTGAAACAAAATGTAGAACAGATGTTTAAGGAAAATCCGCTCTGGTATGAATTGGATGCAGTGAAAAATGGTCATGTTTATTATATGGACAAACAGTTGTATAATTTGAAACCCAATGCACGCTTTGCAGAGGCGTACCAAAAACTTGAGGAAATTCTATATGAATAAAAACAGAACGATCGTATGGCTGATCGCAGGTGCTTTGGTGGCCTGTTTCCTGATTGCGATATGTTCTTTGTGCTTTGGCACAGTGAATGTCTCAATCACGCAGCTGTGGGAAATTCTGTTTCAAGGCGAGCGGACGGTGAGTGCTAACATTATTTTATATGCTAGGGCTCCGCGTACGCTTGCCTGTTTATTTGCTGGCGCTGCTTTGTCTTTATCAGGGGCAATCCTGCAAAATGTACTTTCCAATAAATTGGCTTCTCCAAGTATTATCGGTGTAAATGCCGGCGCTGGTTTGGGCGTGACGATCTGTTGTGCGTTTGGGATATTGGCTGGTATTAAAGTTTCGTTAGCGGCGTTTGTGGGCAGTTTGCTTGCGGTTAGCGTGCTGTCGCTGTTTGCTTCCCGTACCAATGCGTCAAAGACAACCGTGATTTTAGGGGGCGTTGCCTTCAATAGTATTTTAAATGCATTCAGTGAATCCATTGTGGCTTTACAACCGGCAATTGCAGCATTAAATGCAGATTTTCGCATCGGTGGATTTGCTTCTATATCATATGCCAGATTACTGCCGGCTATGGGTATGATTGCTTTGGCTGTATTGATCTTGTTTACGTTGTTTAATGAACTGGATGTTGTTGCGCTTGGAGATGAAACAGCACAAAGCGTCGGCTTGCGAGTGAAGCGATATCGGGTACTTTTTTTGATACTTGCGGCATTGCTTGCCGGATCCGCAGTTAGCTTTTCCGGTTTATTGGGATTTGTCGGATTAATCGTACCTCATTTTGTCCGTCGATTGGTAGGGAATGAGGCGCGTTATTTACTGCCTTTATGCGCATGTGTCGGTGCGGGTTTTGTCTGTCTTTGTGATTTAATTGCCCGTCTGATCTTTCAGCCTTATGAATTGCCAGTTGGCATATTGATGGCGTTGATCGGGGGGCCGGTATTTGCGATGCTACTCATCCGCTATAAAGGAGGACATCGACATGCTTAATATTTCCGATCTGCATGTTAGTTATGGAAAACGAGCGATCCTGCACGGTGTTTCCTTGTCCTGTCAGCCGGGCAAAATCACCGTCATCATCGGCCCGAATGGTTGTGGGAAAAGTACGATGCTCAAAGCCATTGCCGGTGTGACGCCGATGGAGCGTGGTGAAATCCGCTTAGATGAAGATTCTTTGTTGGCGTTGAGCGATTTGCAAAGAGCGCGGCGTATTGCTTATTTGGCGCAGGGCAAAAGCATTCCTGAGATCACTGCGGGACGCATGGTGTTGCATGGACGATTTCCGTATTTATCTTATCCGCGCAATTATCGAGCGCAAGACTTTGCAATTGCGAAACAGGCGATGAATCAAATGGGAATAGAGGCTTATGCACACCGATCCATGAGCGAATTATCCGGAGGCATGCGGCAGAAGGTCTATATCGCTATGGCTTTGGCCCAGCAAAGTGATGTCATTTTAATGGATGAGCCGACTACTTATTTGGATATTGCCCAACAGTTCAAACTTGCCAAAACGATTCGTGAATTGGCTGAATCGGGAAAGACGATTCTGCTTGTACTTCATGATATATTGTTGGCTTTGAAACTGGCAGATCAAATCGCAGTGATGCAGGATGGTTATATTCGAGATTGTACAACGCCAAGTGCGTTATGTGAATCCACACTGTTACAGGAGATTTTTCAAATTGGCATCCAAACGATCACAGTGAAGGATCGCTTGGAATATTTTTATGAAACAGAGGAACTTCTATGATTTATTTTCCTATGATGTATCAATTGCAGGGACATCTTGTGCTGATATGCGGTGGAGCGACGCATGCATATGAGAAAATCATTCGTTTACAACCATTCGGCGCAAACATACAAGTGATCGCTGCATCCATATCGGATCAAATCAAAGCTTGCAAGGAGCTTTCCATCTGTGAGCGATCCTTTTTGGAAACGGATCTGGACAAGCATCCTGTTTTTGTGATTGCGGCAGAGGAAGAAAGGGAAAATATCCGTATTGCATCCTTGTGTCGCTCTCATCATATACCGGTAAATGTAGTGGACATGCCGCAGTATTGTGACTTTATTTTTCCATCTATGTATACCAGTGAACAACTTTGTGTTGCGGTTAGTACGGGAGGGGCGTCACCAAGCACTGCTATTCTGTTGAAAGAGCGTATTGCATCATCATTGCCTGTGCATTTAGATGATATTTTGCTTTGGTTGGCAGCGATACGACCCGAGATAAAGGAAGCGATGCCCGATGCATATAAAGCGGTGATGCGTTGTTTGGCAGCGGCGGCGATGAAACAAGATCGACCCTTGAGTAAAGCAGAACTGGATGCACTGATCTCAAATAAATAGATTCGCATTCTTCTTTTGAGGAATGCTTTTTTATCGAGCATAAAGAAATTGGAACACATTGCTAATTTTTGAATAAGAAAGAATAGGGGAACGTATTCAAAATACTACGTTTTATGGTATAATGCTTACAGGTAAAGAAAGGCGGTCGGATATGAAAACTTTGGATCGATTGGGGAAAATAAAAAAAGCAATTGGCGGCATGCTTGCGATACTCCTATTGATCGCCGGAGTATTCTTTGCGGGGGTGTTTTATGCCAGTAGATCTTCTGAGCCGAAAATTACTTCTACCAATGTGTTCAATCAACTGCAGGAGGTCAATGAATTAACTACGTTGGAGTATCATTATACGAAGGTAGGCAAATTTGAAAATTCATTAACCTTGAATGGCTGGGAGATTCCATTGACCAAGAAAAGTTTTTTATTGACTTATCAAGGAATTGTAAAATTTGGTGTGGATATGTCATTGGCAGAGGTGGTGGTAAAAAATCATGAAATCACAGTTGTATTACCAGATATTGAGGTGATTAGCAATGTGATTGATGAGAGCAGTATTGAGGTTTATGATGAAACCCGCAACTTATTTAATCCAATTAAAATTGAGGATTATGCGAATTTTGCGACCCAGCAAAAGGATATGGTAGAGGAGGAAGCCTTGGAGAATGGTCTGTTTTCACAGGCTGCCACAAAGGCCGAAGCGGTAATTGTAAAACTGCTCCAGATGATACCGGAGGTAGAGCAGGACTATACGATTAAGGTGGTTTTCGCACAAAGTGAGAAAAAGAACGATAAGGATGGAAATAAACCACAGGGGGAACAATCGGATAATGAGAATAGTGAGCAAGATTTGGATATGGATCAACTAAAAGATCCTGAACAGGATCAAGACATCAATCAGGATAAGACGCAAGTAAAAGATCCCCAAAAAGAGGATGATGTCGATCAAAACAAAGATAAAAATAATGATGATAAAGATTATGATGATCAGGAATAAGGACTCAATTGCGTCCTTTTCTTTACGTTTGATAAAGAAGGAGAAGATAAGATGATCCAATGGATTTTCAGTGATATGGATGGAACTTTGTTAGATGAACAGAAGCGCTTACCAAAGGCAATGTTTCCCTTATTGGCAGCGTTGAATCAAAAGGGGATTCATTTTGCAGTCGCAAGCGGCCGTCAGTATTATAACTTATATGAATATTTTGGCTCTTACGCGTCTAAGATGTTGTTTATAGCGGAAAACGGTGCCATGATGTTTAAGGGAGAACAATGTATTGATTACACTGAAATTGCGACAGTAAATTTGGGTAAAGCGATTGCACATATTCGGCAGTTAAAAAATGCGTGGCCGGTGGTATGTGGGGTGGAAAGCGCTTATGTGGAAAATGATGATCCGCAGTTTTTAGCAAATTGTCGTTTGTATTATCGCCGTTTGCAGTATGTAAAGGATGTGCTAAGTGTAATTCATCGCGATCCCATATGTAAGATCTCCATTTTTGATGCACTGGATGCACAGACTCATGGCTTGCCATGGTTACAAAAGAAGCGTATGGAGCTGCATACCGTAACTTCAGGCAAGCACTGGATTGACATGACCAATCCAAATGTGAATAAAGGAAGTGCCGTAGCGGCATGGAAACATAAAAATGGATTATCATCAGCGCAGTTAATGGCATTCGGTGACTATCTGAATGATCGAGAAATGTTGCTGGAGTGCGAGGCATCCTATGCGATGGGAAATGCCCATCCGGATATTTTGAAAATTGCTCGCCATCATGCTAAAAGTAATGGGGAGAATGGTGTGATTGCGGCAATATGTGACTATTTTCATATCAGTTTGTCTTAGTTTTAAATGTGTATAGGCATTGTCTGTGTTTTGTAGAAAAAAACAAGCACAGATTTTTTTATGATGTTTCCGTTGATGAACTCGTATGTGTTGCTGGGTAATATTCTACATGGGTATTTGTGATAGACATTTTACTTGCTTTTACATAACGTATATCAGGGGGGAAGGACTATGACATTGGAGGAAGCGGCATTGGGACAGCGTGTACAGGTATGTGATTTACTCATACAGGATAGTATGCGCAGGCGCTTGCTGGATTTAGGCATCCTATATGATACATGGATAGAACCCGTATATGATTCCCCATCAGGACATATGCGTGCTTATTTTGTGAATGGTGCGGTAATTGCGCTGAGGGATAGTGAAAGCAAGCGGATACAGGTACGTGAGAGGGGGTAAGTTATGTTTTCAGGCATAATGGAAATAAATCAGGAATTGAATCAAGCGTATGTGCAAGAGCATCCTAACATACGTATTGCATTGGTGGGAAATCCCAATGTAGGGAAAAGCACAGTGTTTAACGCACTTACAGGGATGCATCAGCACACCGGAAATTGGCCCGGAAAAACGGTGGCACTGGCGAGTGGTACCTATGTATATGGTGATCAGCTACATGAAATGATTGATCTTCCGGGTACGTATTCTTTGTTGGCGCATTCTCGTGAGGAACAGGTGACCAGTGACTTTATCTGTTTTGAGCAATGTGAGTGTTGTGTGGTTGTTTGTGATAGCACATGCCTTCAACGTAATTTGAATCTTGTATTGCAAACTCTGGAAATTACGGATCGAGTGGTAGTAGTTGCGAACTTATGTGATGAGGCAAAGAAAAAGCAAATTGAAATTGATCAAAAAAGGTTATCTGAGCAGCTTGGCAGCGAGGTAGTTATGATGAGTGCCCGTTCCAAACAAGGTCTGGAAGAGTTGAAAGAGGCTATTGCTCGCTGTTGTGCGCAAAGCCATCAGCGCAAACAGGTTGTCATACGATATCGTGAAGAATTGGAAGAGGCCATTTCAGCAATTTGCGAAGTGATGGGACATAGTCAAATAGATCATCGCTTTGCGGCGATCAAGTTATTAGAAGGTGATATGCGTTTCTTGGAATATGTGGAGCATCCAAGGCAATGTGAGGAGGTCATCAAGAAACAGAAGGAGTATTTGAGGGACCTGGGTATCTATGATCATTTGGAAGATGAATTGGCCGCAGCCATCGCAAAACGCTCTGCACAAATCAGCGATGCATGCGTTACATTGAAACAGGCGAACTATTATGAACGAGATCGTCGCATAGATCGCATTGTGACTCATAAGGTATGGGGATTATTGCTTATGCTCGCCTTACTGACTTTGATTTTTTGGATTACCATATCGGGTGCGAACATTCCCAGTGAGTTATTAGCAAAGGGATTTTCCCTCCTTGAGGAGCAGTTAAATCAATGGCTGCTTATGCTTGGTGTTCATGAGTGGTTACGGGCGTTGATGATGGATGGTATTTATAAGACGCTAACATGGGTGGTAGCGGTCATGCTACCACCGATGGCAATCTTTTTTCCGCTCTTTACTATTTTAGAAGACTTTGGATATTTACCTCGTATCGCATTTAATTTGGATGGTTTCTTTCGGAAAGCAAAAGCGTGTGGGAAACAGGCACTCACCATGAGTATGGGATTTGGATGTAATGCGGTAGGGGTCAGTGGTGCTCGCATCATAGATTCTCCTAGAGAACGCTTAATTGCCATTCTTACGAATAACTTTGTCCCCTGCAACGGTCGTTTTCCTACTTTAATCGCGATTATTACCATGTTTTTTGCCGGCATGCTTGCTGCACCTTGGAACAGTTTCGTGTCTACTTTGTTGCTGACTGCGACAATTGTATTAGGGGTACTGCTCACATTTTGGGTTTCGCGTCTATTGAGTTGCACACTGTTGAAAGGTGTCCCTTCAGGATTTACATTGGAATTACCACCTTATCGTAGGCCGCAGTTTGGTAAAGTAATTATTCGCTCTATCTTTGATCGGACACTGTTTGTACTGGGTAGGGCAATATCCGTAGCGATTCCAGCCGGTGCACTCCTATGGTTATTAGCCAATATCACAGTTGATGGTGTCACCTTATTAACAATGATTTCCTCTTTTTTGGACCCCTTTGCGCGCCAATTAGGATTGGATGGAGTCATTCTGCTTGCCTTTATATTGGGATTTCCAGCCAATGAAATTGTCGTACCTATTATCATCATGACTTATCTTTCCTCTACCCATATGCTGGAACTAAACGATTTAACGTTAATGAAGGAATTGTTGGTAGCGAATGGCTGGACTTGGGTAACGGCGATTTGTACGATGTTATTCTCTTTGATTCATTTTCCTTGTGCAACGACGTTGTTGACCATACGCAAGGAAACTGGAAGCAGAAAATGGACATTGGTTGCCTTTTTGCTTCCCACTTTCATCGGAATGTTGGTTTGTTTTCTTGTGTCGCATATCGCCCTTTTGTGGATGTGACAAGGTAGATAGGGTGAAAACCCTATTTTTTTTACGTTTGTGATGAATGATTTTTTCATCGTGCAATAAGATAAAAGGGGAGGAGGAAAGGATATATTATAGATATGAAAATACAGATTCTTTGCCAAAAAAGGGATAGACAATACGATAAATTTTGGTATAATAATGGCATCAAAAGGAAGTAATATTTTTATTTTGAATGGATCTAAAACGGAGGAACTATGAAATTAAAAGCAAAAGAGTCCATGGAAGTATTATTGGAGTTTGGTTTTAGTATGGTAGAACACAATCCGCAGACCGGTTTTCAACGCTATACAAAGCATTATGGTGTATTCTTGGTCACAGTTTGCAATAATCAGTTGGATAAGGCAATTCAGATCACCTTGAATACGGATGCTCGTCAGGCGTTTGAGAATCATCGTGCGCCCTCCAGCCGGGCGACTACGTGCTGATACAGTTCGGCCACAACGACGGCGGCGACATCAACACCGGCAAAGCCCGCGGTGAGCTCCACGGAGCCGG